>CAZISX010000058.1:12102-22475 GCA_964542005.1 uncultured Spirochaetales bacterium
ACACCAGATAAAAATCTTTGGCAATGTTTTGGTTGCTCCAAAGGCGGCGATGTTATCCGGTTTGCCGAGCTTTATTTTAATTGTGATGCAATCACGGCGGCGGGAATTATTTTGAGCTACAGCAATTTTTCATCAACACAAGAAGCAAAACCGGCACAAATACCAGCGGTTAAGGTTAAAGATGCGCGCATAAACACCAAAATCTATCAGACAATCTTTGAACTGACAGAACTTACAGAGCGGGGCAAAAGCTACTTGACCAACAGAGGCTTGAGCTTGTTTGTGATTGAGCAGTTTCAAATACACTGCTTAGATAACTCAGTGGAGCTATCCAATCAGCTACTGGCAAGCTATAGCCGTGAGGAATTAAAGCAAGCAGGCTTAATATCTGAGAAAGGTTATTTCATCTTTTATCTGCCTGCAATTCTATTTTTTCACTTTTCCAGTAATGAGATTGTTTATGTTTCAACCAGGAATTTAGAAGGGACTCACAAGAGCACCAAACTTGCCGGCATACCTTTTGAACCTTTTGAAATCGGAAGTGATAAGCCTGATAGTATTTATATTTTTGAATCGGTGATTGATGCTATGAGCTTTCGCCAGCTTTTTAATATTTCTCTTTCTAATTGCAAGATCGTTTCCGTTGGCGGCATTCCGAACAAAACACAGATTGACCATTTAAAAAGCAGGTATTCCGGAGAGCTGATATTGTGCATTGATAATGATGGAGCAGGGGATAGAGCTGCTTTACTATTCCCCAGCCTTAAATCGTTCAATCTGGGGCAAATGTGCGAGCGGTTAAAAGTGAAAGAGTGCAAGGATTTTAATGAGTTGCTTATTTCGCTGGTTTGATTATTGGCGTGACAGCATACTTCCATGATTTTTCCTCAGACTTGACTTCACCGTCAATATCTCTTAGTGTTGTTATTCCGAACAGAGACTGTATTTTTTCTAATACCTTAAATGCTGTACTGAGTTCACCCTTGACCAATGCGGTCTGGTATAGTGCTCGGTACTGTAGCAAGAAGTCACTCATAATCTCATTTTTATCTTTCTGTAAAAACTCCATAACTTCAGCTCTTGCGACTTGCATATACATCCGAGCGGTTTTCTCTGTAACCTGATAGTTGTCTTGACAGTATTTCACAATATCGCCAGAAGTTCTATTTTCAGCAAGAAGCGTTGTTATCGTGTTCAGCCTATTTTCCAACATTGATTTGTTGCATCGAACCTTTGCCATTTTATCACCTTATATCTATTACAATCGTTCTGCAAATATATTACCACGCAAGTATTATATGTCAAGGTGTAGAAAAAATGCGAAATATTTTTGGGGTGGGTATAATCATACCAATACCAAAGATTGATGGGGTCATTTGGTTTTGAGACCGGTTCAACAATAAGACCAGCCGCATCTTTCAAGACTGCTTCCTTTACCTTATCAGCGGGGGTAACCTGACTTTTAAGTGATAACTTCTTGAAATCACTGAGAAAAAAAGTGGCATCCCCAAGGGGGTTCGAACCCCTGTTACCGGCGTGAGAGGCCAGCGTCCTAGGCCACTAGACGATGGGGACACAAAAAATGGATCCCGGACTAGGATTCGAACCTAGACGAGCGGAATCAGAATCCGCGGTCCTGCCATTAGACTATCCGGGATCAATGAGTGTTACTCAAAGATGCGTATTGTAAGTTTTTTGCCTTCTTCTATAACAAAAATCCGATGCCATCTTGCAAATGATTTAAGATTGTAGAAAACATAAATTCTGTAATCTTTCTCATTTACAAGAACATCTGATATTGTGGTTTCTTCACTGCCCAGTTTTTGTTTTATTTTTTTATCTGTTTTTGTGTAGCTGTAATTTTTTATTTCATAGACATTGTTGCCTATGCTTACAGCTTTATTTGGCAGCAGAGTCGCAAAAGAATCTGCGGCAAAAGCCATTGAACTCAAAAGTAAAAGAGCTATGAAAGCGACAGATTTGTAGCACAAAATGAACCTCCTGTCAATTAAAATATTTGAAGTCATTATAACTATAAGAATTGATTTAATTTATAGGACATAAGTTATTGGCCAGTTGCCTTAAGTGCTTTGATTTTTTCTTTAAGTTTCTTTTCTCTTTCCCACATTTCTTTTATCTGTCTCTGTGCTTCGCTGTCAGCTCTTCTTGCTTCTTCGATTTCTTTTTTCTTTATAGCTCTGTCTGCAAGTTCTGCTGTCAGCTCTTCTTTTGTAATAGGAGCACCATCAATCATGTAAAATTCAAAATCAAGCGGCTGATTCGAATCCCATGTTTCAGGAAGATCTTTAACTTTTAATTCAAAAACTTTTGCTTCGCCAGGTAAAACAGAGGTTCTGAGTCCTTCAAAACGCATATCTGTTACAGGATAGAATTTCTGAATATAAACAAAATCTCCAGCATTGTCTTTGAATTTTAGTTTAACTCCGATTTTAATAAGGTCTAAGTCTTCGGAACCATTAAGGATTGTTCCTTCAATTTTAGCCATTCCTTTATCTGTTTTTGTTGCTCTTACTTCTTCAAGTTTGATAAGACCTTTGTAGTTTTTGAGAAGTTCTTCAAGACGCTGTTTGTCTCCTTTTTCTGTAGCAAGTTCAAGCATATAATCTTCCTGCTCGATTTTCCATGCTTCACCCTCTTTTACCATTCTCACAGTAAATTTTAAAGATTCGTCTTTATCAGTAGCTGAAGCCATTCTTCCCCAGTTTGCTGTTTTTGCAACTGCGGAAATTGGTTTTCCTGTTGCTTTGTCAACATCAATTTTTGCGCCAGAAGTTCTGATTTCTGTACCAACTTTGTTTTTGTAAATGTTTTTCGCATGTTCTTTGAAATCTTCAATTGTGAAAACAGCTTTCATGTTTTTTGAAAGCATTGTATTGTAGACTTCATCAATTTTACCATCGCGAAGAGAGTACAAATACTGTTTTGTCATAGCATCAACTTCAGCCTCTGGTGTAGCTTTTTTTGAACAGGCAACTACTGCAATCATTGCGATAACCGCAATTAACAACCCTAATTTTTTCATGAAAACCTCCGTATGTTTCAAAAAGTTTGAAAATAAGATAGCTTTACTCTGCACTTATGTCAAGAATATAATAGGCAATTATATTCATATAATCGGGGTCGCTTAACTCTTCATCCATAAATGGTTTTACTTCGATTGTATACTTTTTGCCTTTTTTGACGCTGAATGAAAGATAGCTGTATTTGTTTGTCAAAAAGAGAGGATCTTTGTCATCATTTTCTGCAATTATATTATCATTTTCATCTTTTATTCTAATTACAGTGTCAATTCCTGGATTATCTTTTTTGTCAAAGTACATGGTTTGGAGATGTAGTGTTTTGTCTTCTTCAATTGAGAGTTGAAAATTATTTGTTAGAATCCGTTCAAAGCTGTTGAAGAATCCTATATATGATTTGTTCAAGCTGGCCAAAACAGGGGTTTCTGTTGTAACCTCATTCTCCTCGAGTTTGAATTCTTCCTCTGCAACTGTGATTTTTAAAATATTCTCCTCTCCAGGGTTGCAAACGCCGATTGCACCAGAAACAACCAGATTTTTATTTTCTTTTTCCGGTAAAATTACAACTGTGTTTTTTTCTGTAATACTTTTTAAAATATAAGGATTTCCTGTTTTGTGATAAATTCCGAGTTCTGTCGGAGCATCTTTATAACTAGTTGTTATTCTGGTTTTTTTTGTTTCAGATGGCTGGTAGTTGGCGTAAACAGATTCACATTTTTTAAGCTGAAACTGATTTTCTGCATCAGTCAGAAGTGTTTTGTCAGGAGCGTAGTTTCTTGTAGAAAAAGAGTAGGGTAGATTTTTGCCTTGAAATAAAAAATAAAGACTGCCATTTGTCGGAACAAAAATATCAGTTGTTGAGTTTTCACCAATCGCAGCATTGTTAATTGAAACTTTTCGCAGCTCTTTTGAGGATAACGAGGTGGAGACAATATATAGATTTTGGTTTAGTGAGCCGCCTTTTGGAAGTGTGATGTTGATTTCATAGACTGTCCCAGACAATGCAGTATCCTTAAAAAAATCAATGTCTTCTTCCATTTGACCGTCAATGAGATGCAATTCAATATCCAAAAATCCTTCCGTTTTTTCACGGGAAAAAATATTTGCATACCCAGGCAAGTCGTTTGGTTCAAATTCTTTTGTCATGTCCTGATTTTCGGTTTCGAGAGTAAAGGCGTCGGCTTCTTTTTTTGTAAAATCGGTTATCCAGTTTTCTACAGAGATTATGTAGTTATGAATACCTGTTGATGTGAAGTAAATATATGGTTCAAGCATGTTGCTTTCAGAATCCAAATCATCCGAGTAGGCAACAATAGATTCCGAAAAACAATCTATAAGCATCATTTTTCTGTCTGTTTCATTATTTTTATTCTGAGCAGAAATGCCAAAAGTTCCATCAAGCTCATTTGCTCTGAAAAGAGCAATGTCACCATTCAAGTTGTACATATCAATTTCTTTATTTACTTTTAATAACGGGATGTTATCTCTGTCGCACGGGTGCTCTTTTGATATTTCAAATGAGTAGGTGTAGTTTTTGTCTGTAAAGCATTGCTCAGATTCAAGGTTGCGGACATCGCCAAATATAAAATAGAGATAATCATCGTTAAGTGCGTTGAAAGAGATAGCAGCCTCTTTGCCAGATTCAAAAACTACTTTCTTCAAAAGTCCATTCGCGCTCAGAAGTTCGACAAAAGGGGCAAAATTTGAGTTAGATGAGTTGAAATTAATTGTGTAAGTCAGCCCTTTTCTAACCTCAAGAAGATAGATGTCAATATCGCAGTAACTTTTTTCTTCCATATTAAAGCTGCCATTGATAACTCCTTCATATTTCTGGCCTAATTCAATGTTTGTTGCTTCTGGATATGTGTTGTTTGGTTCTTTTTCTATGATTTGTTGTTGTTTTGAGGAGGAATTTTCACTGCATGAAAAAAGGGAGCAAATAAAGACTACAAAAATGAGCGTTATTGTTCGAGCCAATTTTTGAATTCCTGTTCAGAAATCATTCCAACTTTGACTTTCTCGATTTTGTTGTTTTTCAAAAGGATAATTGTGGGTACTGCTGAAATCATAAAATCATCATGGAGCGGATCTGTCCCGATTATTGAATAAAAAGATGGAGCAATTTTAGATAGTTGCTCTACTTTTACAGGCATTTTTAAAATACCTGTAATCTGGACATCTGTTTTGATCTTTTTTAGCATTTCTATTTCGTCAATACAGGTTGAGCACCATGTTGCCCAGAAAATAAGGATAGATTTTTCTTTGTTAATTTGGATAACTCTTTCGATTCCCGTTGATGGTTCTTTGCCGGAAATTGTTAAAACCTCTTTGCCATTAAGCATAATGGTTGGCCCAAAAAAATTTATAGCATTGTAACCTATTAAAAATATTATTATAAGTACAATTGCTATCGAAAAAATCCGGTCAGAATTGAGCGGCTTTTTATTAACTTTTTCTGTCATTAGAAGAAAAATCCCCTGTGTTCAACAAAAATACAAGCATCCATAATATAAGGAATTCCAGCATTTATAAGAATTTTTTCTGCTTCTTTGTTGTAGATTCCAAGCTGCGCCCAGAAAAATTTAACCTTTCTTTTTACTGCTTCTTCTGCAAGTTGAGGCAGATATTCTGAGCGGCGGAAAACATTTAAAATATCAATTTCAATATCTTCTGGAATATCAAGAAGTGACGGGTATGCTTTTTCTCCGAGAACATCTTCAATTTCAGGGTTTACAGGAATTATTCTGTAACCTCCTTCATTTTTAAGATACCTTCCAATTCTGTTTGATGTTCTTTCAATTTTGTCACTTAGGCCAACAATTGCAATAGTTTTTGTTTCTGAAAATAACTTTTTAATATCAATCTTTTTTTCCACACAATACTCCCTTTTTCATAACGACGGCATATATTAGCATAACATACTAGATTTTCAAAATATTTGAGACTATTTGTAATGTTTTGAAAAAAGAGCTATAAAAATCCGCCTCTGATAAAAATAGAGAAGGGAACTCCTTTATTGGAAATATCCTTTTCATCTCCTGTTGATTTTTCTTTCCATCTCTCAACCCACCCGGCATAGCCCTGAATTCCGCCTTCAATATAAAAATCAGCTCCCAAATTTCTTCTGTAAGAAAGTTGGATAGGCAGTAATCCTTCAATTCGATGCTTTTTCTTTGTTGAGCTATCTTCAAACTTCATAATTTCAAGACCTAAAGAGGCATAGATGTTTATTTCATTTTGAGCTTTGTTGTCAAAAGAGATCTTGAAACCTGCGCCTGCCAATGATCCTCCGTAAATATTTTTTCCGTTTGTATAGAATGATGGCAGTCCCCAGGTAAAATATTTATATCTGAACCGCACAGTTTCAAGACCAGCAGCAGGAGAGAGAAGTGCGGCATTAAAAAGAACTATTGGGGAAAGCCAGCTGTTATTGTTTTCATTTTCAGTCTTCATAACAAAAGACTTAAGCTCATCATCTTTTACATAAAAGGAGGGCTTGTTGTTATAATTGTCTTTTTTATTAAAAGAATTTGGCGTTTTTGCAGCTAAAAGTCTAATAATATCAAAATTATTGTGCTTCGCGGCACTAATTACCGGAGTATCACCTAAACCGTCTTCGCGTTGTGACAACATTGGAAGAAACTCTTCCGGGAAAAAATTCAGAATACTCTGAATAATATTAATATCCCCAAATTCTATAGCATAGTGAAGAGAGGTCTTTCTTTCATTTTCATCATATTCAAAGTCAAGAATATCATCTTCTGAACCAAAAAAGCCGTAAGCAATATTTTTAGAGCTGTTCATAAGATTAATATTTTTAATAGAAAGAGCTTTGAAATACTTTTTTTTCATTATAGAAACAGCCTCATTCGCAGAAGTATCCAAGAAAATACCCAAAACAGAGTTGTTCTTTCTTTTTATATTTGATTTGTACGGTTTAGCATTCGAGCCGGAACACAATTTACTGAGTTTATTGTAATCTTCAATAGCCTTTGCATAACGATTTTCATAAGATTCTTTATCAAAATCAGACCTTGCAATATACTGCGAAACTGTTTTTAACAAAAAACCAATCCCTTTTCTATACCTTTCATCAACAACCATACTCAGCACAGCACCAGTTACAGTTCCTCCTGATGTAAAAATATCAGGATAAGATTTTGTTAAATCCTCAATAGAAAGCCCCACAGCAAGAGAAAGTTCAATATCGTAAATATCAAAAAGAATCATATCCGCCTGATTGCAAGCATCTGCAACAGAAACACTCTCTAAACTTTTCTCCAGAGCAAACAGATTAAAAACAAGCAAAACAACAAAGAGAAAACTAAAAAAACGGATCATCACAACCTCCGAAAGTTTGATGTGCTATAGAATAGCTTGGTGTTTCATATTTTTAAGCCAAAGGTAAAGAACAGTGTTGTCGCAGGAGCAGGTAAAAACTCCATAATTTCGTGATAATCTTTAGAAAAGCCGGCTTCAATATTAAGCTCATTTATTCTTGCAAACCCTTTAAACATAAACCCCAGAACGCCTTCATTCAACATATATTGAGAATAAGAGCCTGCTGCTGTAAATCCAATAGCTCCCTGAGTTGTTCTTTGCCAGTCTTCACTTGTGAGTTCTCCTTCCGCAAGATTGGTTTCTATTTTAATAATTGCATGATCAACCCCGCTGCCTTCAGTGTCAAAAAATATCTGTGCAAAAGGATAGAATATAACTCCTCCATTAGAAATGCGGTTTGTGTATGATGCTCCAATTTTTACATCATTTCCATAAGATAAATATCTGAGTTCCGGTGCTACAATTCCCATTTTACCAAAACTGAAATTGTTTGAAAAAGCTATGTTGTCAAAAGATTCTCTGTTGAAAATAAAATCAAATCCAAAATCACCAGCCCGGCCTTTAATCATATAACTTTTCATCTTCAACTTGTCAGACTCTTCGTTTTCAGCTTTATACAATTTCTCATTATTCACAATTGTTGTCTCTGGTGTTTTTGAAAATACAAAAGCAGGTACTATTTCAATGTTTTTGAAATTAATTTTGCTTCCAAGCATTAAGTCCATGAAATTGTTTTGTATTGTACTGTCCCTTCCGGAATCATCAATAAATCCCAGACCATCAAAAAGAACAAATGGAAAAAGAGAAAAGTCCCATCGATCAACAAATGTTTTTTTATATCCAAAAGCCCCTCTCATTGATGAGAGCCGTCTTTCCCTGTCTTCAAGATCAAAGGGGACATTAAATGTGTCCTGAGAGTTAATAAACTCAATGTGAAGCATAAATATATTCTTTCTTTTTTGAGTAGATGTTCCATAGTTCTCTTTGTCAACAATTGAATTGTAGGAGTTTATGATATTTATTTTATTGTCGTACATCCTCCGCAAATCCTCAATATCCATCTTGTTTTCAGCAGCAAAAAGAGTGGAAACAAAAAATATAGCCAAAGCTGGAAAAAAAACACGCATTAACACCTCCTCAGTTTCCTTCAGATAAAGTTCTTTTCATATTATTGATGCGGGACTCCAGCCCCTGGCTGTTGATCTTTTCCTTCAGCATTCTGTCAAGCATTTTCAATCCTTCATTTTTTCTCTCAGGATGTGCGGAAAGAATATCAAGAATATTGGAGTAGCTTGATTCGCCGAAATCTTTTGAATCAAGTTTGGTATAAATTGAGTTGTAGTGTTCATCTCTTAAATTATAAGATGAGAGAGTCTGGAAGCCTGACTTCTGCACCATAAGATCTTTATCAGAAATAAGATCCAAAACAGTTTTCTCCGCTTCCGGTGTCTGATTTTTTCTTAATGCAGAAGCAACAGAGGCACGAGTTCTCGGATCTTCATCTTTTGCGAATTCAGTAATTACTGGGATATTCTCCGGAATGCCTGCATTACCAAGGCTTTTTATGAAAGATTCCTTTTCAATTTGAGCTGATGCAGTTTTTAATCCTCCTTTTAAAAATTCATTATACTTCAGAGCTTCTGCTTTGTTGCCGCTATTCCAGAGTCTTCCCGTAAGCGTTCCCAGAGAATGAGCAGCGGCAAGCTTGCCGATACCATCTTTCTTTTCAACAAAATCCTTCAGAAAGGCGAGTGTTGAGGTCTCAGGTTTAAATACAAAAGAAAAACTCTGCATAAGCATAGGAAAATCAGGAAGCTGTGCCGCATAATCACTGGATATGATTCTTGTCATTGCTGCCTGAGCCTCTTTTGTGCCAGCACCGGCAAGAATACTCATAATATAACCTTTTGCAGAAAAATTCACTCTGTTGTCAGTAAAAAGATTTTCAAGTTTGCCGCAAAGCTCAGGATTCATCGCAACCAGAGCGTCTGCTCTTGGGAGAAGATTGTTCCTTGCTTTCATATCGTTGCTTATTTCTGAAAAATTAAGAAGAGTATGCTCAAGAGATTCAAAAGTCAGACCTGATGCCTTTGCTTCAAGAGGGTTGCTCCCCTTTTCCCTATCCTCAGGGGATTCATCTTTGTTGTAGAATACCAGTTCTTTTGTGCCGTTATACAACTTTTTATCCTCTTCAGATGCTTCGGACTTATTCTCCAGCTTAAGGTTTACATAAGAAGATACAGTATATGTATTGGCAGCAGCAGAGGCTGATACAATTTCTTTTCCGGAAATCTCATTAAGCTCGTTTTTCTGAAGAGAAATAGAAAAATCAGAAGAAAAAGTTTTGACATCAAGCTTTGTAATAAAAGGAATGTCAGGATTTTTCCGTTCTCTTTTTAATCTCAATAAATCGCTCTCTTCAGTGACCGCATAATCTGCAAGAGCCTTTCCGTAGGAAGTTGTTTCCACCATTTCCCAATTATTTCCGGTCGAAAGAGAGAAAAGAATTTCCCTGAAAACAAAAGTTGAAATCTGTTTGAACATAAGAGAGTGTTCATTTTTGAAATAAAATCCGTCAAGTTCTCCGTTTTTCTTAATTTTTACAAAAAATCTGGTTCCGGAGAAAAGAGCCTCAGCCGCTGAAGTGTCAGGAATCAGGTTGTTGCCCATAGCTGAAAAGAATGCTTTTTCAAAGTTTTTAAATCCGACAGAGAGAACATATATAGAACTGCTTTCCTCTACAGGGACAATAGAAAGAATAAATTTAAAATCAAATGAGCTTGCCATATTCTGAGAATTTCCACTTCCTGCAACAATTGAAGCCGAAGTTTCATTTTTAAGCTCATAACTGTAGGAATATTCCATCCCTTTTTCCCAGACTATTTTACGGGAAGTGGGGAGAAAAGAATTCTTCCCGTAAAAAAATAAAGCTGCAATAACAATTGCAGCCAAAACAATGAGTAATATTAATGTTTTTTTGTTTTTCAGCATAAT
>CAZISX010000059.1:0-12527 GCA_964542005.1 uncultured Spirochaetales bacterium
AGATAATAAAAACAATTCATCAAATATCAGAAAAATTAGAGGAGGAAACCATGAGTACTGCAACAAAACTAATGGAAATGGGGCGAATTAAAGGTTACGAGGACGGAATCGAAAAAGGGATAGAGAAAGGGATAGAGAAAGGAATTGAAAAAGAGCGTATTGACGCATGCAAAGAACTTTTAATAAATGGATGCGATATTCATTTTGCTTCAAAAATCACCAAACTTTCACTTGAAAAAGTAATTGAAATTGAAAAGAATCTTAAAACACCGGAAAATTAATCATGGATATTTTCAATCATTTCAAGGGATAAGACAACGCTTTTGATTAAAATTATACAGGCTCAGTTCCTGGGGTTACCTCTTCTGTTCCCCACTGGAAGTTGTCGAGAAGAACTGTTGTGTCGTAGGAATGATCAGGCCCTTCAAAGCCATAATCGTTTAAATTGCCCTCTTCCCAAACAGCAATTCGCAGCGTTATGGTTTCTCCGGGGACAACATTTCCTTTTGTGTTGAGCCAACCTGTTCCGCCATGTTTCTTACTTCCTGCTGTGTCAAATCCTGTACCAAGAAGCTCTGTCATCCCATCGCAAAATTCTGAATAGTCATTTTCCGCATCAGGGTAATCTGAAGAGCTTGTTGAACATGCTTTAAAAAGCCCGTCTGGAGCCAAATCAACACCGATAGGGTTTCTGTTTATATCCATTGCAAGGTTTTTATCATAAGGATTCAGGTCTGAAGAGAGAGGATTAATCTCGTTATATTGGGAATCAAGAAGAACTATAAAAAAATCGTTGTAAACATTACAGGCTGTCTGAGGAAATTCAACCGAGAAAAAATAGCTGTTAAAACTGAATGATTTCGCATTATTAGGAACTTTTATTGTTACGGTCAGCATTACTGGATCCTGCACACTCGGAATTTCCTTGCCTGAGCAGGTGTTGTTTTCGGTCCCTGTTGCAGTCGTTCCGCCGCAGGATGAAGATTCTGGAGATTTACAGTTTGGCTGTTTATTTATCCAGTCTGTCGGAACTTTTGAAGCAGTTCTCATATCTCCGTCAGCAAGATTTGTTGTATATGCTTTCATTGTCGGCTTGTCCCAGTCTCCGGTTGAAAGAATAGCCAGATTTGAACCCTCTTTTTTGATAATATTTGTTCCAAAACCGGTTTTTATCTGGTATGTCTGATAGGTATCATCAAAATAAGGAAGTGAAAGAGATGCTCTGCTATGCCATGAACTGCTGTAATAAAATTTTTCAGTCACAGACTCTCCGGCTAGAGAAAGTGTTGAAGATAAAAGTCCTTTTTCTGAACAAATTCCCATTGCTTTTGCAAGCTTTAAAGCATTTCCTGGAACATCGTTTTTAGCAAGAGTCAGTCCGCTATCACATGAAATAAAAGCTTCATCTGTTTTTTGATTGCAGTTGTTGTCTATCCCGTCGCCTGCAACCTCAATTGAACCAGGCCCGACAAGCTTCTGAAAATCGTTGCAGTCACCCTGATTCGGGGTATAACCATCACCATCCTGATCAATGTTTGCCCACGCTTTATCGTATCCGTCGCAGTTTTCATCATAAGTATTGTCATCAATCTCCAAACCAGCAGGATTTATTGAAGAATTAGCCTCGTTACAATCAAGATCACTGCACCAGCCATCACTATCCAAATCAGTGCAGGTTGGTGGATTTATAACAATTTCCGCACCTGAACAGTCTCTTGGATTAATGTTTTCAAAAATTGTATCAAACGCTGTTGTGAGCGAGTCAAGATTTGTCGCATTTATATGTTTATCCATCCCAGTTCCGCCATGTTGAGCAATTGCGGCAAGCTGTTTTGCACCTGCGCCGCCTTCAAGATTAAATCCGATAGCATAGGTTTTTATTTTCCAGTTGTCGGCAAGTTTTTTCACTTTTTCGCCAAGCGGCCCCATTGCCCACTCTTTGTTAATCGGGTTAAAACAAACATCTTCACCGTCAGAAATCAGAATAATATAGGAAGGATAAGTGCCATGATTTTTCAGCTGACCATTATCTGGATAACCATCAACAAAGTAATCAAAAATATTAACAAGTGGTGTCTGAACAAATTTAAGATTATCAGGATTATCTGCAATTTTTCTTGCCGCAAGATAGTCTGCGATTTCCTGCTGATGCTCCTCCTTGGTTTCTGTTCCCAGAGCTACATAAAGAAGAATCATAGTTTGAATTATCTTGCACATCAAAAATGAAATTATCGGTATATTCAGCCTTACATCCGCCAAGACCTGAATTTATATCACTCTGTGCAAGATCAATATCTGGAAAAGTTGCAAGTCCGTAATTAAGTCTCGGATATTTTGACATAACAGACGCAATTGCATCAAGTGCTATCGACCATTGAGTCGCATCGCCTACTTTTTTCATCATCATACTGCCGGAAGCATCGAGAACAAACATAATATTAACAGGCACTTCACACTCACAGCCGCCGCTGGCCTGGCTGCAAAAGTTGTTTTCACCGCAAGTTCCATCTATTAATTTAATTCCTTTTGAATCGCACTGAGAATAGTTCAAATCATCTTTGCAGGTAAATTCATTAGGCGTACAAATAACAGGTTTGCAAGCACCTTTGTCACATTTTTCTTCGCCACACGGATTTTCTACAATTTTACCATCAGAACATGTCGCTACAGAGTTTTCATTACATTTAGGATAACCTGCCGCAGTGCATTCTGGAGTCACACCATCAACATCCGAATCAGGAACTAAATCAGAGTCCAAAACAGTGTCAACATCAAGATTTATTGTCTCTGCATCCCTATCAGTCACCAAATCTTTATCATTTTCAGACATATCCAAATCTGGCTTCTGGGTTTCGTCTTCATCGTTTTTTACTACCGCATCTACATCTTTGTCAAGCTCTGTTTCTGGCGTTGGTGTAATATCCGCATCATTCTGGTCGTTTTCACCAATAATTCCGGCATCATTTCCATAAGAATCAACATCTGTAGAAGGTGTGTTCCCACCTGATTCGCTTTTAGTACAACTAATTGAAATAACTGCCATAAAGCAGAAAAATAAAGATAGTTTTTTCATATTGACCTCTTAAAAAATAAAAAAGCAGTTCATTAGTATAAATATTTAGTAGGAATAAGAAAGCAATTCGGGGTTATTTTTATTCAAGAACTTGTAATAACTTAAGATTCACCGCATTTTTGTATTATGAAAGGATGTAGTAATGGTAAAATTAATATTTTCTACTTCTTAGCTGTTCTGATTTTGACTTTTTCTCCATCAAAATAGACATCAAGGGTAAAGTTTTCGCCATATTTTTCCTTGATTTCAGAGAGCTTTTCACGCAACTTCAACTCAATTGCTTCTTGGTTGTATGTTTTTCCAAGATGCTCTTTGGAAAGCTTAAGAAATTTTTCAGCTGCCCCCGAAAGCTCGGCAGACTCACCTTTTTTCTTCTCATCGCCTCTTTTTTTGGAAAGCTCTTCAACAATAATCTGTGTATGATTTATCCCCAAACCTCCAAAAAAATGAAGCCCTGGCTTTGACCGCCCCTCTTCAATATCCCTGACTCCCCTTTCCCACTTAATGCGGTAAGAGGTAAATCTCTGAACAAAAGAATCAAGCATAAATTTTTCGCCAGAGTTTATGAGCTTGTCTGAATAAGTCATCAAATGAGAGACCTCTCTAGCAAGTGCCTGAAGCATTTTTACCGGCGGAATCCTATCCTGACCAGTAAAATACATATTAAAGCTATGTTCAAGTCTGTCGATTTTTTGCTGAAGTTGAGCGATTTGGGAACGAATATCCATTATTAATCCAGGGTAACAAGCTCATCAGGAGTCGCAACCTTAACTGCTACAACTTCCCATTTAAGTTTACCTGTCCAGTTGCCCTGAATATCGCCAGCGTCGTATCCAGGAATAATTGTGTTTTTCTCTTCTTTCGGTTTTATCGGGTAAATTCCTGCAACCTGTCTTGTATAAATAAGGAAGAAAGTTTTTTCAAAAAGAACTTTTGAGTCTGCATCATCCATAAACTTCACAAGAACACCAATAAAAGAAAATGGCTTATCACTGTTGTTTTTGATGGTAGCTTCCATCATGTACTGGCTCATGCCATTTGTGAAGGTAACTTCGCCATTTTTAAGCTCTTTTACTTCAATCTTATCTTTATAAAGAGCAGCCGCAGCTTCCATTTCTTTTACACTTTCAGGGGTAAAAGCGATTGCTTCTTCGTAAGCTTTCTGCTGTTTTTTGATATCTTCAACCATATCTTTCATTTTGATTTCGTATTTTTCACCGTTTTTATAAACATAGAAAGTAATCTTTGCTTTTTCGAGCTTGTTGTAGTCAGCTCTCTGTCCTGTAAAAACAGTTGGAACAACAGCTTCTGTTTTTTCCGGATTGACTTTAGCTTCTTTGAACTGGGTAAACATGACAAGTGTTCTGATTCTTTGAGCTTCTGAGTCAAAACTCTCTCTTGGAACAATTTCCTGAGTCTCTTTGTCTGTCATTTTCCATGCTTCGTCAAATTTGCCGTCTTTAATAAATGTGTGAAATTTTTCAGCAGTTTTCTCAAACTCTGACTTTGATGAACATCCAAAAAAAGCTAAAGAAAATGCAATTGCTACAAAAAATAATGTTTTCATGGGAACCCCTTAAAAAGTTATACGATTAAAAGCGGAATAAGTATAAAAATTTATATAATTCAAGTCAATAAAATCTTGAGGAAACAAGGTCTTTTTTTCAGCAATCACACCAAAATAAGATTGTTGGTTTCATTGCTGTTTACCGCTGGTTTTGATAAGGTTTTTGATAAATTAACAGCTCTAATTTGTCGGCAACAGATTAGCCATGAACTAAAAATAGTTGAAAAACCTGCTGTTTTGTGTAACATTCTGCAACAAACTTCTTATTTGGAGTAAAGTATGAAAAAAACCGAGCCTCGTGGAAAAGTTTTTGTTCTTTCCGCACCCTCAGGAGCAGGAAAAACAACACTTATAAACAAAATCAAAGATAAGTTCAAAATACTTGAGGAGTCTATTTCATGCACCACCAGAAATCCCAGAGAGGGAGAGATTGATGGTGTTGACTACTTTTTCATGGGGAAAGACGATTTTCTGGAAAAGAAAAGTCACTCTTATTTTCTTGAAACAGCAGAAGTTCATGGCTCTCTTTATGGAACGCCCAAACACTACATTGAATCAAAGCTTGCTGAGGGCTCTTTTCTTATTTGTGATGTTGATGTCCAAGGTGCTTTAAACATAAAAAATGAGTTTCCAAGAGAAGCTGTTCTAATTTTTGTCCTCCCTCCATCAATGGAAGAGCTTAGACGCAGACTCGAAAAAAGAGCTCTCGACAAAAAAGATGTTATCGAAAAAAGACTTCAAAACGCCAAAAATGAGATTTCCTACTATCATTACTACAACTACATTATTGTGAATGACAAAATAGAAAATGCAGAATCTCTTCTGACCTCTATTTTAGAAGCTGAAATAGATGGCTCAATCCTGAAAAACATTGATATTATTAGAAGATTTGACTAAATCTTAATTTTTTCATCAGGTAGTTTATAGTAGCTTATAGTGACTTTCCCTTCAAGTGATTCCAGAACTATTTTGTGAGAATGGGAAAACCCCTCAAAATCAGCGCGGGTCATTATTGTAAGCTCCCCTTTTTCCAGAACATTTACAACAAACGGTATGACATTTGAACCTTTTTTGAGACCTCCCTGCCATGTGTGTGTTTTCAGTTTTTTTACCGCATTGTGTTCTGTATAAAATGCCAGCCCTGAATCAAGCTCAATCGTAAAACTTGCATTAGGAATATCTTCTTTCGCAACATATTCAAGCGAAATTGTTACAGGAGCTCCTTGGCTAACCTCAGACTGCGAAATAAGCATCTCTTTTTTCCCGATTTCAGAACGGTGCAGCATAAAAAGACCAATAAACACAATAATAGCAGTAAAAGCAGTAACATAGCTTATTGCACGAGATATTGATAGCGTTGCAGAATCATTTACTTGAAACCCAAACAATTTCTCGTAAAGTGTTTGAGGTTTTTGTTTAAGCTTTTCGCTCTCGCCAACAAGACGCAAATGTAGAGATGATTTAATATTTTCAGGCACTTCAACCTCTGAGCAATTTAAAGATTTTTTAAGAGAAGAAACCCTCTTAATCAAACTCTGACACTCTGCACATGACTGGGCGTGATGGTCAATCATTTTCTGATCCGCCTCTTTAAGCGGCTCATTTATGGAGCTTTTAATAAGCTCTCTATATTTTGTACACTCACTCATATTGCACCTTCAAATAATTTGTCTTTACTAATGACAGGCGGTTTTGCAAAAAAGTTACACCAATTCATAAAAATAGTTCCTCGTGGCTAAAAGCAAGCTCTGCCAACTTTTCTCTAGCCCTGAAAAGTCTAACTTTTACAAGATTTTCCTTAATGCCAATAATTTCAGAAGCTTCCTGATAAGACATTTCCTGAAGATCAATAAGAGTTATGATTTCCTGAAAATCGGGAGACATCATTGAAATAAGTTTTCTGAGATTGGTTTTCCGTTCTTCTTCAGCAATCTCGTCATAAATTGTCCGGCTTTTTTCAGAGTCAAAAGTTTCAGCATCAACATCTGTTATATTGCCCATTGTTTTTGGACTTTGAATGTAGTTTATAAACTCATTTTTTACAATCTTCCAGAGCCAGGTCTGAAAAGATGATTCTTCACGAAAAGATTTTATATTCAGGAATGCTTTTACAATTGCTTCCTGATAAATATCTCCTGCATCTGCATAGTTTCCGCCAGAAACAGAAAGGGCAAAGGAAAAAATTTTCTTTTCATGGAGAGCAACAAGTTCTTCAAAAGCCCTCACATCGCCAAGCTTGGCTTTTGCTATCAGCTCTTTTTTTCTATCTTCAGTCATCACAATTCCCTTTAAAAAACAACTTAAAAATAGTATGAAACAGATAAAAACACAAATTTTTCACCCCATTAATTGAAATATAAAACTTCTGTGCTAATATGTAGAGCTTTTAAACTTTTTAATTAACTGTTTGTGGAGAAAAAATGGGAATCGAGCTGATAATTTTTGCAATAGATAACACACTGATTCAAGAAGGCAATTTTCTCTCTGTGAACGCTCTTGATTACATCTCTTCAATTGTCAGTAAAGTCAAAAATATAAATAAAGATTTTCTGATTGATAAAGTTCAATATCATGCGGAAAATCTCTGGAAAAATGCGCCATATTATACCTACTTTAAAATGCAGGGAATAGAAGCACTTGACGGCCTTTTTCTCTTTTTTGAAAATAATTTCCCGACACTCACCGATTTGCAGGAATGGTCAACATATTTCAGGATTGAGGCATGGAGACTTGCTTTGCTTGATTTTGGAATTGATGATCCTGATTATGCGGAAGAGGTTGCTGTTGAATTTTTAACAACAAATGATTCAAGATATCGTCTATTTCCCGATGCTCTTACTGTGCTGGACGAACTTGTAAAAAGAGGTTTCAGACTAGCAATTATCACAAATGGCCAGGAATCTCTGCAAATGGAAAAACTTATTACCCTTAACCTTGAAAAATACTTTGAAACAATTGTTATTGCTGAGAATATTGGTTACAGAAAGCCTGACAAAAGAATTTTTACATTTCTGCTTGAGAGGCTTGAAGTTGCGCCTGAAAACGCATTAATGGTTGGAAGCAGTTTTTTTGATGATATTGCTGGTGCAAAAAAATCTGGAATAAAAAGTGTGTGGATGACAAATGGCAAAAGAGAACAACATCCCGATATTAAAGCTGATTTTATAATCTCAGCACTTCACGAGCTTATTAAGCTTCTGACAAATCTGCGATAACAATTTTATCATTCAAAAGGAAAATGCCCAGACTATCTTTAATCGAAAAATCAATAATAGTATCAGGCAGTTCTTTCAAGACGACAAATCCAGAGAAATCAACCCGCAAAAGAAGGTTTTCATACGAAAAATAGAATGCGGCAAGATTCGCAATAGCAGATATTTTTGATAAATCAGAGAAAAAAAGAGGGAGAAAATAGAGTGGATAATGGGTATTTTTGAGTGGAATAAATTTGTTTTCCAAAGAACACAAAAGCGAGTTGCAAGATGCAACAAGTTCGTAAGAATCATCAACAATCATAAATAGTTCCGATGCTTTTGCAGCATAAATAAATGTAAAAGAACCGTCGCTGTCAAAAGAAGTTCCATCTGCAATAAAAAGCTCTTTTAACTTAGCCTTAGGATTGTTTTTCCAAAGAGGCTCTTTTGATGAAAGATTTATCATTCTGTTATCTAAAAACTGCTGCAAACCACTGTATTTTGAGAGAAAATAGATATTATCGCCAGCAAAAGAAAACTCATTAAAAAAGCTCTCAAATGACTCAGAAAAAGAGTCGTCAATACTTTGAAACAAAGAGCCTGAAGCTGTAGCAAAAAGAGCACAAACAGAATCTCCACAAGCTCGAACATCTTTTACAATCCCGCTATTATTAATCAATATTTCCGAATAGTTATCAATATCTACAGAAAAAAGACCATCCTCTTTTCCTACAAAAATTTTTTCACCATCATAAAAAACAGAGGTTGGCTTGCCGCTTATATTAATATCTGCACTGAAGAGAAGTGACCATAAAAAAAAGATAGAGAAAACAGTCGGCTTCATCTATTTCCAGATTTTTTGTAGCCTGCCGGAATAGAAAAAACAGGCACTTCAGTTTTTTCAATTGAAACAATCTGCGTAGTAATAACAGGAAGTTTTGAGTTAAAAGGATATCTGATAAGTTTTACAACCACCCCTTTTTCATTAAGGAAATCGCGTATTGAATCCTCTGAGCTTTTGTTTTTCACATTGAAATCAGGGAGAAAAGAGGTAACTCTTTTTAGTGCTTCTTTAAAAGGTGAATTTTTCAGGTCTTCAGCAACCCAGATTTTCATAAAATCTTTCTTATCAACCTTTATAAGATAATGAGTAGCATTCCAGTGACCAACTTTCTGTTTACCTTTTTTGATATATTGAATATTTGGGTTAGCAGTTCCTTTTTGCGTTTTAGACTCTTTTTCTGTCATTATTGTTTCAGCCATTTTATTAATCATATCAAGATAGTCTGAAAGTTTGTACTCTTCATAACTTTTGTTTTGATGATTGATAGAAACAAAAATATTATTTTTAAAATCAAGAGCTATCTCACTTTTACCTATTTTTCCGGCATGCAAAATGATTGCTGTATTTTCCGTGAGGCGTGTTGTTGTTTGAACAATTGTTTTATTAGACTCAACCTCTTCTTTAATTTCCCACCCTTCTCCTGCATAGGAAAATGAAAAAAGCAAAAAGAAACAAACAATAAGAAAAAGAATTTTAGACACTTACAGCTCCTTTATGAATAATTCAACTGTTTTTTGATTTTCCCAAAAAATTATATTTTCGCCAGGAACAATCTCTTTTTTAGCTTTTAAAGACTCAATATTAATAAGACCGAACCCTTTTTTGGGAAAGACAACAGCCTCTTTCACAAAAACACTGTCTTTAAAATCAAAATCATCAAGAGCTGATAATTTTTTACCTTTTTCACTAATTTTACCTGCACTAAGAGTAAAATTAACCTCACCTTTTTTCTCTGTTTTTTCGAGATAGTGGATAGTGTTTAACAAAACCTGCTGGTTTTTATCATTTTTTGAATAAACAACATAGAGAAGTGAAGCATTATAGTTGAAAACTTTTAGAGCATCATTCAGGTAACCTTTTTCCAAATCACTCATTAAGCCCATTACAATAATAAAAGGCTTCATCTTTTTGAAATAATTGATGTTTTTTCTAATCCACGCAACCTGAGCTCCACGAAGAACAAATGCAGGATTTAAACCTTTTTCAAAAATAGCATTTTTAATATATTCGGGTGTTTTTTCATCAATATAAACATACAATCCCCGCTTATCAACTAAAACCCTTTCTTTCATTTCAAACTTTGAATTAGAGAAAAGTTGAAAGGAAAAACTAAAAAGAATAATAAAAATAAATAGTTTCAATTAATCCCTCCTGCCCAGATGTAGTTTTTGAGAAAGAATATCGAAAAAATTGCGTCTAAAACTCGGAATAAACTTAAGAACTCTTTTATCCTCTTCAATTAAAATTCTGTCGCCTGATAAAATATGTTCAGAATGTCGTCCGTCAATAGTCAGCATTCCTTCTGATTTTTCATCAAAAAAAATCTCAAGAATCTTATTGGAAGGCAAAACAATAGGGCGATGCGTAAGAGAATGAGGTGCCATTGCATTTATTATTAAGGAGTGAGCTGTCGGAAATAATATTGGACCATTCAGCGACAGGTTATAGGCAGTAGAACCTGTTGGCGTTGCAACCACAACACCATCAGCCTTATAGTTTGAGATTTCTGTGTCATCATAATTTATATGAAAATTCATCATTGCGGATTGTTGATTTCTTATTGCAACAGCTTCATTTACCGCAATATTTTCAGAAAAAGAGTGCTTTTTAAAAAGTTTTACAGAAATAACTATCCGTTCCTGAAGATTTATCTCTCCGGCAATAATTTTCTCAATATCAACAATTTCATCAATTTTAATTTCGGCGAGAAAACCTAAACTCCCAGCATTAATTCCGGTTATTGGGGCATTATAAAGAAGAGCCAGATGACTTGCCTCTAAAAAAGTACCGTCGCCTCCAATAGAGATAACTAAATCTGCATTTTTCGGTTTTTCGGGAAATACAAAGGAACACCAGCCCCGTTTTTGAGCAAATTCCTCAATTTTTTCAATAATACAACAAACCTCACATTGCTTGAGAGAATCGGGTCTTGGATAAATCAGGAGTGATCTAGTCAATTGGAAACTCCTTTTTTTCAAAAGAGTATAACTTTCCACACCGAGGACATTCTGTAGAGATTGAGTTTCCATCTTTAAAAAGAAAAAGAAGATTTTCAGATCCAATATCGCCAATCATTGATTTGATTTTTTTAGGGTTGCAGCCACACTCAAATTTGAAATAGAAACTGCTCAGAACCTTAAATCCAGACAAATCCACCGTTTTTGTTTCTTTAATAAAATTGCATACTTGTGTAAAATCATCTTCAACATCGCCTACAATTTGCTTTAGTATAAAATATTTCTCACCATCACCCCAGAATTTTGCACAAATCTGCTCGGACTTAGACATAAAACGGTTGGCAAGAGTAATCATTGAGTCATCATTTTCACCATAAATAGTGCTGGAAGTGCCTGACATTCTTCTCATTTTTGAATAAGTTTCAACAACAATCCGAGGCAAATCACCCTCTTCAGGATTGTAGCCATAACCTCTTGCAACAAATGTCTGGTCGTTCATATCAACACTGGCAAAAAGTCTGAGCTTATTTTTCGGAATAAATACATTCCAGCCAAAAACAGCGTCTTTATTCATAAAAGTTGAATATGAAGTGCTTATTGCAATAAGATGTTTAAGCTGTTCCATTTCAAAAGGAGAAAGGGTTGATGTCCCGCTTTCCACAAAGTGGTTTAAATAGTCGCTCATAACATCCACAACATTATTTTCAATAAGAACCAGGCTTTTTTCTCTGTTAATATAAGAAGTTATTCCTTTTCTTTCCATCATTTCCTCTCTTTTAAAACAAGATTGACCTTATCTTTTTCATGAGATGGAACAAACTGCATTCCACCGATAAAAGCATCTTTTTTAAACTCAATAATATAGCTTTTTCCTGAATTTAATATAAGCTCAGCAGGCGTTTTTTTTCCGGTTGGCTCGCCATCAATAATTACATCAGCCCCCGGAGGAGATGAAAACATATAAACTTTTTGAGTCTGATTTTGCTGCAATTTATTCTGAAAGTAATAAAAACCTGAAGCTATAAATATAAAAAACAAAAAAGCTCCAATCAAAGCAAATATCTTCAAATTGCTTTTTTTATTTGGAATCTCTTTCTTTTGAACTCTCATCTCAGCCTCTGGAAATCGAATCTTCTCGTTAAGCTGAATTTCTTCTAATTCACCAATATCTTTAAAGAGTTCGTCCATTAAATACTCGGCTTGCGCTCTCTCCAGAATCTTATTCATTTTTATGTAGTGAGAAGCAAACTCTTTTTTTAGAATCTTTGAAAGTGTCTCTTCGTCCGGATTAAACTCGATTGTGTTTCTGAAGGAGTTTATATCCATAAGCATTTCAGAGGTTGTGTTGTATCTTTTATCTTTATCTTTCATAAGAGCTTTATGGACAATTCTACCAAGTTCTGCAGGTATTTGCGGATTAGCTTTGCAGATATCTGGAACATCTTCATTAAGAATTGAATTTATAATTATAGCATCGCTGTCAAGATGTTTGTAAAGAGGTTTCCCGCTAAGCATTTCATAAAGAATTATACCAAAAGAGAAAATATCACTTCTTCTATCAACCTCTTGTTCGCGACACTGCTCAGGTGAAAGATATCCAAAAGTTCCCTGAATTGATTCAAGAGAATTTTTAAGAATTTTTGTATAAGATGCGTGAGCAATACCAAAATCC
>CAZISX010000059.1:12537-21632 GCA_964542005.1 uncultured Spirochaetales bacterium
CCACAACCTTAATATCACCTTTGTAGGAAATTAAAATATTGTTCGGATTCATGTCAAGGTGGACGACATTAAGGAAAAGGCCACTTTTATCACGCGTATTGTGCGCATGGTCAAGACCATTTAAAACCGCAATTGTAACATCAAGGACAACTTCAACAGGAAGCGGGGTTTTTCTTTCAACATAACGGTTGATAATAGCTCCAAGGCTCTGCCCGAAAACATACTCCATCGCAATATAATAAAGCCCATCTTCTTTACCGAAATCATATATTTTAACTATATTTTCGTGCCTGATGTTGCATATAATCCTTGCTTCCGCAAGAAACATTTTAACAAAAGAGGAGTTGTTGCTGTATTTTTCAAGAATTTTCTTTATAGCAATAGGCATACTTGTAACAGGTGAATTTATATGTTTAGCCAGATAAATTTCCGCCATACCGCCTGTTGCAATTTTGTTTAGAAGATGATAATTACCGAATTTTATTAACATTTTTATTCCTGAGTATAATTATAAACCCGCTTCTCACCCTTCATAACAGAGGTGAAATCATTAATAACCTTCTCCGTGTATTCATCAGTCAATTTAAGAGCACGGCAGTAAAGCTTTAAAAATCCTTTAATATAAACAATGTTGGGAAGCTGAGAATAGTTGTCATCCTCAATAGCTCGAATAACAAAAAGAGAAATTCTTGTATGTTCAGACATTGTTTTAAGAGAAATACCAGCCTTTTCACGCAAAATTCTAAGCTTGTCACCAGTAATTGTTTCACCAGCCATCTGCTCAAAAATCTGATTAGTTTCAATATGTTCAACATCAATATCAGTATCTGTTTCTGCTTCGCGTCCAAAAATATCTCTTTTAATAAATTTTGTATCTGATTTTTTGAGTTTGTGATATTTTTTTATTAAACTTTTGATATCAAACGACTCCGGAAATGAAGCTCTTAGCGATTCTGAAAAAATATCAATCTCCATATCGTACTCTTTTCGACCTTCCGGAGAAATAAGTGTATCATAAACATTTTCAAGAAGAACATTGTAGAGATACAACTCTTCAATATCAAAAAGAACCCTCATTAACGGATGACCAGGAGAATAGATTCTTTTAATTTTTTCATATTGCTTTTTTATGTCAGAAATAACAGACCCTTTATCAAGAGCCATCATTTCGTAATAATTAAGAGGGGTTATAGCTTGAGAGCTGTTTTTTCTAGAATCTTTTGAGACAAAATCAGAAAGTCTTCTGTCAATAAGACTCAAAATTTCAATAAATTCACTACTCCGTTCATTTGTAACAACAGGCATAACCATTGCCGAAGCATTCGCCAGAAGCTCGGAATAGGAAATTTCTCCAATAGATTTAACATCAAAACCAAAATAGTTTTTCACAACATGAGGGTAAAAATCAATAAGCTCTTCGTCAGAAATAGTTCTTACATTATTAAAAACAATACCAATCGAAATTTCTTTTACAATTTCAGCAATAGCCTGCCTCATTTTTGGAACCTGTTCAGAAAGAAGAAGCAACAAATTTCTTGGAGTAAACATCATCTCTGTCTGGGCTCTTTTTATATTTTGAATAACACCATGAAGCTTGTTTTTATCTTCAAAAGTCTTAAGCCTGTTGTTAAAAAGCATTTTCATAAGAAGATTGGTTTTCTCGATTGACACAGGGTCTGGATTTGTGAAAACAATATTAAAATCAACAATATCGGTAACAGCAATCACATCTTCGTCAATGTTTGAACCTAAGTCTATAAAAACAAAATCAAAATCACTCTGCTTGAGCTCAGCCTGCCATTTTATAAGATAATCCGCAATTGAGCTTGTCCCTAAAAGAGGCCTAAGATTTGAGAAAAACTTAAGATTATGGTAGTCCGTAGGAATAAGAGGAAGAATCGAAAAATGATCTGATGCCTCACTTTTTGCCGCATAATACGGGATATTCATGTAATTGTGAAGACATCCACCATTTGGAGCAGCATCTATTAAAAGAACTTTTTTCCCTTTCTGGGCAAGATAGATTGACATATTCGCGGTAATTATTGATGCTCCGCTTCCTCCTTTTGGAGAAAGCACTGAAATAACTTTAGGCATTTTATTCCCTTATCTATTCGTAACTAATAAAATCAACAGCTTACAGAAGCAATAGCTGAAATACACTAATTTTTTAACTTTCAAAATGTTGCTCCCGAAAGTATCGGAGAATAATAGCTTTTAAACAACGAAAAATCAAAAAGATTCTCCCTACTCACTAAATTCTGATTCAATAATTTCAGAAAACTCTCTTATTAAGCTTAATTTATGTAGCAGGAAATTGTAAAAATTAGTAACATCACTTCACCCAAATCCTCACACCCTCCGAATGTGCAGAAAATTCAGGTGAGTACATTGACTGAACTCTAGTGATTCCTGCGGAAAATGTGCCGCGGAGGTTTGTTTTCAGCGTGTATTCAAACACATAGATTCCGGCGTTAAGCTGCTCAAAAAAGAAGTTTGTTGATGCATCTTTTGTTGACTGATAGTAGTAAAGTCCGTCCTGAAAACGGTGGCCTGAAAGTGCATTTAACGGCTCAACGCCTGATGCTCTCATATCTTTCATGTGGATAAATTCCATGTCGCGGTCAGCTCTGAGTATTATTCTTACCCTGAGTTTGTCGCCAATTTTTAGCTCGCTTTTCTCTGTCACAGGCTCAATTACAGTGCCTGAATTTGTTGTTACTTCCCTGAATATTTTTCTCTCAAGTTTCAGCGGTGTTTCTGATGGCGTGATTTTATCAATTTTTTCAAAGTATTGCCAGTAGAGTGCACCCCAAGCCGGGTGTTTTGTGTTATTTGAAATCTTAATATTTGCCATTTCAACTTTTATTTTTTCAGGTTCATAACTTTTTTTATAGTAGCCTGTTCCTGATTCTTTTTCTTTAGTATTTATCTTTTCATTTCCAATAGTTATGGCAATTTCGCCATCATCTTTCAGCCAGTCGCTCCCTTTCATAATCAGAGCATAAACAGCTTCTGCGGTTGCTTTTGTTGTACCGAAATGGTTTACCTGCTTCATTTTGAGGAGCCAGAGCTTCATTTCATCAACCAATTTTGCATCGCTTCCAGCCTCGGTAAAAGCTTCAATAACAAGAGACTGTGTTTCAATTTTACCCTGATACCAGAAATATCCCCCCATATTTTCCTTCCAGTACATTCCAAGCTCATCGCTAAATATTGCGGTCTGTTTGAGTGACTCAATTATTTTACCTGCAGTTTCAGTGTTCCCCAGCCTGTAGAGAGCAGCAGCAAGAAGTGCTTTTGAATAGAGAGGATTCTGATTCCAGAATTTTGCAGCCGATTTTTTCCAGTATTCAAACGCTTCCTTATCTCTTTTTTCAAGACCAATATTATTGAAAAAACTTCTTGTGTAGAGGTAGTGGAGAATTATCGGAGTAACATGATTTTCATCAAGATTTTGTTTGTTTCTTTTTAGATATTCATAATCAGAATAAGCCTTTTCATCAATAAATCTAACTGATTTAACAAGCCAAAGCTCAGGTTTGGAGGTTCCTTTCTCCAATTTTTTCAATTTTCCGAGACCTGCAACAATATGCTGTGAGATAAAACGGGATTCCGGCATACCCTCAAACCATGGCCAGCCGCCGTTAAATCCCTGCATTTTCTTTAGTTTATTCAAAGAGTTTTTAAGTTCTGCATCCATCTTTGCAAAATCAAAAAGAAGTCCGATTCTCTTTTTTGCAGCCTCTTCGTTCTGACTCTCAAGCACCCACGGAGTCTCAGTCAGAAGAAGCGATTTAAGCTCCTGATTTTTCTCAAGATTACTGATTAATGCGCCCGATTTTCTCCATTTTTCAAAAACATTTTTTATCAGAGGATTATTATTCACAATCATAAATGCAACAGAATTTGCATAGTATCTTGAAAAAATCTGCTCGGCACATTCATAAGGATATTCCATTATGTAAGGCAAAGACTGAACTGCATACCATGCCGGATTTTCGGTAAATTCAAAGGTAAGCCTATGATTTGACAATGTTTTTGAATCGCCTGCCGAGAGGAGCTTTTTCATTACAAACTCTTTTTTCTCTCCGCTGCGAACTGAAACTGGAAGAGATTCTGTAACTAAAATCGTGTCGCTGAGCATCGGCAAAATTGATTCCTCACCATCAGAAAAAGTGCCTGATTTTGCAACAATCCGCCATGTAACAGCCTCTAATTTTTCAGGAATTTTGATTTTCCAGTTTAGCGTTGAGTTTCCCTTTGGTAAAATTTTAAAATTTATTTCAGGTTTTAACTCAAAAATTTGGGTATATTCATTTTTGTTGTTATTACAGTTGTCTAATTTTTTTTGATTGTCATTTCCGCGTATTTTGTCATCTCCGCGTAGGCGGAGATCCATCTTCTCTTTTTTTAGATTCCCGCCTTCGCGGGAATGACAATTCTTATTATCAACATCACCAATCGGAGATAAAACAAGCTCCGCCACGCCTGAAAGTTCTTTTTCTGTAAGATTATCAATTCTTGCGCTGAGCTCAACCGTGTCATTTTCTCTTAAGAATCTCGGCATATTAGGCATAACCATAAGCTCTTTCTGAGTCACAACGCTTGTTTTAAAAATTGTTGAGGCAAGCTCTTTTGTGTGTGCAAGTCCCATAAATTTCCATTTTGTTAATGATTCCGGCACAGTAAATGAAAAAGTGACAGTTCCTGACTCATCGGTTAAAAGGTGTGGATAGAAAAATGCAGTTTCAGAAAAATTTTTCCTGACAGAAATAACATCCTGATTTTCCTTCTTTTTTTCGCTCCTATTCATAATTATTTTTTCTTCTTTCAGAGTCTTTTCATCATTTGCAGCCTCTAAATCGTTAAACTGATCTGGTTTTTCTTCCGGCACACTTGCTGAACGCTCTTTTTTTGCAGACGAGAGTGTTTGAGCCATTCCATACATTCTTAAAGATTTTGATTTCGGATAAAAATTACCAAAATATGCACCAAAATAGTTCATTTCATCATAGAAAAGCCGTTCTCTGCTTATAAAATAATTCCAGTTGTTAGAAAAAACATTTGAATAAGCAAGTTGTTCTTGATGCGAAATATATGAATAATTATAAGCCATTGACTCTTTCCATAGATTAAAATTCCAATCATGTTTCAAGATTGAATCAAGCGATTCATCATACAAAAGAGCAAGCAGCTCGGCTGTTACTTTTTCGCCTTTAAATCCTTTTATTTTAATCTTCCACTCCTCATTTCCCCCCGGAGTAAGGATACTTCTCATTGTTAAAAACTCGGCTTTCAACTCCTTGTTTGTCCACGGAACTTTCACAATTCCGCTACCAGAAAAAGTTGAACCATTAGCTGCCATAAAATAGCTGTATGAGATATTTCCCCTGTCGTTTTCAGTAATTGGAAAACTTATTTTATGAATGCCTTTCCCCTGAATTATTTTTTTTATCAGATTTTTGCCATTGTTTTTTCCTATTTCAACAATAATATAGCTATTTTCAAAAGAACTTCCTACTACTATTTCACCAGTTTCACCAGGCTGAAGGTTATTTTGTTTAGTAAAATCAGTTAGATATGATGAGTAAGGCATTTGAGTAGAGTTATCAAGAAGAGTAAAATATTGAGACTCCTTAATTGTTCGGCCTGAGTCATCCTTAAAAGTTAGTAAAACTTCATACCTTCCCCTTGAAAAAGTTTTTGAATCAAAAGTTATGTTCTTTTGGGCAGTTGTGTCAATATTTGTGGTGTAAACAGGAGATTCCTTTGCCATGAGTTCCTGTTTGAAAATCTCGTTGTATGGATTGTTTGGAAAAAATTTCTTAAACTCATCTTCCAAGAGAGCAAACCTGTCAGGCTCAGTCCATTTTCTGGGTTTTATAACTCTTTGATTTTCTTTGATTTTTGAAATAGTAAGCACCCCTTTTGCAGGGATGAATTCTCCGCTATTATTTGTTGTTTCAATTCCAATTTCTATTTTCTCGCCTGAAAAGAGTTCTCCAGAAAGAGATGCTGCAACATTCAATGAAGTATAACCTGCTAAAATTGTTGTAGAAATTGACTGCATTTCGCCACCACTATCAATAACATCACAGTGTATTTCATAGATAAATTTAGGATTCAGCTCTTCTTTGAGAGATAGATCTGGTAACGCTTTAAAATTAATGACAAAATTGCCTGAGCTATCAGTTTTAACACTTCCGGAACTAATCATCCTCTCTTCACCAAAACGATGAAACCATAAATATAATCGAGGCGTTGCAAGAGTTTTTCGGACAACCTTATATTTTACATCAGCATTAATAAGGGGAGCTCCTGCAAATGAAAAAGCCAACCCCTTCAGCTCAATATTTTGATTAACCTTGAACGCACCGTTAACCGGATTAAACCTTGCTTCAAACTTTGGTCTTTTATACTCCTCAACATTAAAATATGCCTGTCCCGAATTGTTTCTTATACTCATTTGACCATTTAAAACATTTTCAGGTACAGCAAAACTGCCACTAAAAGAACCGAAAGAATTGCTTTTAACCTTTAATGAATCTACCTTTTCCCCATTTGTGTTGTAAAATTCAACAGTTGTCTCAATATTAGGCGTTATTTCCAGAGATTCATTTTCATTTATTTTAAAAGAGATGCCTTTGAAAAAAATCTTCTGTCCAGGCCTGTAAATTGAGCGGTCTATGAAAAATTTTGTTTCACTATTTTTCTCACGATAAGATTGAAAATAATTATGAAAAATAGTTCTCATTACATCTTTCCCATATTTAATTTCAACAGTATAAATACCATAATCATGTTGTTTAATTTTGTCCCAATCAAACAAAAATAGCCCTTCGCCACTACTTTTTCCTGACTCAATAACCTCTTGAATCATCTTGCTTTTTTTATAATCATAAGTGCTTTTGAAGATCTCAATTTCTGCACCTGCAATCGGATGTCCTGACTCTCTATCATAAATAAAAAACTCACTCTTTTTATTAATATTTTTATAGACAAATCCAATATTAGAAACATCAAATTGAACCCATACAAAGCCCTCTTTTTCATAGATAAATCTGTCACTGCTGGAACCTACTGCAATATAATTCCCTCTTTTTAAAGCTGGCAACATTATCTCGGTTTTGTGACTTCTCAAGTCGCCATCATCTGGAAGCTTCTGACTCCAAACTTTTAATGGCTTGATTTTATTGATTTTAGCGACAATCTCTTCTGTCTTAAGCCTGCCTTCTCTAATCTCTTTTTTTTCATTTTCTGTCACTGGAACAATTTTAAGATAGAGGTTTTTCAGATTTTTAAAAGAAAGAAGAGATAAAACAGGTTTTTCGGGAATCTGGATAGGCTCCAATGTGAGCGAAATATCTTTCGCCATAATATTGCTATTAAATGATTTGCAAAGCTCCGCGCCTTCACTTCCGGGGTATTTTTTTATAGCATCAAGACAAATTGAATAAGCCGCCGTGAGATTCCATTTATTTTTAGGATTAGCAGAATCTTCATTATTTAAAAACTCTGCTTTCTCATATAAAAACAACGAGCTGTTCGGATTTTTCTTAAAAATTTCAGCACCTTTTGTTAATGACTTAAAATAGACCTCCTCTTTCCCTGGAATTATTGAGCTATCCCGCAGAAACGAAATCCTTTTAAGATAAAGATCACTTAAAGCATCCATGTTTTTTGATGATAAATGATTTTTTTCAAGCAATTGAAATATTTTTAAAGCATGGAAAGAGTTGTTTTTTGCTGTTGATTCAATCTTAATTTTTACAAACTTTTCAGGCAGCTCAAAATAATCCGGAGATGAAATTTCAAAATAATCAGAAGCTCTTATAATTGCAGTTTTTTCCGAGGTAAAGTAGTTAAGAGCTCTGTGTGCCAGAAAATCATAAAGTGTTGGGCGGAGATTTTGCGGTTTTGTTCCTTTGATAATTAAAGCATCAAAAAGAGAAACAGGAATTTCAAGAAGATTTTCTCTGTATTCAAGAGATTTAAGATACAAATCATTAATTTTTCTCTCTATTTTACCAATACTCCAGGCCGCAATATCGGATTCTTCAAAATTTTGAGTCTCACTTCTATTTTTTAAGAAATAACGGTTCTGTGAAAGATAATTACCAAACATTTCAGCAAGAATAGATTCCATTAAAGGCTGATAAGGAAATATTGCTTTATCAGTTTTTGACTGAAGCTCTTTCAAAATCTCCGGAAATTCCTTTTCGCCAATCTCCGAAGTGTATTTCGTCATAAAAATCATAGACTTAACTATTTGAGGAGCGTTTTTATCCCGCTCCGCTAGAGCCATAATTTCAAAAACAGCTTTTAGAGAATCCCTGATTTTCCCATCATTTTGCAACAACTCCACACTTTTCCATTTTGAAGCATAATCAAGATAGCTTTTTGGAACCTTAAAATTAAGCTTTTTGATGCTATTTTCATCATTATAAGTGACAGAGCTACCACAACCGAGAAATGAAATAATAAACAAAGATATAAAAATTACAGTAAGTTTTTTCATGGGATAAATCTCCATATTTTTTAAAAACTTTACCTGAAACAACCTTTTTTGCAACTTATAACTCCAATTGCCTTTTCATCTCTATGTCATTTTAAAAGCATGTTATCTTCTATCATTTTATAATTTCATTATTTAAATCGACAAGACGAAAGAATAGAATTGCATTTTTAACACTAATTCATAAAACTATGAGGAGGCTCAAAGTAATAAAGTAAAATACGACAACTTTTTTGGGAGGATAAAAATGAAAATAAAAGCTGTGATATGGGATTGGAATGGTACGCTTCTGGATGATGTTGATTTTAGTGTCGAAAACATTAACAGGATGCTTGAAAAGCGGAAATTAAAAACAATTGACAAAACTCATTACAAAGAAATCTTTGATTTTCCTGTCAGAAACTACTACCGGCAACTTGGCTTTAATGTTGATGCTGAATGGAATGAAATGGCACACGAATATATCAGCTATTACCACGAAAATCTCAACAAATACAAGCTGTTCAGCGATGCTCTCTACACTCTTGATCATTTTAAAAAAATTGGTATTGAGCAGCATATTCTATCAGCGATGGAG
>CAZISX010000059.1:21642-21989 GCA_964542005.1 uncultured Spirochaetales bacterium
CCATTATTTCAAAAAAGTTGAAGGAATCAAAGACCATTATGCAGACAGCAAAATGGAAACTGGCAGGAATTTAATCAAAGAAATCAATGTATTACCTGAAGAAATCCTTTATCTTGGCGACACAACCCACGATTTTGATGTTGCAAGAGAGCTTGGCTGTAAATCAATTTTAATTGCAGCTGGACACAACAGCTATGAGCGGCTGACAAAAACAGGTGCACAGGTTGTAGATTCTTTGAAAAGTCTGATTGGTTTGCTGTAGAATTTGGATAACAAATCATTAACAATTTTTTTTTAAATTTTCCGCTTTACTTGTGCCTCCCAATTTTATAGAACAGCGCGATTTT
>CAZISX010000060.1:0-20444 GCA_964542005.1 uncultured Spirochaetales bacterium
AGATCATGCCGGATTTTGCACCTTCAACGCCGCCTCTTTCAACTGAAGCTGCAACCATGAAGATAAATCCGGTTCCAAGAATTACTGTGCCTGCCCCCATTTTCCAGATTGCAGGGAAGTCTTTTCCCATTTTTCCAAGTTTGAACCAGATCCAAGCTACAAGCGGTGCAAGTGTCATTATAAAAAACGGATTTAATGATTGAAACCAGGGAGTTGGAACCTGCCATCCTAAAATTCCGCGGTCTGTGTAGTTTTCGGTGTAAAGTGTCATCAGTCCGCCAGCCTGCTCAAACGCTGCCCAGAAAACTAAAACAATCGCAAATGAGATTATTACAACAATTACGCGGTGTTTTTCTATTAAGGTAAGTGGGGTTTTTACAGATTCAGGGCTTCCCTTCGCATGTTTCACAAGTAATCCGGCAGTTCCAAGATGTTTCTGCCCGAAAAAGTAGACAATCTGCGCGCCAATCATACCAATTCCGGCAAGTGTGAAGCCGAGATTGTAGCTGTTTGTAACTTCAACAACCCAGCCGACAGCTAAACCTGACAAAAATGCACCGACATTGATTCCCATGTAAAAAATAGTAAAAGCAGCGTCTCTTCTCGGATCTTTTTCGGGATATAGACCGCTCACCATTGTTGAGATATTCGGTTTTAAAAGACCAACACCGCAGATAATAAGGCCAAGGGCAAAATACATCACAAACTCGGAGTGGACAGCCATCAGCATCTGTCCGGCACAGAGGAATAAGCCGCCGAACATAACAGATTTTCGCTGGCCAAGCCATTTGTCAGCAATTATTCCGCCCGGAACCGAGCTTGCATAAACCAGGAATCCGTAAATTCCGTAAAGCTCAAGCGCTGATTCCTGATTCCAGCCAAGTCCGCCCATCGCTGTTTTTGTGAGGTATAAAACAAGAATACCTTTCATGCCGTAAAACGAAAATCTTTCCCACAATTCTGTAAAAAACAGAATATAAAGCCCTTTTGGATGTCCTAACATTAAAGCCTCCCGGAATTTGAGCTAAAATCTTTAATTTATCAAAAAAAAATCAGTTTCAGCGGATTTTTGTATAAAAAACAATGAACTTTAACAAAAAGCAATCTTTTTGTCAAAAAACTATTTATCCCCTTGCAACAAGGTGTCGGGCTTCTTGATTTCAGTCCGGGAGAAAAAAGAAAAGAACTGGACGAATTTGTCAAAAAAATTAAGATATTTGCGAAAGTTGCGCTGAAAGGCAATATCGAGTGGCTGAAAAAACTTCGGATTTAACCATAATTTAGGAGATAAAAACAATGAAAAAGATGATTAGTTTGATGGCGACGATTGCAGCGATGGTGATTATTGGCTGTGGCGGAGATGATGAAAAAACCGCAGAAGGGGCATTTGATTGTTCAGGTATTTTCCCGAATGGACATGACGGCATCTGCTGGTCAGATAAAGCGGCAGACTTAATGAACTGGGATGATGCAAAAACTTATTGCAAAAATCTTGGTGGACATTTACCTACAATTGATGAACTCAGAACTCTTATTATAAACTGCCCCGGAACGGAAACAGGCGGAGCTTGTAAAGTCTCAGATCCGGCTCATTTGGCTTTTAGTGAGAGTGATGATTGTTATTGTGATGGCAGTGCAGAGAGCCATTCTGTTTTTGGTGACACAGGCTGGACATGGTCGTCTTCCGTCCAGTCAGATAGTACAGATGGCGCGTGGCTTGTGCTTTTCAGCAGCGGCAGTGTGGGCACCTACTACAAGAGTAGCAATATCTATGTCCGTTGTGTGCGCTGAGACCACGAAATTATTTGGTTATCCGCTTCTTGGAAGCGGATGTGTTCGGGTTCCGCGCACGGGACGACAATTTTAACAAACGGGTTTTCCTCCGGAAAACCCCTACAAATCCTGTGAATCCTGCAAATCCTGTAAATCATGGGCGTTTTGACATTTCCAATACCTTCTGATATAATCCCGTGAAATTTTTTGTTGGAGTTGCCAAAATGAAAAGAATGTTGCCAATCGGAATACAGGATTTTAAGAAGTTAAGAGAACTAAACGCAACTTATGTTGATAAGACAGAAATCCTTCACAAACTCATCACAGAAGGTTCTTATTATTTCCTTTCCCGCCCGAGAAGATTCGGAAAATCATTAACAATTTCAACGCTAAATGAGATTTTCGAAGGTAACAAAGATCTTTTTAAAGGGCTTTATATTTACGACAAAATCGAGTGGAAAAAACGGCCAATAATAAGGATTGATTTTACAACCAGCGGCTACCGCGAAATTGGGCTTGATAACGCGATCCAAAATATGCTGAGATTAAATGCGACAAAGTATGAAATTGAATTAAATGAAAAGGGAAATAGAGACAGGTTTGGCGAACTTATAAGAGCTCTTGTCGCAAAATTTGGTGAAAAAGTAGCTGTTTTAATTGACGAATATGACAAACCGATAATTGACAATCTTACTGAAATTGAAAAAGCTGAGGAAAACCGCGAGATTTTGAAAGATTTTTACGGCGTAATCAAGCCGATGGATCCTTATCTTGAGTTCGTTCTTTTAACTGGTGTTACAAAATTCTCAAAAGTTGCGATTTTTTCAGATTTGAACAATTTGCTTGACATAACAACAAGTGCCAGCTTTTCAGAAATTGTAGGCTGGGCAAAAGAGGAAATTGAGGAAAATTTTAAGGATTATATTGCCGAAACCTGTAAGCAGCTTAATGTGACCAACGAAGCGTTTCACGAAAAACTCAAATTCTGGTACAACGGCTATTCTTGGGATAGTAAAAAATTTGTTTACAACCCTTTTTCAATACTCAGGTTTTTTGTTGATAAATCGTTTGAAAACTTTTGGTTTGCGACAGGCACGCCAACATTTCTTGTCAATTTCATCAGAGACAAAGGGCTAAATGCCAAAGAAATTGAGCAGAGAAAAGTTGATTCCATATTTTTTGACAAGTTTGATATTTCAAAAATAGACATAATTTCACTAATGTTTCAGACAGGTTATCTTACAATTAAAGATAAAGACGAGGACGGTTTTTTTACGCTTGATTATCCGAATGAAGAGGTTAGGACATCGTTTTCGAGTCATTTGATGGAAAGCTATTCAGGCAGAGAATTATCAGATATTGGAGAGACAACAAATAGTTTACTAAAATCACTTAGAAAAAATGATATTGAAACCTTTACCGACTCGTTAAACGCACTTTTTGCCTCAATTCCGCATCAGATTTTCATAGAAAAATTCGAGGCTTATTACCATTCTATAATCTATCTTGCGCTGAAACTTCTTGGCGTTTATATCGAATGCGAAGTCTCGACAAATAAAGGAAGAATCGACGCAGTAATTAAGACAAAAACCCATGTTTTTGTTATAGAATTTAAGCTCACAAAAGCAATTGACGCACTAAATCAAATAAAAGAAAATAGCTATCACGAAAAATATCTGACAGATAGCAGGAATATTGTTCTTGTCGGAATAGGATTCAGTAAAAGAAGAAAGAAGATATCAGGCTATGTTGTTGAAAATATAGATAAAAATGAGAAGTCATGAGGAAAAATAAATCCAAAAAAGGCTTGAATTTGTTGACTATTTCATTAATCGCTGCACTTTTTTAATCTCCTTTGAAGGCGGACTTAAGATTATCGAGTTTAAGATGATGCCTGTAAAGCCGGGCGACGCTATTTCTTAAATTAAAACTAGGAGTTATGCTGAACCTTACAAAACTGACAGCCGCAAAAAATTCATGATTGGTGTTTCGTTTGACGCAAATACCAAGAAATTCGCAGATTTTCTGGTTGAAGAGTTTTAATTTTTGTATACCAGCAAAAAAATTCTTTCATTAATTATTCTTCTTTTGCAGCAACAAATTTTCTTAAAACTACCATTCCAATCGGACTTATGATTGCTACAATCCCGACCCAGAACCAAACCATCTGATGGTTTGAAATATCTCCTGTAACTTGGACAATCTGACCGGCGGAATTTTTCACAACCTTGCCTGCCGAATCAAGTTTCTCTTTCATCGGAACATAGGTTGCCAGCAGTTGTCCGCTCATGTATGCAACAAGCGGCTGGGAGAAAAGTTTCGGCAGATAGGTAAGAGAAAGATAGCTTCCTTCCTGACCTTTTGGCGCAATTCTTGCGGTGTATTCCATAAATCTCGGCGACCAGATTGCTTCGCCAAGTGTAAAAAATCCGACAAAAAACGCAAAAGCGATATAAAGCCCCAAAATTTCAGGCGAGGTATTCGGGCTTACGCCGAGCCACAAATCCCATATCAGTCTTCCAAAAACTGTGTCAGCAAGCGGCGCAAAGTAAGAGCTTGGAATTACTACAAAAAACACTGAAAAAGCTGAGATGAATGTTCCCAGCGTCAGCATTGCGTAGGAGCTTGCTTTTCTTGTTATCCAGCCGATAAAAGGAACGATAAACACAATAATTACAGGGTTTAAGACGCCATAAATTGTACCGATTTTTGCTCCTTCGCCGAAAACTCTGATTCCGTACTTCGGAAATGTATAGTGAAAGTGGTAGAAAACATAATTTACACCAAGAAGAATGGCGAGAAGTATCATAAATTTCCAGAACTGTTTCTGTGATGCAACCTGCTTTAAAATAGAAAACGAATCTTTGAACGCTGACGAAATTGTCTGTAAAATTGCTGAGATAGAGGTTGTTCGGATTTTGGTGAGAGATGCCAGAGTCACAATTTGTCCGTCATCTTTAAGATCAATTCCTTCTCTCATAAATTTTACTAAAAAGAATGTAGGAAGGGCAACAATAAAGCTCACAAGCATTATAAAACGGTAGGTTGACATTGTTCCAAAAAGTGGAATTGTGATGTGGCCATATTCGCCCATCGAGCCGCGGATAAAATCGAAAAACCAGCCGCCGAGTGCGTAACCGATATTCATTAGTGTATAAAAAAGTGCAAATCCCATTGCCGAGGTCTCTTTTGTCGTAAATCTTTTGATTGCAACAGAAATAACAGGCCCTAAAAGTGCAACCGACATAGCCTGCGGGATGAAAGCAAGTACGGTTAGCGCGTAAATATTTGTAGTCATTGCGAAAAAGAGTCGCGAAAAAATCGCGAGAACTGTTCCTGCCATAAGGACTTTTTTCACGCCGATTGCATCAGTTAATGCACCGACCCCAAGAACCGTGATTGTAATACCAACGCTCCAGATGCCGAGATAGTTACTTGTTTCAATATCGTTCATTCCAACATCGCTGGTTAGAAATAGGGTAAATGTTGTGTTCATTAAGGTATATGCGACAAACTCTACAACCTGAGAAAGAGAAACAAACCACAGTTCACGGGGCGATTGTTTCAAATCTTTCGCATATTTCCAGATAATGTATATCAGATAACCAAATGCGCCAGCCCCAAGAATCCATAAAAACGGGTATATAAAAGTTAAATCGCGATGCGCCATTTTTTTCTCCTTTCGGGATAATGCCGGAACTCCCTCTATTTATTCAAAAAGATGTGATTCCAGCGGATTTTTGTATAAAAAAACACGAAACTTTAACAGAAAGGAATCTGTTTGTCAAAAGAAGGTTTTGTGAAAATCAAATTTATTTCTCATCATCCTTTTTTTCAGGAATTACATCAATAATCTGTTCTCTGGTGTAGCTGTTTTCTCTAGTTTCCGAATTTGGCGAATAGTAGTGAAAGTTCATCCTGCCGGAATTCATTTTTTTTCTGAAATAGTAGATAGCAGCTATTGCCCATAGCTTTCTTGTTGGAGGGAAAAACATAGTAATTCCAAGTATATCTGTGATAAACCCAGGCGTTAAAAGCAGCAGTCCTCCAGCAAGAATCATAACACCTTCAAGTATCTCAGCTCCAGGGATTTTTCCTTCAGAGGTTGCCCTGAGAATTTTCTGAAGTGCAGAAAGTCCCTGATATCTTGCCAGAGACGCGCCAAAAATTCCTGTAAAAATAAGAATCATAATTGTCTGAAACGCCCCGATAGCCTGTCCTGTTTTTATCAAAAGATAAAGTTCGGCTGCAGGCAGTGCGGTAAAAAGAATAATTGCCACAAAAAACATAGAAACCTCCAGAATAAACTGGAGTCAGAATAATATGTTGAAAATGAATTGTCAAATTTTGGGTTTTTGAGGCAGTTTAATTGACAAACCTTTTTTACAATAATAAGATAATGATTCGTTTGTTGAGTCTGCTATTTCGAGAGGGTGTAATGAGCTGTAAATACAAGATTTTTATCATTATTTTTGCCATGTTTTTCATCTCATCCTGCAAGGTTCAGGCTAAACTTCCGGTTGATGCGGTTGTGCTTGACACAATTATTTATACTGATGAAGTGCAAAGCGGACAGCCTCAGACGGTGGAAATGCCTGACGGAACTGTGTTTACCTACAAAATGCCTGAAAAAGTATCTGATAGGGATGTTATCAAAATTAAACAGGATAAAAATGGAAAATCTTATTATATCAGGGTTAAACTTGTTGAGAGAAATGGTCAGGAATCTACAGCTCCTAAAAAATAACTGATGGCACAACTAATTACAATCACAGGCAATATTGCAACAGGCAAGAGTTATATCACAAACATTCTTCACGCAGAATACGGTTTTTCGGTTATTAATGCTGATTATATTGGCCACGCGCTTCTCAATGATGAAGAGATTAAAAAAGAGCTGATTTCTGCATTTGGATCTTTAATTGCTCCATTAAATGTTGTTGATAGAAAAATTCTTGGGAATATTGTTTTTAATGACAAAAATGCTCTTCAAATACTGAACAAAATTGTTCATCCGCTACTTTTTTCGAGTGCTGAAACTCTTATAAATAATAATCTAAAGAACAACATAAACACGGTTTTTGAGGCTGCAATAATTTTTGAAGCTGGTCTGGAAAAAAGATTTAAACCTCTGATTTTAACAGTTTGTCACCCCGAAGAACAGCTTAAACGGCTGGTTGAAAGAAATAATTTTTCTAAATCAGAGGCTCTTTCAATTATAAACGCCCAGATTCCTCAGGAAAAAAAGCTGCAACATGCCGATTTTGTTATTGATACAACCTTCGGGCTGCTTTCTTTCAGAAAAAACCTTTTACTTATTGTTGAAAATATTATGAATCAGAAACAGGTTGAAATATGAATCCTCAACTTTGCATGGGTTGTATGAATCCTTTGGAGTCTGTTGATAAATGTCTGTATTGCGGATTTGTTCCAGGCTCTTTTGAACCCAGTGCTGCGATGGAGTTAGAGCCGGAAACTGCACTTGCCGGCGGAAAATATATTTTAGGAACCAAGCTTGGGTATGGCGGATTTGGCATAACTTATCTGGGGTATGACACAACGCTGCAGGTAAAAGTCGCAATCAAGGAATATTACCCGAGAGCACTTGCGATAAGAGAGCTTAACTCTCTGAATCTGACTCCGATAAGTAGTGAAGTTAAGCATGACTACAAGCTGGGGCTTGCTGGATTCCTCGCTGAAGCAAGGACTATTGCAAAAATAGGAGAACATCCTAATATTGTCTATGTTAAGGATTTCTTTGAGGAAAATGGTACCGGCTATATGATTATGAATTATCTGGAAGGTACGGTTCTATCTAAATTTTTGAAGGAAAAAAATCTCTCCAGACTTTCTTTTGAAGAAGCGTGCGCAATATTTCTTCCTTTGATGGACGGGCTTTCTGCTGTACACGAAAAAAATCTGGTACACAGAGATATAAGTCCTGACAATATTTTTATTACCAAGTCAGGCGAACCGAAACTTCTTGATTTTGGTTCAAGCCGTGAAGCTCCTAATGACAGAATAACAGAGATGACAAGCTATGTTAAACATGGCTACAGCCCGATTGAACAGTACAGCAGAAAGGCAAAACAAGGACCAAAAACAGATATTTATGCACTCGCAGCTACGATTTATCACACTTTGACGGGGATAATGCCGCCTACCGCAACAGACAGGGCTAATGGAGATACACTTCTTTCACCTTCGAGTCTGAACCCTAAAATTCCCCATTATGCAGATAAGTCAATAATGAAATCATTGTCGCTTCGGCCTGACGACAGATACAGCAATATTTCAGAATTTAAGGATGATTTTTCAGGCAAAAATTTCTTGAAGCCGCACAAAATTCTTTATCATTCAATTTATCAGAAAATCAAATTGAATCCTGTTTTGCAGCTTTCCTTGATGGCTGCAGTAATTCTTGGGGTTTTTATTTTTATTGTTGCTTTGAGCTATAAAAAACCGTATCAGAAGCAACAACCTTTCAATTCAATTAGTGCAAAAGAGGTGAAAAATGACCAGCGACCTGCAATATTAAAAGTTTCAGCACAAAATCAAGGAGTTACACTGTATTTGAGCAGAGATACAAAAATAGAAAAAACCTGCAAACCTCCTTGTATTATTGGTAACATAAAGCCTGGGAAATATGAGCTTACTTATTCATCAAAAAATAGCGGTGATTCAAAAATCATTGTATTTAAGCCAGCCTCTGTTGTTGAATTTGCTATTCCTTAAGTAGGAGCGATTTCAACCTAAGTTATGAAAAAAGTTGCCAGAATTTCATTTTCTGATAAAATCTGCCGTTTTTTGCGTTTTATAAAAATTTCAGGAGACATAGAATGTTCAACATAAAATCAAAGCTTGAGGAAGTTTACGACAGATACAAAAGACTTGAGGCAGAGCTAATGCGGCCAGATGTTGCCTCTGATATGAAAAAATATAGAAAATTGACTCAGGAATATGCAAATCTAAAGGAGATTTCTGAAAAATATAAGGACTGGGAGCGGGTTGAAAGCGAACTCGCAGGTCAGAAACAGATGCTTCGCGATGAAAATGATCCGGAGCTTATTGGCCTGATTAAAGAAGAAATTCCGATGCTTGAAGAAAAGTTTGAAAAGCTGACGGATGAACTTCAGGTACTTCTTTTACCAAAAGATCCTCTTGATTCAAAAAGTGCAGTTCTTGAAATAAGGGCAGGAACAGGCGGGGATGAAGCTTCTCTTTTTGCGGCAGAAATTTATAGAATGTACACCAGATACGCAGATTTTAAAGGCTGGAAAATAGAAACAGTCTCTATCTCGGAGCAGGAAGGCGGCGGATTAAAGGAAGTTGTTGCTTTTGTTCATGGAAATGGTGTTTATGGAAGACTCAGATATGAATCAGGCGTGCACCGCGTTCAGAGAGTTCCTGAGACAGAATCTCAGGGACGAGTTCACACCTCTGCTATTACAGTTGCTGTTATGCCCGAGGTTGATGATGTTGACGAAGTCAAAATTGATGACAAAGATCTCAGGATTGATGTTTACAGAGCAAGCGGTTCAGGCGGTCAGCATATCAACAAAACAGAGTCAGCTGTCCGCATAACACATATTCCATCCGGCATTGTTGTGGCAACACAGGACGGGAGAAGCCAGATTCAAAACAGAGAAAAAGCTATGAATATTTTGTATGCGAAACTGCTTCAGTTTGAGGTTGACAAACACAACTCTGAAATTTCAGAACAGAGAAAATCTCTCGTTGGTTCGGGAGATAGATCAGAAAAAATAAGGACTTACAACTTTCCACAGAGCAGGGTTACAGACCATCGCATTGGCTTAACTTTATATAGAATTGATGATGTTATGCAGGGTGCTCTTGATTTAGTCATCGAGCCTCTTCTGACTTGGCAAAATGCAGAGCTTCTAAAAAACTCTCTTTCATCAGAATAAAATATTATTTTGAGACTGCTTTTTGTTGACTTTGCAAATTTTAGAAGTATATTTCTTTGAGTTTTTTGATTTTGTGATTATTTATTGGAGGATATTATGAAAAGAACATTTCAGCCGAGCAAGATTTCAAGAAAAAGAACACACGGCTTTAGAAAAAGAATGAAAACTGCTGATGGCAGAAAAATACTTAGCAACAGAAGAAGAAAAGGCAGAAAAAAACTCAGCGTTGAAATATACACAAAGTAATTTTCTTCTGAATTCATAAATTGGATAATTCTTTTCCCAAAAAAGCCAGAATAAGAAAATCAAAAGATTTTAGATTTATTAAAGATAATGGCAAAGTTTTTAAAACCAGAAAACTTATTTTTAATTTTCGGAACTCCATAGATTCTAATTCAAAACTTGGCATTATTGTGACAAAAAAAGTTGGCAATTCTGTGTTTCGCAACACTGTCAGGCGATGGACAAGAGAAATCTTCAGAACCAGGAAAGAGTTGTTTGTCAATCCGGTAGATGTTATAATAATTCCGAGGACTTCTGATCTTTTTCATGATGAAATACTTGCTGATTATCTCTTTTTTGCAAAGTGGCTTAATGAAAAAAATCCTCCTAGCTCTAATTAGGTTTTATCAGCTTGCGATTTCTCCATACCTCGGTCAGAGATGCCGTTTTTACCCCAGCTGTTCAGCATATACAATGGAAGCTATTGAGAAAAAGGGGATTTTAAAAGGGGGAATTCTTGGTTTATGGCGAATTTTAAGGTGTAATCCGTGGAATAAAAATTTCGGTTATGATCCTGTGGATAAAAAGAAAAATTAACCTAAACCATCTTTTTGAGTTTTTCAGCAATATATTCATCAAGTCCGCCAAGCTCCATAATTCCTGCAACTTCCGGCGGAAGAGGGGGAAACGCTGCAACAGAGCCGTCAGCAAGTGTAATTGTTCCTTTTTCAGTATCAATAGTTACAACATCGCCTCTTTTTACTTTTTCTTTAAGAGCTTTCACTTCAAGAGCTGGAAGACCGGCATTTATGCAGTTTCTATAATAAATTCTTGAATAACTTTCAGCAATTATCGCTCCGAGACCAAGATATTTGAAACAGAAAGCAGCCTGCTCGCGGCTTGAACCGCAGCCAAAATTTTTCCCTGCAACAATAATATCGCCATGTTGAAATTCTTTAATAAAATTAGGGTCTTCGTCTTCCATCGTGTGAGCAGCTATCTCTTTAGGGTCGGTCACGGTGTAGGTGTATTTCCCTGGGAAAATAACATCAGTATTAACATTATCGCCATATACAAAAATTTTGCCTTTGATAATTGTCATAGTCCCTCCCGAAATTTTTATGCAGGTTTGCTTTTTGCTCTGAAATTCTTAATAAATTCAATAGCTACCGGTATGACAGAGATTATAATAATAGCCATAATTACCATTGTGAAATTGCGCTTAACCATCGGAATATTGCCAAAATAAAAACCGGCAAGAAGAAAAGAGCTTACCCAGGCTATTCCGCCAAAAATGTTGTAGGATATAAAGCGGACATAAGTCATGCTTCCAATTCCGGCAACAAACGGTGCAAAAGTCCTGATTATTGGGATAAATCTCGCAAAAATAATTGTTTTGCCGCCATGTTTTTCATAGAAATTGTGGGTTTTGATAAGATGTTCTTTCTTGAAAAACCGGTTTTTTTCATAGTGAAAGACTTTCGGACCTACAAAATTTCCTGTCCAGTAATTTACCGTGTCGCCCAAAATAGCAGCGGTAATTAATAATGCCATTAATACATAAACATTTAAAGGACTTCCATTCATAGCGCAAAGAGTTCCGGCGGCAAAAAGCAGGGAATCGCCGGGAAGAAACGGGGTAACAACAAAGCCTGTTTCGCAAAAAATAACTAAAAAAAGTATCAAATAAGTCCAAGTCTGATAATTCATAATTATCTCTGCCAGATGTTTGTCAAGATGCAGAAAAATGTCCACCAATTGAAAAAGAATCTCCATAATAAACCTCCAAGATTATTTAAAACAAAAAAAAACAAATTACTATAATTGAGAGTTCTGCAAATGTCAAAAATAAGAAATAGTTCTGAGTTGTTTTAGATTTGACTTTTATACTTTTTGATAAAGTTGTATGAGTTGACTTAATTAGATTTGTGGTTAAATTGTTCAATCTTTTTCCTTTTAAAAACTTTTGTAAAAAATGATTCGTAACTAATACGGTTTTGTTTCAAAATTTCAGAAATAGTTTGACAAGTTACTAATTGTTTGTATTGTATTGGAGTTTTTTTTGTAGTTTTTAGGAGGTTTTTATGAAGTTTTTTTCCAAGTTAAGAGGATTGAGGCACGGTTTTTGCTCTCTCTCTCTCTCTCTCTCTCTCTAAATCTGTTGCATTTTTAGCAACAATGGTTTTTGTTTTAAGTGTTACATCGGATTTGAATGCAGGAGTTAAAATTTGCAAAAAAGGTTATTTAAATAATAACACTGATAACTGCAAATCAATAACTTCAAATGTCTCTAACCTTACTTCTCTTGGCTATAATGATGTTGTCATTGCGATTGATTTGAACGGTCTTCGGGATAATCAAACTGCGGAACTATGTGAACATGCTGATTTTAAGGGAAGATGCATTGTAGTTAAAAGAAAAGAACTTCAGCAGATGAACCTTAGCGAATGGCTAACAAATTTATCAGGCTTGGAAAACAAGATTAGTTCTATCCGATTTAACAGTCATGGTGCAATATTTTATAATAAAAAAAATGTTCAGACTTCAGGCGTTAGTAATATTGACGATGCTTACTATTTGCTACAGTTTGATAGAAAACCTTCTAAGGGTGAGCTTGCAAAAGTATTTGTTCATCCTGGCTGGGATGTCTATCTTTATAAGGGAAAGGATTTTACATCAGACTGGATTATTTGTACAAGTGGAACCACAACATTGCCAGCATCATGGAATAACAAAGTTGGTTCAATCAAGATTCAACCTGAACTCTCAGCGCAGGCCAGACTTTTTTACGGATTCAAAGAAGATGGCTTGGAATCAGATGAGCCATGGAAAGGGTACGCTGGATTTGTGTGGATTCATAGTCTTGATTACCCAAAAATATTTATGAAAGAACTTGAAAATAATAAAAGTTTTAAATATAAAACTGCTGATTACTACATTTCTCTTTATGGCAATGTTATTTTAGAAAAAACTTATAATGGTAAAACTGAAATTTTTAGAAGCACAGGCACATACAAAATAGAAAATGGTGCCTATTTGTTTTTGAACCAGGCAGAGTTTTCAATGGCAATATTTAGAGCTACCGATGTTCCCGCTGGAGCTAGAAAGTCTATCAGAAATACATCAGAAAATCTGCCATCATGGTTCCCGAACGCGCGACATGATTACTTTGTCTATGCACCTGCTACAGATGATACCGCCGCCAGAAAAGCATACTTTGAAAAACTGGTTGTTAAAAATGGCACAGGCAATGTTCCTGAAAAAGAGCTTTTTTACAAATATGCGGATAATTATGATCTTCTTTGGATCAGCGCACATGGGTCGTTTGCTGATAAAGACAATAATAATGAATTAAATGCATACGCACGGAACTGGCCTCTAAATTCGAAAAACGCATTTGCGAGCAATGAGACACCTTCCCTTAAGTTTGGCTATAAATATAATGATGGTGTTGCAAACGACACCTTTAACAGCAGTAAGTATTTTTTTGACAAATACATTGGTTCTCTCAATACAGACTGGTATGTTTCTGAGGCTTGTAATCAGATGGGGAATTCAAGCAAAGATATTTCAGAAGTCCAGCGCATAAAAAACACATGTTCAGGACTCCCTTGTACAGGATATCACAATGAATATATTTATTATAAGGATTCATACTGGAGTGAAATTTTTTCAGCATGGAGAGAGACACTTAAAGGAGTCAAGGGCGTTGGAGGAATTCATGGCAATTCAGAATGGTTTGATGATTACGATGATGAATATTATGAGAGGGGTAGACTTTGGCATGCGTTGAAAGCCGGAAAATCTATGTCTCAAGCTTGGCGCGAAGCATTGTATTCAAAACATAATGTAGGAGGGTCTTATGGAAACAATGCTTATAGAATGCCTGTATTTATAACAAAAGAAAAGGTGGATTGTACAGACGAAACAAAACAAAATCAAACATATATGTTTAACGATTCCCCTGTATTAAAAAATTTTCCTAAAAAAATTAGAGGTGCCGGAGGAAATGAGCAGGAATTTGGACTATTCTGCAAAGAAAATTCAAGATTTATAAACTCATGGAAACCTAAAGAGAAGTCGCTAATAACTATTCCTTCTATTGTTCCAGTTATTATTCCGGAAATTTATCTGCCATCAGAACTTCTTTCAAAATTCTATATTCCGGCAAATACAACTCCTGAAGTTATTGAGAATTTTACATCCTACTATACACCAGAGGCAACTCTTACAGTTGAAAATTTTCGCTACACTTATGAATTAAATAGAGCTTTAAAATCGCTTACAGGTGTTTTTGGAGACACTGACTTTATTGATATGTTTGGCGTTGAGGCAGAAAATATTGCTCTTGAACAGAGTGATTTTGATTTTGAGTTTACAGGAGCATTTCTTCAAGAGATATCTTCTTATTTAGACAACACAAACAATGGTGTAGAACTAAAAAATTCAATAATTCAAAGCATTACTTTTGTTTATAATCCTAAAATAAACGGAAGAATACTTGCTAATGGCGGAATAAGGGTAACTTTTGATGGCAACGGACTAAAATCAATAGTAAATGAGATTCCAAAAAGTTTAGCATCTCAGCCAGTAACAATTGATGTTAATGACCCTGTTTTGAAGGCTTATGTTATAGAACAGCTTCCGTCTGAAGCAGAAGATTTTGATACTGCAAAGATAAATTACTCGATCAGACCTGACGGCTCAATTGTTCCGTCATATATTGTGGCGGATCCTGTTACCAATGAGATTCATCACATAGATTTAGCAGAATAGGAGGAATAAATGAAAAAACTGATTTTGATAGCAATCTTAGTTCTGATGATTTTGGGATGCGAAGAAAAAGAAGAACAGCCTTCTGCATGTATAACTAAAGAATATTTTCCTAAATTGACCAGAGATGCTGAATCTTTTTATTGTGAGGAGTTGGGGGCTCAATGGAGCGGGGATGATCCGAAAACCTGTATCGAAAAATATCAGAGAATTAAGTTTGTCTTCTCATACTCGAAAGATTTGAAAACAGGAAATGAGCTGAAAGAGAAACCTTCGGCTCTTCCGTCAGTAATTAATATTGGCAATCTTTTATCCTGCGCAGTATATCAGATGGATCCAAATTCCAGTTGTTTTGGCGACAGCACTCTTTCTTTCTCCGCCACCTCTGATGATAATAGCATTACTGGACTAGATCTGGAATCTCCAAGTTTTAGCTGTTCTAAATCAAAAGGATTTGAAACAGTTCAAATAAGATCTTCAAATGATCTCTCGAAGGTGGAATTTAATGGTAAAATAATGAGTTGTGGTGCAGCACATCCCTCTGATAACAAGATCGAAATGGGGTGTGTTTATGGCGACTCTTCTAACGATGAAGGTTTTTTTATTGTTTACAATATAGAATACGAATAATTCTAAGGCCGCTCCGGCGGCCCCTTCCTTTTTACAAGGCAGACTTGACGGTTCAATTCAAAACATAGTTTAGTGCTTTTTTTGACATACTCTTTGAGAATCTATATATTTCACAGGTAATCTTAAAAATTTTGGAGGAAACAATGCTTGACAGAATAAATCCTGTTTCAACAAAAGCGTGGCAAGAGCTTGCTCTTCATTGTAAAACTATGAAAAATCAGAAAATGTCAGAAATGTTCAAAAATGATGAAAAAAGATTTGAAAAGTTCTCTTTTCTATTTGAGGATATTCTTCTCGATTATTCCAAAAACATCATAAATCCAGAGACATTACAGCTTCTTGCGAAACTTGCTAAAGAGACTAATCTATCAGAATCAATCAGAAAAATGTTTGATGGAGAGGCTATAAACGAGACAGAAAACCGTGCAGTTTTACACACAGCTTTAAGAAATTTTTCCGACAAGCCTGTTATGGTTGACGGTAAAAATGTTATGCCCGAAATAAATAGTGTTCTCAAAAAAATGGAGATTTTCTCCAATAAAATTATCTCCGGCGAATGGAAAGGTTATACCGGTAAGACTATAAAATATATAGTAAATATTGGAATTGGCGGCAGCGATCTTGGCCCTGTTATGGTGACTGAATCACTAAAATCATATAAAAAACAGCATATTGAGACATTCTTCGTCTCAAATATTGACGGAACTCATATTGCTGAAACGCTGAAAAAAATTGATCCAGAGACAACTCTTTTTATGGTTGCATCCAAAACATTCACAACTCAGGAAACAATGACAAACGCTCACTCTGCAAGAACCTGGTTTCTAGGTTTTGCAAAAGATGAAAAATTTGTCGCAAAACATTTTATAGCTCTTTCTACAAACAAAAAAGAGGTTGAAAAGTTTGGAATTGACACAGAAAATATGTTTGAATTCTGGGACTGGGTTGGAGGCAGATACTCGCTTTGGAGTGCAATCGGCCTCTCTATTGCCTGTACTATCGGTTTTGAAAATTTTAAAGAGCTTCTTGCCGGAGCTCATGCGATGGATAACCACTTTAAAGAAGCTTCTTTTGAGAAGAATATGCCTGTAATTCTTGCACTTTTAGGAATATGGAACTGCAATTTTTTAGGTGCATCGAGCGAAGCAATACTCCCTTATGACCAGTATATGCACAGATTTGCTGCATATTTTCAGCAGGGGAATATGGAGTCAAACGGCAAATTTGTTGACAGATCGGGCAAAAAAGTTGATTACGAAACCGGTCCTGTTATCTGGGGCGAACCTGGAACAAACGGTCAGCACGCTTTTTATCAGCTGATTCATCAGGGAACAAAGCTGATTCCGTGCGATTTTATTGCTCCTGCAGTTTCCCAAAATCCAATTGGCGACCACCACCCGATTCTTCTTTCAAACTTTTTTGCTCAAACTGAGGCACTGATGAAAGGAAAATCAGCTTGCGAGGTCAAAACCGAGCTTGAAAAAGATGGGTTGAGCAGTGCGCAGATTGAAAAACTTCTCCCTTTCAAGGTTTTTGAAGGAAACAGACCAACAAACTCAATAATGTTCAAAAAACTTACTCCGAGAACACTTGGTTCGCTTGTTGCTCTTTATGAACACAAAATATTTGTTCAAGGTGTAATCTGGAATATTTTCAGTTTTGATCAGTGGGGCGTTGAGCTTGGAAAACAGCTTGCTAAAAAAATCCTTCCTGAACTTAGCGGTGAAGAAAAAATTGAATCACACGATTCTTCAACAAATAATCTTATAAATTATTATAAAAAATTGAGAAAATAAGTCTTTTCTGGTTGATAATTCCTGAATAGTTAGAAATGCCTACTTTTCACAAGGATTTGTTGTCATAATTTCCATTGTGTCGGCATTTTCCGGAAGTGTCATATATTGGATAATAATTGATTTGTCTGCAGCATAGTTTGCGTTGATTTTACCGCGAAACCCGTGTCTTTCGCCAAAGCTGCGTATTTGACTGAAGTCGCCATTTGCGTTAAGAGATGGGGTTTTGTATCTTCCATAGTAAAGAGTTGATGTTTTTGTGTTGCCGTTGGTGTAGTTGTGGGCATAGGTAACAACAAGATTGTTGTCTGAAGAAAGGTCAAGAGTTGTTTTTACAGCTTTATATAGGCTTGTTTTTGTTGCAATTATTACTTCGCCGCTGTAATTGGATAGAGTGCTGTTTTCCCATTTATAGCTGTTGATTGCTGGAGAGCGGTTGTCTGCACCATCAATATAGGAAACAAAGAAATATCTGGTTGTTTCTGTTCCATCTTTTGTTGCTATGTTGTAGGTGTTGTTTCCGCCGCAATATATTTCTCCTGTGTAACTTTGAACAAGAATAGTTTTTGGTGTGGTTAAATCATTTTTGTAAACTGTAAGATAAAGATTTGAATTTGTGTTATCTGTCTGACAGAAAAGTATTCCGAAATCTGTTGGCGTGTTTGTTGTTGCAGGGTAATAGTATGTGTATGAATTGTTTGCTATAATTGCTTCTCCAGATAAAACAGCTCCGCTTGTTCCCTCAATTCTTTTGGTTTTTGTTTCCATCTTGGAGCCGTTTTGTTCTTGCCATGAAATCGGGATTATGTTTTGTCCGGTTTGCTTTGATATATAAGGATATGCTGCAAAGTTAGAGGTATTGCTGTCAACATTTGAAATCTTTACCGAAGCTTTGCCTGTAATAAAATTTCCGTTTAAATCAATTGGGCGATACCAGACATTATCTTCAAGTTTGTATGCAACATGATATTTCCCTCCAGCAAAACCTATGGAAGGGGTAACTATTTGTTCGCCGCTTGAGACATCGGTTATTGCTTTTTCTGTAATAAGAACAGCGCCTGTTTTATCTACTTTTTTGAAATATAAATTTGCAGTAGTGCCAATCTTTTTGACATAAATAATGGCAATATTTGTTCCATCAAAAACAGAATCGCCTCTTTCTGAATAAATATTATCTGCTGTAAAACCGCCCGCAATTACAACCTCTGATTTGCTGGTCTCACATCCAGACTCGCAACCATTCCAGTTATCATTATCAACATTATAAAATCCTGTGAGGCAGTTTGCAGTGCATGTTCCAATATTTGCCCCACTTTTATAACAGGAATTGTTCGAGTGAACATCACGGCAGGGTTTGTTGCACGCTCCACAATGTTCACTATTTGTATAAACTGTTTGTGTCTCATTCATAAAAGCTTCATCAGCCTTTCCAGAGCAATCATTATCAATTCCATCGCATATTTCAGCACTTGTATTTGGTCTGTCTGTAGTACAATTGCCCCATGTTCCGCTTGAGCAGCTCTGATTTCCGGAGCAATAGGTTTCTGCAACTGTGCATCCTTGATTATTTCCGTCCAGGCAGCTGCAGTCTAATCCCTCATCAATTGTTCCGTCGCAGTTATTGTCAAGATTATCACACTGTTCAACACCACTATTTGATTTAACACAGGGATATTCGCAACCCGGCTGACCATCAAGATTGTACTGATTTAAGACGCATTCGTAAACACATTTTTCCAGAAGACAGGTTGTTGCCGCAACTGTGTTTTTAAGGTTAGCCGGAATTAGGTCAATACAATTGTTGCCGCATTTTCCACAGCTTTCAGGTGATTCAAGATTGGCTCCTTCATCAAAACTACCATCGCAGTTGTCATCTTTGCCGTCACAGTTTTCGTCAATTTCACCAATAAAATTACACTCATATTCGCAACCGTCTGTTCCGCCGTTTTTGTCAAACCATCCTTCGTTGCAGCTGCCAATTTCGCAATTGCCCTCTACGCAAGCTGGTTGTGCATGCTTTGTTTCATCATAAGCGCAAATTTTGCCACAGATGCCGCAGTTATTTGGATCTGTTTTCAAATTTACATCTTCTCCCATCTCATTTTTGCATGAATCATCGTCGGATTTTATGTTTTGGTCCTCATCTGGAGTTGTTTCTTTATCGCTTACCGTGTCGTTGTCGGATGTGTCCGAGGTTGGATTGTTAGCTTTTTTTGATTCCCCTCCACAGCTGATGATAATAGAGGCTGCTATTATCGTGATAATTAAAAACAATTGCTTCATTTTTAAACTCCCATATAAAAAAAATTAAAAAAACAATGTGTTGTAATCCTTTATTTAAATGAAATCAAGTAAAAAAAATAATTGTTAGGAGTTGTTTGTTTTGATGCTTAATTTTCGCAAGGATTTGTTGTCATAATTTCCATTGTGTCGGCATTTTCCGGAAGTGTCATATATTGGATAATAATTGATTTGTCTGCAGCATAGTTTGCGTTGATTTTGCCGCTAAATCCGTGTTTTGTGCCAAAGTTGCGAATTAAATTAAAGCTGCCTTTAGCTTCAAGCTTTCCAATTTTATATCTGCCATAGTAGAGAGAGGAAGATTTTGCGTTGCCGTTAGTGTAATTGTGGGCATAGGTAACAAGAAGATTGTTGTCTGAAGAAAGGTCAAGTGTCATTTTTGCAATTTTATAAAGGTCTGTTTTTGTTGCGATTATCACTTCGCTGTCATACCCTGATATTGTAGAATTTTCCCATTTATAACTGCTGATTGCCGGAGAGCGGTTGTCAGCACCATTAACATAGGAAACAAAGAAATATCTGGTTGTTTCGGTTCCATCTTTTGTTGTTATGTTGTAGGTGTTGTTTCCGCCGCAATACATTTCTCCGGTGTAGCTTTGAACAAGGATAGTTTTTGGTGTGGTTAAATCATTTTTGTAAACTGTAAGATAAAGACTTGAATTTGCTCCATCTTTCCGGCAGTAAACTATTCCGAAATCTGTTGGCGTGTTTGTTGTCGCAGGGTAATAGTATGTGTATGAATTGTTTGCTATAATTGCTTCTCCGGATAAAACAGCTCCGCTTGTTCCATCAATCCTTCTAGTTTTTGTTTCCAGCTGGGTTCCATTTTGTTCGTGCCATGAAATCGGGATTATATTCTGTCCGGTTTGCTTTGATATATAAGGATATGCCGCAAAGTTAGGGCTTGTAACACTCGTAATCTTTGCCGCAGCTTTTCCTGTAATCAAATTTCCGTTAATATCAATTGGGCGATACCAAAGATCATTGCCAAGCTTATAGGCAACATGATAATTTCCGCCAGCAA
>CAZISX010000060.1:20454-21922 GCA_964542005.1 uncultured Spirochaetales bacterium
TATTGCCGGTGTGATAATAACTTCACCTTTACTAAAAAGCGTTATTTTTTTTTCTTTAACTATGGCAGCACCTGTTTTGTCTACTTTTTTGAAATATAAATTTGTGGTAGTGCCCTCATTTTTGACATAAATAATGGCAATATTTGTTCCATCAAAAACCGAATCGCCTCTTTCTGCATAAATATCATTTTCTGAAACACCGCCCGCAATTACAAGCTCCGATTTATTGGTTTCGCAGCCCGATTCACAGCCATTAAAGTTGTTGTTGTCCAGATTAGAAAACGCTCTGACACATGTTGCAGTGCAGGTTCCAATATTTGCACCGCTTTTATTGCAGAAGTTGTTGGCGTGAATATCGAGACAGGGTTTGTTGCAGCCACCGCAATGATCATCGTGAATATATAGAGTCCCAGTCTCATTCATAAAAGCTTCATCAGCCTTTCCAGAGCAATCATTATCAATTCCATCGCATATTTCAGCACTTGTATTTGGTCTGTCTGTAGTACAATTGCCCCATGTTCCGCTTGAGCAGCTCTGATTTCCGGAGCAATAGGTTTCTGCAACTGTGCATCCTTGATTATTTCCGTCCAGGCAGCTGCAGTCTAATCCCTCATCAATTGTTCCGTCGCAGTTATTGTCAAGATTATCACACTGTTCAACACCACTATTTGATTTAACACAGGGATATTCGCAACCCGGCTGACCATCAAGATTGTACTGATTTAAGACGCATTCGTAAACACATTTTTCCAGAAGACAGGTTGTTGCCGCAACTGTGTTTTTAAGGTTAGCCGGAATTAGGTCAATACAATTGTTGCCGCATTTTCCACAGCTTTCAGGTGATTCAAGATTGGCTCCTTCATCAAAACTACCATCGCAGTTGTCATCTTTGCCGTCACAGTTTTCGTCAATTTCACCAATAAAATTACACTCATATTCGCAACCGTCTGTTCCGCCGTTTTTGTCAAACCATCCTTCGTTGCAGCTGCCAATTTCGCAATTGCCCTCTACGCAAGCTGGTTGTGCATGCTTTGTTTCATCATAAGCGCAAATTTTGCCACAGATGCCGCAGTTATTTGGATCTGTTTTCAAATTTACATCTTCTCCCATCTCATTTTTGCATGAATCATCGTCGGATTTTATGTTTTGGTCCTCATCTGGAGTTGTTTCTTTATCGCTTACCGTGTCGTTGTCGGATGTGTCCGAGGTTGGATTGTTAGCTTTTTTTGATTCCCCTCCACAGCTGATGATAATAGAGGCTGCTATTATCGTGATAATTAAAAACAATTGCTTCATTTTTAAACTCCCATATAAAAAAAATTAAAAAAACAATGTGTTGTAATCCTTTATTTAAATGAAATCAAGTAAAAAAAATAATTGTTAGGAGTTGTTTGTTTTGATGCTTAATTTTCGCAAGGATTTGTTGTCATAATTTCCATTGTGTCGGCATTTTCCGGAAGTGTCATAT
>CAZISX010000061.1:0-21522 GCA_964542005.1 uncultured Spirochaetales bacterium
TTGGGAAGCTTTGTTTTTGCCTAATTTTGTGGTTTTTGTGCGAAAGTTGGGTTAAAGCGTCAATCTCAACGCAACAAAAAAAGAGCTTTTTTTAGTACAAGAAAGTCTATGTTTTTATTGAAAAAATTACAATTTTCCATAAAAACAAAGTAACTTATTGCTATCATTAGACATTCTTGAAGCCATAAAAGTTTCAGAAAAAATGGATTATTGTAAGCTAATATCAAAAGCTTCCGAATATCTGCAAAAAAAGATTTTTGACTTTTTTTTGTTCATCCTCCTCTCTCCAAACCTTTATAACAAACAAATTTCTGAGAATTAAGATGAAACAAAACCGTAATTTTCAAAAAGAACAACACCGTTATCTACCCTACACCTAACAATTGTCTTGACATTGAATCCTTTTTAAATAATGTTTCCCCGTTCTTTTGTAAAACATTCTCGTCAAGGAGCGCGTTGGATTTTTCAGATAAAATAAAACAGTTCATTTGTTGCAGTTCCGCAGTTCCGCAGTTCCGCAGTTCCGCAGTTCCGCAGTTCCGCAGGAATTATCGGCTAAACCTTGCAAAGTCAAGAAATTATTTAACAATTCCCCTTCGCAGCGAAGGGGTGGCGCAAAGCGGCGGGGTAGCTCTACCTCTTTTTGTTTCAGTTTCCCATCTTCTCAACTCATTCCCACATATCCCCATGTCATTCCCGCGAAGGCGGGAATCCATCCCCCCGCTTGCATTATTTATTTTCCCGCACATAAAAACCGTTTCCCCGCACCCAAAAACCTTTACCGGAGGCAAAAACTATGACAGACCCGCATGTTACAACCACTTCCGCGCTTGATTCCGCGGCTAACCCGCGTGCAGAAGAGACAACCGGAGCGAAAAAAATCAAAAACCGGCAGCATTTAATTGATGACACGCTCATGGCAGGCACAATCCTGTTCACAAATGTAAGAGACCCGCAGATTCTTGAAGCTTTCGCCCGCTTTAGAATGACAGAAGATAAGATAAATAGCGGCGAATCGCTCCACAAAACGCTCGATTCACTTCAGAAAGAGCAGAAAAAAGAGTATTCAGAACAGTACACAGCGGTAAACGAATTCCATACACTATCAGAAAGTGCCTACAGCCGCTACATGGATATAGTCAAGCTTGCAAGAGCTGCTCTTAGACTTATGCCCGAAAAACTGATGCTGCTTGGACTTGTCGGCGACAGAAACGAGAGCTTTGCCGGATTTTCCGGGCAGGCCGCACTTTTTTATGACAACGCATTCAAAGATTCGTCAGTAGCAGCCGCACTTGATGCAATTGGAATTACGCAAGAACTTCTTGAAGAAGAAAAAGCTCTTCTGAAACAGGCAGTTGCAGCAAAAGCTGGAGCAGAAAAAGAAAAATCAGAAGCAGTAGAGGCCACCAGAAAACGCGATGAAGCACTTGATACTTACAATTTTTGGTATTCAGGATTCAAAACCGTGGCAAAGGTCGCGCTTAAGAACCGGCCTGATTTGTTAAAAAAGTTGGGATTTTAGTAATGATTTTTAGAAAAATGGAGAGGTCTCCATTTTGTGATAATTTATTTTCAGGAGGAGTTATGAAAAAGATTTTGTTTCTGTTTCTAATGTCTATTCTTTTCTATGCCATATCTGGTGCAGAGATAAGAATTGCTCTACCAACGCAGAAAGACACCTCAGCAATGGTTGTTGAGGATGGAAGAGCGCAGTTTAGGATTTCACAGTTTAAGGGAACCCCAGGTTTCCCAAATTTACCAAGTTTTAGCGTTAAGCTGCTCATGCCTGACGATGCTGACATGGCTTCTTTAACTCTTACTCTTCAGGATATAGTTGAAGAGAGTTTTACAAATGTTGATGTCACTCCGGCAATACCTGAACCACAGTTTGGCTCATACCCCAAACCGGCAAATATTATAAATGGCAGAGATGTTACTGTTTATAACAAAAACGCGTTCTATCCGGCCAGCTATATTGGAGCGCCGGAAAAAGGTGTTGCCAGGGTTTACAAAGTTGTTGATGCTGCTATTTCGCCCTATCTGTACAATCCTGTTACAAAAACACTAAAACATATAAAATCTGCAACAGTAGTAGCAACATACACAGCACCTGCAGCAACATTAAAAGAAATTACTCCTCCACCAGCTTCTGATGCTTTTTCCCAGAAAATACTTGAGACTCTAACTGAGCAGGCAGACAATGTGAGTACCCTTAAAATAAAAAGTGCTGCCGGCACTGGCGTTCTTGCTCAGGAAGAGTATATGACAATTATGACAACAAACGAGGTTTACACCAACTCAAAACAGCTCGGAAGGTTTGTAAAATCAAAAGAGAGTCGTAATTTCACAGTCACAATAGTTACAGAGAACAAGCGTATAAGAAACAGTAAAACTGTTTCTTATACAGGCTGGGGCGGCGGAATAGGAGTGGCTGCGGCTGAAAAAATGAAAACCTGGCTCAAGGCAAACTATAAAAATCAAACTTATCCTATAAACTACCTTCTTCTTATTGGAAATCCCGATCCTTTAGACGGCGATGTTCCGATGAAAAGAACAGACTTATATAAAAATAAGACTGACTGGTGGGCTCAAGCAGCACGACAGAAAATGACTCCTACAGATTTCTACTACAGTGAGATGGATTCGAACTGGGCTCAAAAGGAGATGGATGGAGAGTCAACTATTAGCTGGGATATAAACCCAGACCTTGTTGTAGGGAGAATTCCTGTTTATACCAGAGATGACCAAACAGATATTTATGGGCAGAAGTATAGAGACCTTGATATTATACTTGCTAGAATTATTAGGTATGAAAATATTGTAGGAAACGGCAAAAATCCTTCTTCTGAAAACATTCTTACCCATAAAACAAACGCGCTTCTTATGAGAGGAAATCTTTGGGGCATTAACTATAAAAATCTTTCAACATATTCTTCTACGATAAACGAAATAAAAGATAATCTTAATAAATTGGGATGGACCAGCATAGCATTTCCTCTAAAGGGTGATAGTTGGCACTACAGAGCTATTGCATCGCAAACTTGGAGCCCACGGGCTCATGGTAACAATCCAGAAAAGGATCACGAGCTGCTTGATGATTTAAACAAGATGTGTGGAAATGTTTTGAGCATGAATCCAGATGGTACCGGCTCCTGTGATACAAGGCTGGAGAGAAATGAAAATTATTGTGAATGCACCTACAATAACCAGAACCTTGTGATTGACTTTGAATCAGGAAAAATTGGAGATTGTAATAAGACAACAAACATTAATGGATTGGATAAAGTATGCGGAGCGGTAAAGCAGAGAAAAGAGTATTATTGCAATTGTAGTTATAAGGAACTTGATGACTCAGGAAAAGATCCTGCTACAAATTATCTTGTAACAGAGCCATCTGAATTAACAACGGAAGGAATTCTAAATTCTCACCATCCCGGAATAGTTATGTGGTATGCTCATGGCTGGAACGATTCAACGGGAGGTATTTTTGACAGGAACCATGCTGCCAATTTAAGAGACAGGTTCCCTTCTCATTTTATTCAGATGTCCTGTCTAAATGGATGGGCTGATAATTTTGATTCTGATGGAACAACAAAAATGAATTCAAATAACAACAACCTTTCATCTTATTACGCAAACCTTCTTAACAATGCTGTAACTGCAACTGCAGCAACAAGAGTATCTGGTTCTGGAGCTTTTGATCCAGGAATAGATTATGCGAAAAGGATAGCTGATGTGTCTAAAGACATTTCAATAGGGGATGGTTTTACATACAATTTCAAAAATGATGCTAATTTTGGTTGGGCAAACAGGCTGATCTACACCCTCTATGGAGATCCGACTCTTGGAATTTTCTCATATAAATACAATCCTCCAACTAAAACAAAAGATCAAAAAGATCCTTTGTATGATGGTGATGGCGATGGAATAAGAGATGAATTTGACAACTGTATAGGCTTTTATAATCCATTTCAGGAAGATATAGATCTTGATGGCAAAGGAGAATGTTCAACTTTAGATTCAGATGGCGACGGAACAAATGATAGCACAGACAAATGTCCAACTAACGCTTCTCTCATAGCTCCCGGCACATGGTGCACGGATGCTGACAATGATCTTGTCTGTGACAGCAGGACACTTGTGACAAATTCATGTGATGCCGGAGCAGGTTATATCTTAGACAACGGTTCACTTGACAACTGTCTGAGTTCAACCAATACATGGGAATCTGCACCAAATACAGAGATGATTTACGGCGTTGAAAGAACAGGTGTAGCTGGGAAAGGATTTATATATGATGCAAAGCTTGTTCAGCAGCTTGTTTTTAATGTTGCTGACAATCTGGATCGTAGCAGATACATAAAGTTTGACATAGCAAAATTAGGACAATATGGTTACACCCTTATGTGGCAACCTGATCATGATATGGATGGAATTGGCGATAAATGTGATACACAAACAACTCACACCATTGCAGTTGCGGGAATGTCTGACAAAGTTGAACAATTGGCACCTGCGAAAAAAGAAGGAAATGTAGTAGAATACACTACCAGATACACAAAGGGAGCGTTTTCCAATCTTTCAATTAATCATTTTGGTGCTAAATCAGGGGTAACAGGCTACAACAATGCAGTCTATTTCTGCGGTACAACTGATCCTAACATGGCTACCTCTCAAAATTGGGGCAAGCTTTATAACTGCACAACAGCGCTTAAAGATTATAACCAGAATAAGGCAGCATACAAATCCAAGCCGCTTATTGATTATGGTTATTCCCACGGTACAGATCCAGGAGCTTTCAACAACTTGAAAGCTACATGGCATTCTGTGACTTTTGCCTCATCAGCAGCAGAAGCTGACTCATCTTTCACAGAAGAGCTTACTAAAACCGGTCAAGGCGGATATTCACCTGTATATACCCACATCAACAAGTTTATCAAATTTAATGAAGCATCTAATACGCTCTGGTCATGGAGAACAGATTACTGCAAGACCACTCAAAAAAATTCTGAATGTCAGAAAGCATCTACCTTTAATAAAGGGGCAAAACTCTACTACGCACTTTCTGTCGCACCTGTTACTAATGTTTCATCTGAAACTTATACAAAAGATAATAAGACAATCAATCCGAAACACTTTATCAACACAGCTGTATTTGCCAGAAGTTTCCGTCTCAACTCTCTTCCTGGAACTGCTGAATATACACAGGAAGATAAAACAGAATATTCCTACTATGTAGGAGGTTTTGAAGGAACGGATTATGACCACTGGAGATACGAATTTATGCGCCGTATCCTTGGCGGACAGATTGGCGGCCCAGTTGGACCTGATCCATGGGAAGATGATATTTTTGATGCTACTGCAGGGGCATTCATACTTCCTGTTTATGAGCATGTCTTCCTTGGTGCAAATGACAACATCAGATTTATTACAAAACAGTTCCTTGATGGCACTGTTTCCGCTGTTCATGACCGTGTCGGCTCATATTACGCACTTGTTGTGGAAAATCAGAGCAATTTTGGTCTTTACAAGGGTTCAGATTCTGTTCCTAACGACTGGATGAGAGTTGGCAGTGTTACCTCTCTTCCTGCTGCATCAGGCTATAAAACTGCATACTATAAGAATACACTTTATGTTTCATCTATAACAGCTGCCGGAACAGAGATGAATCTATTTGCTCTTGCAAATAATGGTTCTGGATTTACAGCCAATTATGTTGCATCTATTCAGGATATAGCAGATCCTAGAATTGCGGTAAGCGGAAATGATCTTGTGGTTGCGGGAAGCAGAGATACAAATCTTGAGCTTTTTTCTCTCGAAAGCAATGGGCAATTCAGAGAAATTGGAACAACGCTCAAGCCTGAAGCAAGATTTAATTATGGACTATATATTGAAAACGGCAGAGTTGTTGTTGCTGACGGATTCGGTTCAGACGGCACAGAGCTTACAACAAAATTTGAGATAGATATCAAAGCTCCAACTCCAATATGGATTGTTCCTGTTTTTCCTCTGTACAAATTTAATTTTAAGATTTATAATGGCAACCTGTTACCGCTTAATGTGTTCTAAGAATTGATGTTTTCAGGGCGGGTTAATCCCCGCCCTTATAAAAAAGAGGTGTTGATGAAAAATATTAGATTTTATCCTTTTTTTCTTCTGATTGTCCTTTGTATAATTTCTGCCTGCAGTGAGCAGTCAGAAAAATCTGGAAATAAGAATAATTATCAGCCAAGAATGACAAATTCCTATATCGAAGGAACTGCAGACTGCCCAAATCTTGAGGATGCTGAGTTTCCGTTTTATGACAACAACGGGAACATGCACTTCTGCAGAAAGTGTGATATTCCAAAAGCTGATGATCCGAAGTGTGTCAGAAATATCTGGCAGCACTATCAGGATGAGTATATAAAAGGTTTTCCTGATAGAGATTGTGACTACTATCCGTGTGAGCTGAAAAAGAATGTTCCATGGACAGATCCGCTCTATCAGTGTTATTCTCAAGTTCCACTTGACTGGACTGTTCTTACAGGTAACCCGGCAATAAAACACCTCGGATTTAATGATGGAAAATTGGCAATAGGTCTGGCATCTTCGCCCACGGAAGTTGATTGGCTTAAATCTCCGACAGATTACAGAATATTTGAGTATGATGTTAATACTAAGAAATACAGGATAATAATGCCCGGAGATATAAACAGTTTTTCTTACCATAAAGGCAACCTCCTTGCATATCTTTATGACATAAAAAATATAAGCATGGATAAACCGTACAAATCTTTTATGCTTTATTATGACAAAAACAAGGGGTATGAGGTAGCCTACAACAAGCCTATAAGCTATATGGGTTATTCGGTATTAAGCGATAAGTATGCTGTCGCAATTATTCAGGAAACAGATGATTCACCATACATGGTTGCCTATGCAGAGATAGGAAAATGGGAATGGAAAGAGATATTTATAGGAGGCAGTACACTTGAGCATGCTATATCAGGTGCATTTTCAGTTGTAGGCAGCCGTTTTGCGTTTCATAACAGTCCTGATTTTGCGGCATATTACTGTGATCTGTCAAAAAATCCGGCATCATACACAGACTGCACAAAGCTGAATGATGAAACAAAGGCGAGAGCTTTTTACGCCCAGATTGATCAGGAGAATGAACAGAGAGTTATATTTACAGATGAGATGAATGACAAGATTACACTTGTTGATTTTTCAAGCGGCAAACCTGAATACACCTATCTTCCATATAAACCTTCAGAAAAATATATAAAATTTGCCGGAGGCGAATCCTTTAGAGGCAATCTTTTTCTTTTTGGTGAAAAATACAGCTACAACCCTGAGGACACTTATGATGATGACCGCAAATTCTGCTTTTACCGTGTTGACAAGAAAAAGAGCTACTGCGAACAGCGGGCACAGCCTGACCCGAAAAGACCTGTCCCGCTTTATGCAAAAGGAGCTATGCTTTTTGACGGAAAAAAAGTGCTCTATAGCAGTTATTCAGGTCAGGGGGCTCATCTTGTTGATGTTGACTGTCTGATGTGCCAGGGCAATCCTGAGAAATGTCCGTTTGATGGAATGGATGGGAAATGAAAAAAGGCAGATATTCTCGCAGTTTTATCTTTTGTTCAGTGTTTTTTCTTTTTTCGTGCAACGGAGAGTCAGAAAAATCTGGAAATAAGAATAATTATCAGCCCAGAATGACAAATTCCTATATCGAAGGAACTGCAGACTGCCCTAATCTTGAGGATGCTGAGTTCCCTTTTTATGACAACAACGGAAAAATGCACTTCTGCAGAAAGTGCGATGTCCCAAAAGCTGATGATCCGAAGTGTGTCAGAAATATCTGGCAGCACTATCAGGATGAGTATATAAAAGGTTTTCCTGATAGAGATTGTGACTACTATCCGTGTGAGCTGAAAAAGAATGTTCCATGGACAGATCCGCTCTATCAGTGTTATTCTCAAGTTCCACTTGACTGGACTGTTCTTACAGGTAACCCGGCAATAAAACACCTCGGATTTAATGATGGAAAATTGGCAATAGGTCTGGCATCTTCGCCCACGGAAGTTGATTGGCTTAAATCTCCGACAGATTACAGAATATTTGAGTATGATGTTAATACTAAGAAATACAGGATAATAATGCCCGGAGATATAAACAGTTTTTCTTACCATAAAGGCAACCTCCTTGCATATCTTTATGACATAAAAAATATAAGCATGGATAAACCGTACAAATCTTTTATGCTTTATTATGACAAAAACAAGGGGTATGAGGTAGCCTACAACAAGCCTATAAGCTATATGGGTTATTCGGTATTAAGCGATAAGTATGCTGTCGCAATTATTCAGGAAACAGATGATTCACCATACATGGTTGCCTATGCAGAGATAGGAAAATGGGAATGGAAAGAGATATTTATAGGAGGCAGTACACTTGAGCATGCTATATCAGGTGCATTTTCAGTTGTAGGCAGCCGTTTTGCGTTTCATAACAGTCCTGATTTTGCGGCATATTACTGTGATCTGTCAAAAAATCCGGCATCATACACAGACTGCACAAAGCTGAATGATGAAACAAAGGCGAGAGCTTTTTACGCCCAGATTGATCAGGAGAATGAACAGAGAGTTATATTTACAGATGAGATGAATGACAAGATTACACTTGTTGATTTTTCAAGCGGCAAACCTGAATACACCTATCTTCCATATAAACCTTCAGAAAAATATATAAAATTTGCCGGAGGCGAATCCTTTAGAGGCAATCTTTTTCTTTTTGGTGAAAAATACAGCTACAACCCTGAGGACACTTATGATGATGACCGCAAATTCTGCTTTTACCGTGTTGACAAGAAAAAGAGCTACTGCGAACAGCGGGCACAGCCTGACCCGAAAAGACCTGTCCCGCTTTATGCAAAAGGAGCTATGCTTTTTGACGGAAAAAAAGTGCTCTATAGCAGTTATTCAGGTCAGGGGGCTCATCTTGTTGATGTTGACTGCCTGATGTGTCAGGGCAATCCTGAGAAATGTCCGTTTGATGGAATGGATGGGAAATGAAAAGGAGATAAATTTATGAGATTTTTGATGATTATTGTTTTCGCATTTGTTCTTGGCGCATGTGATGATTCTTCGGATAAAAAGGAAAAAACCTGTGAAGGTGGCGGACTCGAAGGTGATGTCCGCTATTATGGCTGCAATTCCTGCATTTGTGAACCCGAATCTTCAATCATTGGAGGCTGGAATTGCACAGTAATTGAGTGCCAGGATGAAGATGCCAGAAATACAGATGATTTTGAATATCCAGAAAATGAAGAAAATCCTGATGCTGAGATTGACGACACGGCCGATGTCGAAGAAACTGATAATAATCCGGAAAATCCTGATATTGACAATTACGAACCACTCTGCGGTGATTTAAAGGTAGAATCTCCTGAATTTTGTGACAGCAGCACAACATCCTGCGCAGAGCTTGATCCAGCAAGGTATATCAGCGGCAACGCAATATGTAATGATGAATGCACAGGTTATGATGTTTCTCTCTGCCAAAAAAAAGAGGTTGATATTGAATCTGAGCAATACTTTCCGGCAGTTGATGATTCGAGAAGTTTCACAGTTTCAGATATTTCCGGAGACAAGGTTGTGACAGATTCTGTTACAACTCTGATGTGGCAGCAGGAAATATTAACCGCGGCAATTCTAGGCGAGGCTGTGGATTTTTGTAACAGCAGCGTTTATGGCGGATTTGATGACTGGCGGATTCCAACAATGAGCGAGCTGACCTCTCTTTTTGAATATAAAAATTATGATCCTGCCGCTGATAAGAATGCTTTTCCTGAGTTTCCGAGTGAAAAATGGAGTTTTGAGACCAGTTTCTTTTCCTCAACAGAACAAAAAATCAATGCTCCTTTGAATATCTGTTTTGCAGCTGATTTTACAAGCGGCACTTTCGGATATGGGTTCAAAGAATCTCTCGGCAATCTGACACAGCCATATCTTTGTGTAAGAAACACGAAGGAAATAACAATTCCTGAAAAAAGATTTGTTGAGAGCGAGATAAACAGCGAATTATTGGTAAAGGATGTTGTTACAAACTTGATGTGGCAGAAAAATGGAGACTCTTTTATGACCTGGCAGGAGGCTGTTGATTATTGTGAAACTGTAAGCTATGCCGGTTTTAATGACTGGCGGCTCCCGTCAATGCACGAACTCCTGACTCTTGTTGATTTTAAAGCAAAAATGCCCTCTTCAAGTTTTCCTGATATGCTTGTTCAATATTTCTGGTCATCAACAGAATTTGCCGGAGACAACACCTGGGCGGCTGCATTGATTTTTGATGATATTGAAAGCTCATCACTTGGATATTTCAGAAAAGAAGAGGTTGTTGAAGCTGTAAAATGTGTGAGAAAATAGAGAAGCAAAACAGCTGAAAAATCAAAACAACCCGCCAATAAATATTTATTTCCCCTGCCCGCATTTGACATAAACAAATCTTACAGCTATAATCACCAGACTAAAAATTTTAAGGAGCCAAAAATGAAATTTTTCAATACAGCTGGGCCGGTAAACAGACCAAATCACTATAAATTAGACCCGTTGACACGATTCAATCTTGAAGAAATAATGGAACTGATAAAAGCTGAAAAATACTTCATTCTCCACGCACCGCGCCAAACCGGAAAAACAAGCTCAATGCTTGCGCTTCGGGATTATCTAAATAATTCAGGTGATTACAACGCAATTTATATGAATGTTGAGGTTGGCCAGGCGGCTAGAAACAATATTGAAAGCGGGATTGCTGCAATTGTTAGTGAATTTGCGAACAGAGTTGAAAACCGTAAAATTTATGACGAATTTTCAAAGATAGACCCAAACGATGCGCTAAATTCAGCCTTAAAATATTTATGCGAAAACTCAGAAAAACCGGTGGTTCTTTTTATTGACGAAATAGACGCGCTTGTCGGCGACACGCTGATTTCAGTTTTGCGCCAGATTCGTGCAGGTTATGACAAGCGGCCGGCGCAGTTTCCGGTTTCGATAATTCTTTGCGGTGTCAGAAATATTCAGGATTACAGGATTCATCGAACCGGCGAAGATATTATTACCGGCGGCAGTGCGTTCAACATCAAAGCTAAGTCGTTAAAATTAGGCAACTTTTCGCAAGAAGAGGTTAAGACCCTTCTTCTTGAGCACACAAAAGAGACGGGGCAACAGTTTGAGGATGCAGTTTTTGACTATATTTTTGAGATGGCAGACGGCCAGCCGTGGCTTGTGAACGCGGTTGCTTACGAGCTGACTTATGAGATGAAGGAAAACCGCGACAGAGCAGTTTTGCTCACCAAAAAAATGGCGGAAATTGCGGTCAACAGAGTTACAGTTTCGCGGGCGACACATCTTGACCAGCTTGCAGACAAGTTGAAGGAGGACAGAGTCAGGCGCGTGATTTTGCCAATGATTTTAAATGAAATGGCGCAAACTGATCCTGATGACAAAGAGTATTGCATTGATTTGGGGCTTGTAAAAATGACTCCCGAAGGATTAAAAATCGCAAATAAAATCTATCAGGAAATAGTTCCGCGCGAATTAACAGACTCCCGTCAGGACGATTTTTTAGTCAGATTCAGACCTGAATGGATTAGCGAGGGAAATAATTTAAATACAGCAAAACTGTTTGAAATGTTTACCGATTTCTGGCGTGAAAACTCCGAAATATGGGCAAGCAACATTGCAGGATATGAAGAGGCGGCGCCGCATTTAGTTTTTCAGGCGTTTTTGCAGAGAGTTGCAAACGGGAGCGGCTTCGTTTACCGCGAATACGGACTCGGAAGAAGGAGAACAGACCTTCTTTTAAAGTGGAAAAACGGAAAAAACGAGGAATTCAGAGTTGTTGTCGAGCTCAAAGTTTTGAAGGAAAAAGATAATCTTGAAAAGGTTAAAAAACTTGCGATTGAGCAGACAGCCGAATATGCAAAACGGGTAAAATCGAATGAAAATCATATAGTTATCTTTGACCGTGACGAAAAAACCGACTGGCGGGAGAAGCTTTTTACAGAGGTTGCCGAGTTTGATGGGATGAAATTTAATATTTGGGGCGTGTAGTTTTTTTGTTAGCGAATCCGCGTAGTTGCATATATTCAGAAGCCTGATTCTTGCCACAAAGCAATGTATGCCAAAATTGGCGAATGGAAATGAAAAGAATTGGCAGGGGCGGAAATATCGACAGATGTAAGTTTTTCAGGTAATAAGATGGCATTCTTTTCAATGGAAGGTAAAGGATATGTCTGCGATTTTTCCAAATCTCCCTCAAAAATAGATTGACGAAAAAAGTTTTAGAGATATTCTTTGTGTAGAAATTTCACCCCTGGAGGAAACATGAAAAAATTAATTTTATTTGCAGTTTTTATGACAGCAGTAAATCTTTTTGCAGAAACTAAGGATAATCTTCACGCCGAAACCCATGTTTTTGGTGGAAGTCTTGTCTCCATGAATGATCCTGTCGCAAAATCAACAGTCGGTTTTTTAAGTGAATGGGATGACAATACTGGTTTTGCCTGGATTGACGGCTCAGCAACGCTTGTTGCGCCGAATATACTTGTTGGAGCTGCCCACACCTGTCTTAACTTTAATCCGACCTACGCCTATTTTGGAAATCTTCCGCCTGATTACGGCGTTAATGACCCGAAACTTGTTGAAATTGTTAAGTGTATCGCTCACCCCAACTATAATTCTGATTCAGGAGGTGCAGACTCTGGAAGTTTAGAGCCTGCCTATGATATAGCTGTCTTTTTCATCAAATCGACACCTGCGGGTTTTACTCCGGCAAAAATCCTCTCTCCAAACCAGGACACACTTCCTGAACTTATTACAATTGCCGGCTTCGGTGCTTATGAGGGACAGATGGATAATCTCATGACAACAGGACTTCTCAGATACGAACTTCGGAAAGTGGATTCATTTATTACCGCATCTTTCCAGGATATGTTTGAATTTAAAGACGGCCCAAACCCCGGGAAAGGGACATGTCAGGGAGACAGCGGAGGCCCGATTTATTCCCGGACAAATAGTAGTGACACACCTATTCTGATGGGAACTGTTGTTCGCGGCCCTGCTTGTGAAGAAGGAATAGGCTACAACACAGATGTCAGATATTTTGTAAATTGGATTGAACAGACTGCCAAGGTAACACTTACAAAAGCAACAGTCACAACACTTTGCGGGAATGGCAATCTGGATAATGGAGAATTCTGCGACGGAAACTCAAAGCAGTGTTTAGAGCTTGGTAAAAATTATATTTCAGGAACAGCTTCTTGTAATGAACTCTGCACGGGATGGGATGAATCAAATTGTGTTTCTGAGGCAGGTGACGAGGATATTATAGCAAAAGATAATGATTCAATCATAATTGATGAAGACGCTTCTGTTATTACAGACAATGATACTGTTGTAGAAGAAGACTCTGATATTATTGATGATTCTGAGATTAAAGATGACACGCAAAATGATGATGATTTTCTTGTTGCAGATAAAGACATTATTTCTTCAGGCGATTCTGATATGATTCCTGAAGATGATAATAATCAGCTAAAAGATGGTGATACCGTACTTGCAACAGATTCAACCAATTCAAATGATTCAGATTTACCTTCAAATAATGATGAAGAAATTTCTTCAGATTCAGAGCCTAAAAATTCAGACTCTTCCGGTTGTTCCTGCTCTGTGATTTAATTATCTGACTTATAAATGCTTGAAATTTCTGATTTTTGTGAAAACCATAGCAATACCGTATTCGTTACAAGCCTCAATAACTTCCGCATCACGAACTGAGCCGCCAGGCTGAATTATTGCTTTGATTCCTGCTGAATGAGCTTTCTCAACACTGTCTCTAAACGGGAAAAAAGCATCACTTGCAATTACTGCATCAGTTACCGCAGAGTTTGCTTTTTCAAGAGCAATTTCAAGCGAGTCAATTCTTGACATCTGACCTGCGCCAACGCCAATTGTCACCGATTCATTAGCAATTACAATAGCATTTGACTTAACATGCTTTACAATTTTCTGACCGAAAAGCATTGCTTTAAGCTCTTTTTCACTTGGCTTTCTCTCTGTAACACATTCAAAATCGTCGTAAGTTACAGTTCTTCTGTCAGCATCTTCAATCAAAAGTCCGCCTGAAATTTTTTTAAATTCCCAGTCCATGTCAGGATTTAAACACGGAAACCCAAGTTCAAGAAGTCTGAGATTAGTTTTTTTCTTAAGGATTTCAAGTGCTTCATCGCTAAAACCCGGAGCAATTATCGCCTCAGTAAAGATTTTGCCAATTTCTATTGCAGCCTCTTTATCTATAATTCTGTTAAAAGCAATAATTGAGCCAAACGCTGACTGAGGATCCGCTGCAAGTGCTTTTCTGTATGCTTCCGCTGGATTTTCAGCAACTGCCGCACCGCATGGATTCGTGTGCTTTACAATAGCACAAGCCGGCTCTTTAAAATCAAAAACAATATTTTTCGCAGATTCAAGATCAAGATAATTATTAAAAGAAAGCTGCTTCCCGTGAAGCTGTTTTGCTGCTCCAAGAGTGCCTGTCGGCATATTCATGTCAACATAAATTGTTCCTTTCTGGTGAGGATTTTCGCCGTAGCGGAGCGTCTCTTTCTTTTTGAATTGAAGTGTAATAACATCCGGATCATCCATGATTTTTTCGCCGAGATGGTTAATCTGTGAAAGATAGCTTGCAATAAAACCATCATACTGAGCAGTCAGGCAGAACGCTTTTTTAGCAAGATTGAAACGGGTTTCAGGAGAAATAAGGCCATCATTATTTTTGAGTTCATCGAGAATAAGGTAGTAATCATCGGGACAGGTCACAATCACAACATCGCGGAAATTTTTTGCAGAGGAACGAACCATTGAAGGGCCGCCAATATCAATCATTTCTATAATTTCTTCAATTGGGAGACCTTTTTCTACAGCTTCTTTAAAAGGATATAAGTTTACAACCAGCATATCAAACATCATAATTCCGTGATTTTCGGCAGATTTCATGTGTTCAGCATTTTCTCTAATCGCCAGAATTCCGCCATGAATTTTCGGGTGAAGTGTTTTTACCCGACCATCCATCATTTCGGGAAACTGGGTATAATCCTCTATTTTTGTAACATCAACACCCTCATTTTTAAGCATTGAGCAAGTTCCGCCAGTTGAGAAAATCTTAACCCCCATTTTTGCAAGTTCTGTTGCAAAAGCTGTGATTCCCCTTTTGTCATAAACACTGATAATAGCTGTCCCGATTTTTCGCATTGAAGTCTCCATGAAAATCATTTTTAAACGCTATTTTTTTATCAGAATAAGTTGGTAAAATCAACTTTATACCTGAATCATTCGATTCTTGATTAAGAGGTTGAAAAAAGATTTTTGATTTAGAGGAGTTAGAAAAATTTGAGAATCAAACGATTCAGGTTGTTAAGGCTACTGATTAGCTTCGAGCTGTGCAGCAATTGCATGAGCAAATTTCTGAGCTGCTGCTGGGCCGTTTCCTGTGATTACATTACCATCAATAACAACTGATTCATCAACAAAAACAGCACCATAAGACATCAGAACAGCATCTGTGTTTTTGCTGTATTCCGGATCATTTCCCAGCCAGACCGTGGCTCTTTTTCCTTTTAAGATTTCAGCTTTTGCAAGAATCGTTGGAGCCCAGCAGATTGCAGCAATAACATCATGATTTTTAGAGTTTTTAGCAATTTCAATTGCTCTTTTTTCTTTTCTGATATCAGGAGTCCCCTGGCCGCCTACAAAAACAACAGCATTGTAATCTTTTTCATTAACTTCCGAGAGAGTCAAATCAATGGCAACCTCTTTTCCAAACATTCCTTTTGCTGTTCCGTGAACACTGCTCGCAACAGAAATTTTAGCACCTTTTGACAAAAGATAATTAAAAGGAATCTCAAACTCTTCGTCTCTAAACTTGTTGTGTGCAATAATCATCAGCACTTTTTTGTTTTCAAGATTCATCTTTACCTCCAAAAACTAATTTTTAGGAACAATTTTGATTTCTATCAAGATAATCAATAACATGACCTATAACTCTTCTTCGCACGGCAAGAGTCTGATTTTTTTTATATTCATCATGGCTGGCTCTTCCGGTTCTACTGTCTTCAAAAGATTCCTGATCAAGAATTTGAAGCTCAAACGGAAAGAAAAAACGGTATGAAACCTTAAAATTAAAAGGATCAGGAATTGTGATAAGCTGTCTTGCTGTAATCTGAATTGAGGTATATTCTGTTGATGAATAAGGATTGTTTTCCTTAATAGATGCGGCTATTGAGGAGTTGTCTTCCGGCTCAAAAACAAGATGCGGCTTTAAAAAAGCTTTAACATCTTCATCATTCCAGCCTGTAATATCCTGATTTTTCAGCAATTCAAGACCAACAAGCAGCTTTTCGACATCAACAAGGTTGTTTCTTGTTCTGCTTGGTTTAATATTCGCAAATGAAATAACATGATTTTCTGAAAAATATTTTAAAACAAGGATTGCGTCAAGCTTGTCTTTTGTAACAATCCGCACACCAACTCTGTCAAAAACATCAGCACTAACATTTTCTTTTTTGTGAAGAAGTTTCATAATCAGGCTTTCTCTGCTTTTTTCGCTCTTCATTTCAAAAAGGTTCAATACAATCTGCTGTTTTCCTCGTCCCAGAAGATAGTTGTTGTCATTGTCAACCTTCAAATGCTCCATAAAACGGGAAAAAATCTGCTTTTTAATGCCCTGAAAAAAGTATTTTGCCAAATCATTTTCAACATGCGTAATTGTGTGAACAACCCGCAAAACAGCACAAGCCCACCTCTGAGAAAGATTCCTCTCTTTGTTTGAAGCCATTACAAGAAAATTCCTGATATCATCCTCAAAAAGAATATTTGGAGGCATAGCAAGCGGAGCTGAAAGATTTTCAGGATCTTCCAGAAGATAAGTCTGAATAAACTGTTTTGCCTCACTCAAAATATTAAAAACCTGCTCTCGCTGATTTGCATCATCCATGTCAAAGCCATAATTTTTGACAAAATTATAAGCATCTTCATAAGTATCAATATCAAGTCTTTTTATATCAACAAAAGACTTGTTTGAAAGTACAACATTAAAGAGTTCATAAGGAAACTCGGCAATTGCTTCTCTAAAATTTTCCATTTAACAACCTAACACATTAAATTTTGGTGGTTTATTCTACCCAAAATTATAATTTTGCACAATTTTTTATAGAAGTTGTCAAGACAAAGCTGAAAAGCCAGCTTTTACCCTGATTTGTTTGATTTTTGAAGCGTTGTTCTACTCTGAAAAGTTTGCGTCAGCTTAAAATTAATGAGCAATATTGTCAAATCAGAGAATTGCTTTTTTAGAAAGCATTGGGTATATTGTTGGGCGAAAGTAATGAAAGGATGATTTATGACAAACAAAGTTTTTTTGGTGAAATTTGAATTTTTTTCAGGATTTTTTGAGGATATTTTTTACCAGCAAATATATGTGCCTACAGAAAAAGATGCAATTTTATATATTGTTTCGTATTTTATCAACACAGACGACGCAGGTGCTTTGAAAAACATTGAAGAATCATTGGGCAAAAGATGGAGTGTGAAAAAATTCTGGGAACAAATGGATATGAATTTTTTTAATGGAACAGAAGGCTTTCGGCTTTTATATATTAAAAAAATTGATTGCGATTTGGATGAATTGTAAAAGAACCAATAATTAAGGATGCATGCTTGACAAAAAACAAGGAACTCCCATTTATAGACAATCCCGAAATGTTTTCCGCTGAGTTAAGAAGATTAACAGAAGCAAGAACAAACTTTACAACAAAAAATTGTGTTCAAAAAATTTCTTCTGCAGAAAAAAGAGAGGTTTTTGATAAAACTAATGGGCTTTGTCATTTTTGTGGAGAATTTTTATCTTACGATGCCTTTGGTGTAACAACTTTCAAATCAAAAGATGGAGAAAAGGCTACATATTTGCCTGCTTGCAAAAATTGCAAAAGAATATTTGATAAATATCTTCCTGAAGAAATTAAGTGGATTATAAGAATTGGACAATGGGCTAAAACTCATATTGAGTTTGAAACAGAGACTGGATTAAACATTGCAAATGAAATAATAGATTATGAAATAGATAGAGAAAATCAAAGAGTTTCACCAAGAGAACCTTACAAAATTGATGTGGAAAAATATCCAATAAAAGAGCATTTTATATATAATCCTAAAGTTGAGATTCAAACTTTAAAGGAATTGCTTTATTGGTCTTATTCTAATTTTTCAATTCTTTCCTGTGCTTGGGGCAAAAACAGTTATACGAGATTTGATTTTATTTTGAGAAGAAAAAATTATCAGGAATTGATGTCCGGGAAAATGGAAGTTCACTCTCTTTTTGCAGATGAAAAAAGAAAACTTTCAGCAGACAAATGCTGCGTCTATTGCGGCTCTACAAAAGTGCTTCAAATAGATCATATTATTCCTAAAAATAAAGGTGGAAAAGATTCCGGAGAAAATCTTGTATGGGCTTGCAGAAGTTGCAATGCTTCAAAAAATGATACTGATTTGCTTGAGTGGTATTCTTTTAGAAATGAATTCCCGCCCACATCAATTCTTTTAAATTACATGAAACTTGTAATTTTTTACTGCAAAGAAAATAGTCTGATGGATTTAAAAATTGAAGATGCGTTAAAACTAAATCTTCCATTTTCTTTGCATCATATTCCTCTTGAATTTCCAAAACCAAACGAGGTTTTTGGAAGATACTGTATAGATGAATAAGTTTTTTGAGATAAATTTTAAAAGGAAGGAGAAAAATTATGATTACGCTAATTGAGGCGGGTAATTTCAGATGTCTTAAATATATCAGTCAGCCACTCAAAAAATTCCAGGTTCTTGTTGGGCCAAATGCAAGCGGAAAAACAACTTTTCTTGATGTTGTCGGTTTTATGGCTGATGTTGTAAAAAACGGAATCGATTTTGCGATTACTTCAAGAGTTTCTCATTTTGATGAGCTGACATTTGCAAATAGCGGAGGCAATATTGAGCTGGCAATTGAAACAGCTCTGCCTGAAGAAATTCTGAATAAACTGCCGGAACCCGATTTTAAAACACTAAGATATGAGATGAAAATAGGAATTGTTCCCGATACTGGTGAATATTCCATAATTGAAGAGCGAGTTTTGTTTTTAAAAGGAAATGCTAAAAAAACAAAGCAACAAGAACAGCTTACAATATTTCCATCTGCAGAACAGGAACCTTCTTCGTTGCTTTTTAATAAACAAAAATATGAAACAACATCATGTAAGAATGTAATCACAAAAATAGCGGGCGGAAACGATAACTTTTATCCTGAAACTTATGAAAAAGGGAACAGAGGGTTTATGCCTTCTTTTAAGCTGGGAATAAAAAAATCCGCACTTGGAAATCTTCCTGCTGATGAGACAAAATTTCCTGCAGCAACATGGCTTAAAGAGTTTTTGACAGAAGGTGTTCAGTTTTTTGTGTTGGATAGTTTAAAAATACGGAAATCAAGTGCACCAGGGTTGGGTAAAAAATTTAGAACCGATGGGTCGAATCTTCCCTGGATGATTGAAGAGCTGAAGAAAAATCCTAAAAAATTCGACAGATGGATAAAGCATGTTCAGACAGCGTTGTCTGATATTGAGAATATTGTGACCGTGTCAAAAGAAGAGGACAAGCACAGATACCTTAAAATTAAATACAAAAACATTCAAAGGGAAGTGCCAAGCTGGCTTATTTCTGATGGAACACTAAGATTTCTGGCACTTACACTGCCTGCCTATTTATCTAATTTTACTGGACTTTATTTAATAGAGGAGCCTGAAAATGGGATACATCCCAAGGTGATTGAAAGTGTTTTTCAATCACTTTCTTCTGTTTATGATGCTCAGATACTTCTAGCCTCTCATTCTCCTGTAATTTTAAGCATGGTTAATCCGGCAGATGTTCTTTGTTTTTCAAAAACAGAGGATGGAATAACTGATATTGTTAGAGGAAACGAACATCCAAAACTTAAAAACTGGAAAGGTGAAACCGATTTTAGCGTTCTTTTTGCAAGTGGAGTTTTGGGATGAAAGATATAATTATTCTTACTGCAGATAACAATGTCAAACAACTCCTTTCAGGTTTGCTGCCGAGAATTCCTTTGATAGAAAAAACTGCTGAATTTACTTATGATATCGAGGTTCATCCACGCCACGACAGCGGCATTGTCAATGAATCGCATACATTTTTAAGACCTTTTTCAGATCAGTATAAATATGCAATTGTTATATGCGATCAGGAGGGCAGCGGAAGAGAAAGCGAAAATGCAGAAAAAATAGAACAGGAAATTGAGGAGAAGCTATCTGAAAATGGCTGGGGAAAAAGAGGCTTGGCAATTGTTGTTCACCCGGAAATTGAAAATTGGGTATGGGTTAATGCAGCGCAGCTCCATAATGCGCTTGACTGGAGTCTGCCAAATGATATTTACGATTGGCTGGTAAAGTATGGGTGGAAAAAAGCTGAAGAGCTAAAACCTAAAAGACCCAAAGAAGCTTTTGAATCAACCTTAAAATTAAGTAAAATACCAAGATCTTCATCATTATATAAAGAGATTTGCTCTGCAGCGAGTTATAAATTGTGTAAAGACAGGGCTTTTCTTAAGTTGAGAAACATGTTGATAATTTGGTTTAAGAAATAGAGGTGTTATTTTTTCATAATTTTATAGAACGAATAAATGGTAAGACCTATAACAAAGCTCCACGAAAGTGTCATGAAAATTATTCCGGCAACTGTCATTTTGCGCCCCCTTTTTTCTTTTTCCAAACCATAAAAACCAGCAATCCAACACCTGCCCAGAGTCCGAAAACAAGTGCTCTTGCACCCAAAACAAAAGGTTTGTCTGCATCGCTAACGCCTGTCATCATAATTGTCGGTACAAACTGCTGATAGCCCCAAACTCCCAATAAAATTAAGAGGTAAGCCGGCGTGATGTATTTGATTACAAACTTGAAAAAGTTCGGGAGTTTGATTGTTGCGCCTTCGTGCATCTCTTTCCACCCTTTTTCTATTCCAAAAACCCAGGCAAAAAGTATTATTTCGATAGTTGCAAATACTACGAGAAAAAATGTGCCGCCCCAGAAATCAAGCTCATCAACAAAGCCGTGCTTCAAGAAAAATATTGCTGGCTGACATGCTAAAAACGCAATAATTCCAAGTATTATTACGCTTTTTTTCCTGCTTATGCCCATCTCATCTTCGAGAAATGAGACTGCTGGCTGAATGAGTGAAACTGAGCTTGTGATGCCTGCTATAAAAAGAAGGATAAACCAGAGTCCTGAAAATATCGCGCCGAGCGGAATCTGGCCGAAAATCATTGGCATTGAGACAAATCCTATGTTGAAGATGCCGCTTTTTGCTATTTCAATTGCGCCATCTCTTCCAAAAAACATGAATGCTGCCGGAATTACAATGGAAGCGCCTAAAATTACTTCACAAA
>CAZISX010000062.1:0-260 GCA_964542005.1 uncultured Spirochaetales bacterium
TTACCAAGAGCCTTACCACCACTTGCTACTGCCAAGGCTATACTTAGACCCATCCAGCTTTTTCCGCGTTTGGGTCTACCGGCCAAAATAGTCAACCCTTCTGGTAGCAAACCAGGAATAGCCCATTTCAAATCAGAAAATTCTTTTTCTTCTAAGTCTGGTGCTGTGATGGTTTTTAATACTGGTTTAGGTGGCTTTACTCCTGGTGGTAACCATTCCTTTGTTTTGATTACAATTTGTAAAAGAGTTTCTTTTGTTCC
>CAZISX010000062.1:530-6673 GCA_964542005.1 uncultured Spirochaetales bacterium
TTTTCCGGCGCCCATGGGATTACAGGTTGCTGGAAGGCCAATTTTCCAGAGATTGTTAGCATCCTTTTCCCCTTCAACGATAAAAATGGATGGTTCTTTAAGAATTAAGGGCAAGCGATAAGGAACCAGTGAAAGCCCCTTAAGATTCCAAAGCCAACCACCTATGCCATCTGGACGACGTTGGCGGAAATCTTTTGGATGAAAGCGAATGGTTTGGAAAAGAAGTTTTCCTGATTCATCTGTATAGTCGTAAATTTCTACAATTTCTGGTTTTCGATTTTTGACCTCAAGGAAAAGATCTTTGATTTCAAGATCTACTGCTTTAAGAATGGCTTCGTTTGTGCAACCAGCATGATCATAAAGCAGGATCTTGTTTTCTTTAACGCTGATCGAAAGACTGGCTTTTTTGTCGTCGTGAGCTGGACAACAGGCTTGCCAGCCGTTTGATGTTTCACGAACTTTTTTAAAATGAGATATAAATTCTTCAATGGTCACAGAAGAATGCCTCCAATACAAAATTTTGAGGCTTAAACTTGACCGTTATTGGATATTGATGTATCCTTTAGTTGTTAAACGATAACTAATCAAATTCAAGACTCTGCAAAAACCACCCCTTAGCCCGGGTGGTTTTTGTTTTAGCTTAAAGATTGTATTCCTTTTTTTTGAGTTAATCAACACCACTTTTACTTTTTTCCAATTTCTGAGAGTATTTTCAAAATTTTAAGTCTATATTTTTTCATTTCCAATGGGGTTTGAAAACCCCCGTTGGAAGGTTTCAAACGGGTTGGAATCCTTTTGTGGAGCGGTTTTTAAAAAAAATTGATTCCAATGGGTTTCAAACGGGTTGGAATGTGTCGATAACCCATTTGAAAGGGGGTTGAAAATCATGACAAAACACAAAGTTTCTGATATTGCCAAGGATTTCGGGCTTTCAACAACAGCCATTTACAAACATCTTAAACGGGTTTCAAACCAGTTGGAAGGTCATGCAAGCAAGGAAGGTAAGACAACCCTTCTTGATGATGAAGGACTTGAAATTTTACGCAAGTCAATTGAAAGTGCCAGGATGACAACTCATGTTATTTCTGTTCCACAAAAATCAGATGATCAGGATCACAAAAATTCTGGATTGAATGGTTTGAACCTGTAAAAATGAGGCGTTATGTTTCTTAATGCAATGTTTGGGTCTCAGTTCTTGAAGTTTGGTTTGAGGTGCCATTCTGGCACCTCAAGTTTGTTTTTTCTGATTTTTTGTTTTAGTTTTTTTTATTTGATTGCTTTCAGGATGGTTACCTGGTGTTTGCATTGGGTTACTAATGCTGACGGAATGACCATTGCGTTGATCATTTCGCATTTTATGGGGTTTAGTTCTTTTGCGCGGATTACTGCGGAAAGTTCTTCCTGGGAGGATAGGCATTCGTATTCGTTTATTCCGGTTTGTTTCAGGAGGAGAGGTTTGATTAGGCCTGTTTCTGTGATGCTTTTAGCTAGTTTTTCTGTTGTGGTAGTGCGTTTGATGGTTTTTGGTTGTTTAATTGCTGATATGTCAACGAGTTGAAATAGAGGTTCGGAGTTCTTTGTCGGGAGTTTTGTGATTTGGTTTTTTTGTGGATTTGGATTGGCATACGCTTTTTCTGTGTGTGGTTTGTTAGATTTTGGTTCGAGGTTGTTTTGCATGGCTTCCAGGAACAGTCTTACTATGGGTTTGCGGTTTTTTATGGAAAAGATTTTTATTTTTTCGTGCATTTCGTCGGAGATTGCAAGGGTTAATTTTTTCATTGGTTTACTTTTTGCCTCTTTTCTTTGCTGGGTTTGCTGCTTTTATTGGGCTTGTTTTTCTTGCTGTATTTTTTATTTGCTGTAATTCGTTGTAGCCTTTTTCGACCCATGGAAGAATGAGTTGTGTGAAGGTTTTCTTTTGTTTCAGAGCTGTGAGTTTTAGTTCGGTGTGGAAGTCTTCAGTTACTTCGATAACGAGTCTCATTTGTGTGTCTCCGGATTGATTTTTTTGGTTTTGTTTGTTTGGGTTTTGTTGGTTTTTAATTTTGTTGCGTTTAGATAGATGTTTCTTACTGTCATGGCTTGCCATTTTCCGCCGTTTTTTGTTGGGATGTTTTTTGTTTCTAATTTGGCGCAGATTTGGCGGTAGCTCATTGTTTTGTTTTTTAGATTAATGATTAATTTTACAGCTTTTTTTTCTGATGTATTTTCAATTAAGTGTATTCCGTCTTTAGATAGCTCATAGCCGAATGGAATGGTTTTGTTGTATCTTTCGCCGCGTGATTTTTTTATTTGCAGGGCGGCGCTGGTTCGTTCTGCGATTGCTTCGCGTTCCCATTGGGCGATTGATCCGAGGATGTTCAAGACAAATCGTCCGGCTGCGGTGGTTGTGTTGATGGAGTCCTGGACGGATATCAGTGCTATTTCATTTTTATCGAAGAATTGAACAAGTTCTCCCAGGTCTTTAACTGAGCGGGTAAGTCGATCGAGTTTTAAGATTATTATTGCGTTTGCCTGTTTTGATTTTAAGAGAGAAAGAGCTGTTTGCAGGCCTGTTCTGTTCATGTTTTTGGCGCTTGCTGTGTCTTCGATTATTGAGGTTATTTCCAGGTCTGTTGCTGTGGCGTAGGCTTGGATTTTGGCTTTTTGGTGTTCGAGTGAGAGGCCGGATTCTGCTTGTTCTTCGGTGCTGACTCTGATGTATCCGATTGCTTTCATGTTTGGACTCCGTTGTTTTAGGGCTTGTTTGATGGAGTATAATGAAAATACTGTATTTTGTAAAGGTGTATTTGCTGTATTTGTTTAGATGTTTTGTAAGCTCACGGGCGTGAGGATACATTAGATATATAAAGCGGGTTAATTGCTGAAGGATTTTTATGAAAAAGATTGAAAAATTATTGTTGCGGTTAAGAGAATAGCGGGTTATTATATTAGTAGGATAGTCCTACTGACAGGAGAAAAAAATGAACGAAGTAATAACAAGTAAAGTTGATAATAAGGGAAGGTTGTGTTTGCCACTGGAACTTCGGGAAAGTTTATGTATCAATTCCGGCGATATTTTTTTTATTAAAATGGAAAAGAATAATATTCTGAAACTTGCCAAGGCAGAAAATCCTTTTGAATTACTGGCACAGCAGGCCATAGAAGAAAGCAGGAAGGGTAACACCATCACTCTGGAAGATTACGAAAAAAATCGAAGGGTGGCAAAAAGAAAAAAATGACCGATTTGTTTGTCGTTGAACTGACGGGACCTGCTGCCAAGGATTTGAAAGCACTTTCGAAGATAGAGAATGAAATAATTTCCAATTTAAAAGAACTTGCCTCTGAACCGGAAAAGGGACATTGTTTGTCACAAAATCTTCAGGGAATAAGGGCGTTGGAGTTTTCAATCAAGGGAACCGGAGAATATCGAGCAGCTTATGTTGTTCAGATGGATGTATTCAAAGTCACTGTATTTTTGATTGGAACACATGAGAATTTTTATGATAAAGCCGCTAAAAGGGTAAAATCTTTAAAGTCTTTGGTTGAAAAAGCGAGGAATGAAAACAAAATAAAGAATTCGCCAAAGAAAATTAAAAACTGATTAGGTCTATGATCTTTTTTTCTTTGAAAAAGTCTTTTGTGTCGAGCACAGGAATAGGGAAATTTTTCTTTACCGTTTCTGTCAGCAAGTGTTTTTTATCAAGACTGACAAGATAGTCGGATTTTGTGATGTAGGCTCCGGCTAATATGTGAAGATCATCTTCGTCAGATGTAAGTCTGCGCCAAAGTTCTATTTCTTCTTTGGTAACAAAATCAGTTATTATAAAGTTTTTGTTTTGTATTATCGCAAGGAACTGCTTTGTTGCACTTGGACCCATTTTTTCATTTATCTTTTCTGTAACTTCTTGTACAACATCAAGAGTGAGATATATTGAAATTTTTGAGTATTTAAAAGCCAGATTTATCAGTTTGGCTGAACCTCCGGAGGGTGAGTGTAATGCTGCAAACCAGCATGATGTGTCAAGAAAGACTTTCATAGTGAATCGTCTTTTATGAATTCTTCTATTTGTTTATCAGAATAGATTCTGTGCTTAACTTTTGGTTTCAGTTTCATCAAGTTTTTAAGGTCTGTAAGATTTTCTGGTTTTTGAATTTGTTTTTTTTTAGGTTTTGCGGTGTTTTTCGTTAGTTTATTTATGGCTTCGATAATGAGATCCTTCATTGTTGTGCCGGTTGAGACAGCGAGGTGTTTCAGTTCCCTGTGGAGTTCCATGGGAATTTGAAGGGTTAATGCTTTTGTTGTCATGATGTATTCTCCAATAGTATTTGTTATTAATAGTATATACATAAAAAAGTATAAATGTAAAACACTAAAAAAATAAAACTAGTTTAGATTGAAGTTTCTCCTGAAATAAATTATTTTGGAATGAGTGGTGTTGGCTGAGAAGTGGTTTATTGTTTTGTTGGTTTGCAGGAAACGGCTCTGGAGGGAGTGAAATAGCTTTGTGGGGGTTGAAAATTTGGGTTTGCATATATTGGGTTAGAGGAATAAAATAGGGTGTTTGTGGGGGCGAGTTGGGGTTTTTTGGGCTGACTGGCGGCAAAGTTAGGGAAAGGAGTTTTTTTTGTGAAACGTGATGATGGGGTTTTGTTGGAGAAGATTTTGGAGCGGTTGGAGAATATTGATCCGCCGATGAAGAGGTTTCCGGTGGAGTCGCCGGATCCAGCGGTGGCGGTTTGTCTGCTGGAGCTGAAAAATGTTTGTTATATTACGACTCGAAGTGATGCTGGACGGGCGGAAGTCGCTTTAGTAACTAGCGATGGAAAAAGCTATTATACAAATCTGGGGTTGAGTGAAGTTGAAAAAAAGCTCAATGGGCATCCGCATTTTCTTAAGACCAGTAAGTTTTATCTTGTGAATTTAACAAAGATTCGGGGGTTGAAAGTTAGTAATGCCAGGGATCTCTGGTTTGATGGGCTTGAAAAACCTGTGATCAATGCGGTAACTGATACTTATCTGGCGGAATTTGAAAAGAGGTTGATGTGAACGCTGATGTATCTGAACGTGTAGAGCTGATTACACTTCAAAATTGTCGTTTGTGGGCCAGAGACGGGCGGGGTTTTCGATTCAGGGATATTGTGTTTTTCGAGTTTTCCGATGGGAAGACGTTTCTTCGCGCTGCGGGGAAAGATTCCGAGAATATTGAGATTTTCCAGAACATCAACGAGCTTGAGCGGCTGCTTAAGGGGTTGTTTGTTCGGACTCATCGAGATTATCTTGTTTCGATTTCACGCATTGAGGGCGTTGCTGAACGATATTCTGATAAAGTCGTGGATTTGCGGGACGCGACAGATGAATGTGAGCTGCTTTTACAAGGCACTGAAAAGCGGGCGCCTCTCACTTCTACTTATTCCAAAAGCATAAAGAAGCTGCTTGGGCTTAATAGTTTGCATCATTTGGTGCCAGAGCATCCGGATGATAAAAAGCTGCGCACGATGGGCATAATAGACTTTGCCTGGAGAGATTTGTACCGGTTGAACCCGAATGATCTGGCGGCGGTTGAAGAGTTTACGAAGAAGTGGGAAATCGTTCGATTTGGCAAGGAACGGACGTTGAAATATTTCCGACAAGCTGGCGTGAATAAGGTTGATAAGCGGAGGTTAGCGAAAAACATTATCTGGCAGAACTGGCGGTGGATTATGAAAGGCATTCAGAAGCCGTTTACCGGGAACATACGAAGCTTCTGGTACAAAATTAAAAATGCGTTGGGCGGAGATGAAATTCTGGATCCGGATGATGTTGATATGTTTTATGACGCACTTCGGGAGATGATTGAAGAGAGACGACTTTTTCGGTATAAGGATTTTGGGCTTATGGACATGAAAGAGGTTTTTCGTAAAGTTGGTTTGAAGCGTCCGGAGATTGTGCTTGTGTTGGAGAAAGGTGGACAACTTCAACTTGCCAGGGAGTTGTCCGAGGAGATCGGAAGCTCTTTTATTTGTCTGGGTGGAGAGCCTTCGATATTGTCGATGGAATATTTTTCTGATGAACTTAAAGCGGCAATTGGAGAGCGGGGACTGTCTGTTTTTGTGATGACGGATATTAATCCATCTGGGGTTTCGATTCGTAACAGCTTTGTTGATGGGATGAAAAAACAGGG
>CAZISX010000062.1:6683-21426 GCA_964542005.1 uncultured Spirochaetales bacterium
AATTGGTATTGAGCGGGTCGAGATTTTATGGGAGTTGAAAGATATTACTGATGACGTTTTGCCAGGCGGGAAAATTAAAGTTGTACGTTATGAATTGCATGGTTCTGTTATTGTTCCGGTGAAACCTTCGAAAATGAGTCAGGTAACAAAAGCTTTGAGGTGGTTTGAAACGCTTGGGGACTCGAGACTGAAAACGGTACAGGAGTATCCGGGCGGACCACCTGTTGTGACTATTTGGGGAATAGATAGTGATACGGCATCAGAGAGATTGATTTTGAAGAGATTTCTTGCAGCCGCAGCCCAGGTGCCGCGTGTTTTGCCGGAATAGCAGGGCTTGATTTACAGGAATGAGCAAAAGCTTGATCGGGCGTTGCTGCGCCGAGTGGGCTGAAAAGCTGGAAAAAATGATGATTTGTACATTTTGGGCAGTTGAGTGCTTACTGGTTGGCGTTTTGGGGCGACGTGGAATCGTTTCGGGCGGTTGGAGTTGGATTTTGGAAAAAAAGAGGCTTTTTTGGTGTTGCTGAAACGGCTGTGGAGGCTTTGAATGGTCTGTGTGGGGCTTGAGACGACGCTGGGGGGTTTGTGGGGTGGATTTTGTTTTTGAGTGGCTGGAACAACCCCGCCGGTTTTGGGGATTTTTGTTAGTGTTTAAAAGAGTTCTGAGTGTGAGCCGGTTCTAACAAATGAAACAGTGTCATCTGTTGTTTTGTAAATAAGTAGCCAGTCGGGTTCAATGTGACATTCGCGGTATCCAGTCCAATTGCCTTTTAGAGCGTGATCTTTGTTTTGTACATCGAGAGGAATGCCACTTTGAATCTTATTAAGAAGGATTTTAAGTTTAATTACATCTTTTCCCTGGGTTTTAATACGATCAAAGTCTTTTTTAAACTTTGAAGTGTAGAAAGAGTTTTTAATCATTTTTATTCAAATTTGTCCAAAGGTCTTCAGGATCATTAAATGGCCCATGAAGATTTTTATTGTTTTCGGTGTCTTTTATTGCAGCCATAGTTTCCTGGTTTGGTATTTTCAAGGAAAAAGGAATTCCGTGTTCCATCATGATTCTTCTGAAAAAGATGTTTATGGCTTCGCTTGTAGAGAGGCCTATTTTATTGAGAATCAGCTCAACTTCTTTTTTAATGGAAGGTTCTATTCTGGCTTGTATTAAAGCTGTTTTCATAAATTTTTCTCCTCTTTCTTTAGATTGTAATACAAGAGTATGACAATGTCAATACATGGTTTTAAAGTGGCTGTTCGAGAGAATCTTTTGAGAAGGAAGGGATGATGGTTTGGAAGAAGGGAAAACAAGAGTTGGTTTCCCTTCTTCCAAGTGTAACGAAATATATACACTGGGCTGGAAAGCAGATGGACTTTGCAAAAGATGATTTTGGATTTTCGCTTGTATGTAAGTGATAAAATACTTGTTTAAGGAAATACGTTATTGTGTGAGTAAAAGTTTAGTGGTTGGTTCTGGGAGCCCCCCAAAAATGGGGTTTATTTTTGGGGGGCGGCGGGAAGGACACGCCGGGCTAGAGCTGGAAACTGGCACAGACATTGAGACAGATAGACTTGCAAGCGGGCGATTGGGCAGGAACCTTCGATTCAAAGATGACAAGCGGGCAAAAAGCAATGACACTGATTAACAGATATAACTTTGTACAAGCAAGCGCAGCCCGCAAGTTTCCGCTCTAACGAAGTTGAGCGGAAGGTGAGGGAGCGTTTTTCAGCGACCGAACCCGGAGGCAAAAATGGCGAGCATGGCAATGTCCGCCTAATGGGCTCATTAGGCGGCAAGCAAAAAAGCAACAGATGTGCCAACTGGGAGGGCCGGGGAGGGGCCCAGTTGGCACATCTGTTGCTTTGCGGTTGCCATGCGCTTTCGCCATTTTTGCCGGAGCTTGCGGGCGTCGTAGCAAGACAACCCTCCTTGCCCGCGGGCGATTGATACGAAAAGTTGGAAAACAAACGAGACTAACAGACTTCGTGACAACTCCCGGCGTGACCTGGGCGGGCGGGGGGCTTTTAAGCTTTTGGGCGCCTATCGGTCAGAGCTCTCTGCCCGAGGCGCTACAGATAAAAAATCTTGAAGCTTTGTATTAGTAATATATAAATATATACTACCAAAAGGAGTGTATAAAATGAAATTCCCATGGGATGAGCAAAAGCCGTTAGACAGACGATAAATCCTGAATCAATAGAAACGTTGATGAGAAGAGTTGTTCGAGAGGAACTGGACAAGGCACAAGTAAAGACTTCCGGTTCGCTAAAAAATAAAAGATGGATTTGAGATATCCTTTGCATAAGCAAGCGCTCTCGTTCCAATATTCCAAAAAAAAGATTTTAAAGAGAAACAGAGGGGATGCTGTTTTGAATCAACAGCTGTAGAGCTCACTGGCAAAACAAGGTTGCAAAAACGAGACATGGAAGCATTTTTCCAGAAAAGGGCTGGTACAGAGGCAAAAAACGGGTGTTCAGAAACGACAGGATTGTTTAAAGTTGAATTTTGAAGGGAAAGAGATGTTTTCTGAATGGCTGAAATGGCTGTATAGATGCTGAGAGGGCTGAAAATGGTGTTTAGACGCATTTTCAGCCCTCGAAAATTTTAGAGAGTAAGATCTGGGTTCAAATATCCTTGCTTATATTTATTTTGACATGTATAAGCCGCCGATGTCTTCGCCCATAGATTCTGTGCTCCAATGGGGAACAAAGAAGAATTCACCACGAATTTCCTTAAGTTGAAGAAGAATGTCGTTAATTTTCACATCTCGACCGCCAAAAGTTTCTGAAGAAGCAATGTTTATTGTAACATCCTTTTTGAAATCAACATTAAAAGAGGGAAGTTTTTTATTTGGAACAGTATGTTTCGCTCTAAAATCAGCGTCTGAAAAAAAATTCTCAATAAAAGCAATTATCCTTTCTCTTTTTTCGTTACCTAGTCTATCAATACCCGTAATTTTCACATTGGGCATACTACCTATACCAAGTGGAGTGTTTATAGCTCTTTTAGGTTCTTGAGCCGGATGTCTTTTGTAGTAACCCTTTTCCCATATTGAAAAAGTTTCAGGTTGTATTAATCTTTCTTCGAGAAACCCTCTTGCTATTTCATGATTATCTGCAAAAACAGTTGTTAAAATTGGACCAATTGCAAACACTTCCATCTGCGTATAATCCTCATCAATGTATTTTTGAGAATACACTGATATGGTTTCATCAAAACTGTAACCCATTTTTTGAATTGTATCAAAAAAGACCTTTTTTAAAGACTTCACAGACGGGTTTTTCTGCTCTTTTATTGTAAGTGCATTTTGCATTGCTTCGTTAATTTTCTGAAGATATAAATTAGAGTGATCAACAGGTAAAGGTTTGGCCAAAAGCGAAACATTACAAGTGTTAAACGCAACAAAACAAGATAAGAAATAATACAAAATATTTTTTAGTCTCATTTTAATTCCCCTTCTTTTATAGATTTTTTTAACAAAAAAAATTATAGCACATCTTATAAAACTAATTGCGTTTGCCTTAACAACAAAACAGAGAAAAATTTGCCTTTCAGAAGCCAGTTTTTCGTAAATTTCAAATAGTTTTTTTTCCTGGACTAAAGTGATTTTTTACTCAAGAACAAACTTCCAGTGACCCATTACAAAAAAGAGGTTTATTGAAAATTGAGGAGATAACCGCGTTCAGTTTGCCACATTAAATTATCACCATCGGTTGTAACAGTAATAGAAAATTTGCCTGTTTTAGAGCCTTTTTTTGCTTCAACCAAACCATCATATTGATTATTGCTTTTATAAATCAAGGTTACCTTTTGGATTTCAAAACTCCCCCCCCCTTCATTCAATTTTTCTTTTAGACTATGTATTACCCTCATTTCCAAATCTTTTTTTGAATCTTGATTTAGCTTTAGTCCAGAATAAACAACAATCAAGATTATTATAACAACAGTAATATTAGAAACGTCCATATCCCATATATTTTTATTGTTAGAAACATTATTTTTAGCAGAAGCATTTGCTATAAATTGTTTTATTATTGCAACCACTAAAATTACAAAAAACAATGTTACATTATAATCCAAATATATATATAAAACGAAAATAGTAACAAAAACAATCATAAACCAAGCAACATAAGATTCTTTTAAATTCCATAAAATTGATGCATCCATATTCCATATGTCGTTGGGAATCTCTGTTTTATTGTTTATAACTATGGGAAAGTCATTTTTATCTTGAGCCTGATTGTTGACTTTTGCGTCAAATTTACTTTGAATTGTAACGATTTTTCGAACTTGATCTTTATCAATTTTTCCGATGATAAAAAGATAAGCACCTATTGGTTTCCGTACACCAATTGCTTCTTCCACCTTTTGTTCTTCTAATGCCTTATTCACATCAGACAACGAAACAAAACCTAAATCAATTGCAATTTCCCCAAATAACCTGTCGGATTCTTTTTCGTTCATTACCCAACCCTATTCTTTTAACATTGCTTGACAACCAAGACATAAACCATAAAATGACGCTATTTGTTTTATTAAATTCGTCAGTTCTCTCCTATTCCATTTGAAAACACAAACCAATGGATCTTTATCTGTCACCATCTTATTTGAAATTTTATAAGCATTTTCATAATCACTTTTGCCAGTAACAAATACATAATGGTGCCATTCGCAATAAGACAAAACACCTGCTTTTTTGGCAATTTCAGTTGCTGCTGCTATTTTTTCTAAGTGTTCATCTGCAACGTGCTTTACACTACTCATTTTATATCCTCCAAAAAGAAATCAACTACACAACATGTAAAAAATATTATCAAAATAACAGATTCCTGGAATGCCCTAAAAATTTTTTATATATCATGTAAGAAATAAGATTGCACTTTTTATTACCACTGAATTCTGTGGGCAATTACACCTATTGGATCAAAGGGCAAACGTTCAAGTTTGCCTATTTCACCAAACACCCTTATTTTGTTCTTGGAATTTTTGATGGCATAAATCTTTTGATCTCTAGGAATATTATTTATATCCACATCAAATAAGTTTGTACTAAGAGTAATATAATCTGGAACAAATATGCTATGAATAATATCGACCTGCACCTTTTGACCAACTATTGATTTAAGATCAATTGCCAACTCTTCGGGAGTAAATGATTGATACTCATTTGCTTCAGAAACGCCGTTTTGTACAGGTAGTCTTTGAACACTTTCTTCTTGAACACTCGTTACGTTATCATCAGACGAATCGGGAAACGTTTCCGAACAAGAAGTGTCGCTGCCAGAAATCTTGAGGTCAGTTTTGTTTACCCAGCCTATTTGCCCATCTTCAAATTGAACCTTTAAAGAATCTTTGCCGACTTCAAGAAGAGAACATTGAATACCTTTGGGAATGCGAAAAAGAACGTTTTTGCCAATAGATTCATAAACTGGGCTATTGTCTTTAATAAACTCCAAGGTAAATGTTTCCGGCTCAGAATCACCTTCAAGATTCGAATTTGAATTTTCAACTTGTTTTTCTTTTTCCCGTATTAATAAATCAAGTTTTACCCCTGTTGGAACTAGTTTACACTCCACCACATCTTCTTCAAAAAGCTCTCCTGTTTTTGTGTCAATTTTATACCAAGCATGAGTTGCAAAATGATCATCAACAATACTGCCACCTTGAATAGTATAAACCTCACGTCCTTCTTCTGTGCTCTTTCCTTGGAAAGAAAAAGCAGGCGAACATGCCTTCCCAGCAATGGTTAAAGCTTTTACAAGGGCATGAATAATTTGTTTTTCATTCTCACTTAAAGATTTAGAATCTATGACTGCATAGTCAGATTCATTGAGTTGTGGCTTAACAAGACTTTTCTGAATCTGTTCTAGCTCACTTTTTTTTATTTCTGGTGTTTTCGGCAAAGTTTTTTTATTTTGATTGGCATTGTTTTTTTCTTTTTCTGACTGAATATTGGTAGCAGATGTGTTAAAAAACAAGCCATTCTCTTTCCCTATTTTTTGAACACTCATTAGATTATTATCAATGGATGAAATAACTTTTATTAATTCCTCAAACGAAGCTTGGAATGATTCTACATTTTGATCCTCTATGCTCTTAATAAGATCTCCAGCAACTGTTTTAAATTTGTTCAGATTTTTTGAATAATTCTCATGAACGTCTTTACAAATATCAGGAGGAGCCAATTTTTCTGCTTCAAGTATTAAATCTGATGTTTGAGGAATAAGCTGGTATTTTAAAAATTGCAAAAAAGAAGAATCATCGCCTTCTTGTTTTATTTTATCAATATTATTACGTATAGTTAAAAGTTTGTTAAAAGATGGTGACAGAAAGCTATTGTAATATGTTGCTATTCTACTTTTATTAGGATTGCCAGAGTAAAAACCAATCAAACAACCAAAAAAAACAAACAAAAAAACACCAGTGTACAATATTTTGTTTGAGATTTGAGAAGAGCTTTTTCTTAACATGGTTGGATAATGCACTAAAATAAGAAGGTTTATAAACACACAAAGTAATGTCTGTGCCCAAACATTGTTTGCTGCATAAAAATAATTAAAAGTTGCGGCATAACAGTTATAGCCAAAAATCAAAGGATTTATATAAATCCAAATGTTCTCAGATGAATGCTCTTTTCCAACAGTTTTTTTCGAAAGATCGTTTGCACCTTCCAATTCCGAATTGCCAGGTGCTGTTGGTGACAAAGAACAAGATGTGTTTTCCAGCTTCCCTTGAATCTTCAATATTTTTTCAAGTTGCTCAACTGCAAGAAACTTTTCAGAAAGAAGATATTCACCAATTGGATTATTTACTCCGATGGCCCGATCAACTATTTGTTGTTCCAGAGCTTTTGTTACCTGTTCAGCAGTGATAAAATTAAGATCACATGCTATCTCGCAAAACAATTTATCCTTTTGATCTGCAAATTCGCTCATCTTACCTTTCTCCAGTCCTAAAACCTATAACATTTTCGAAATTCATTATACTAAAAAAATTAGATATCTTAGAAAAATATTAAAAAAACAAAAAGAAACTTATATAACAAATAGGTCTATCTAAAAAAGGTGAAAAAAATGGTAAAACTAATTAAACAATCTTAAAAGGATTTATAAGCCCTATTTAAAAGTTTATAAATCCTTTTACATTCCTGATAAATTGCTTGTTTTTTCATGTAAAGAACTAAATTAGGTGGAGGTTGCTATGGCTTTAGAATACAATAATTCCCTGATCGTTTACTACGATATTCTGGGTTTCAAGGAAATTGTGGAAACAAAAACTGCTGCTGAAGTTGGAGCTATATTGTCTGTTTTTAAAGAAAAATCAAGGGTTAGCCTTTATGAGCAAGAACTTTTTGAAAAGAGTTACACGAATTTTTCTGACACTGTGATTATCTCAGTCAATTTACTAAGCGAAAACAACCTTAGACACCCACCTGGGATTCTTTTTCATGAGCTAATGAATATTATGTATGTTCAAAATGAACTTCTCCAAAAAAACATAATTCTTCGTGGTGTTATGACCTTGGGGGAAATTTTTCATAAAACTGATCAGTTTTATGGTCCCGGAGTCATTTCAGCATATGAAAAAGAGAGAGATATTGCAATCTACCCAAGAATCATTATTGACCCTTCTGTCATTGATATATATTTAAATACGCCTGCATTGAAAGCAGATATTCATGACATTGAAGATGACAAAGAATATGTATACAGCTTGTTAAGGAAAGATTCTAACGATGATCTCTTGTTTGTAGATTATTTGAAAGCTTATTCAACGGAATTAGATAACCCAAGCGATTACGACGATGTTCTTTTAAAACATAAGTATCTTGTAATTGATAACGCCAAAAGATTTGGCAATATACAAAAAGTACTGGACAAATACCTATGGATGGCAAATTATCACAATCAGGTTGTTTCTGAAAAAAAACATCTTAGTGTTAAATCTGAGTTTTTAATTACTCAAAGTGACATCCCGGCAATGCCTTGAATCTATGTAAGCAGCCATTTAAATCATAGTTGCACTCTCAAACAAGTTGTGATTTTTCCGAAACAAGAAAATTAGAAAATCTGTTCTAATCTAGGTATTGTGACAACAGAGCTTTGGTTGCTCTTCTTGAAGTGTTTATTATAAATCTGACAGATACTCTTAATCAATGTAATAACAAACAAGAATATTATTATTAAGTTAACTATGTTACCAATGTTACCAATGTTACCAATGTTACTAACGTTACCAACGTTACCTATACATAGACTTCATGTCTATTTACCTGAATTCATGCCTATCTAGAAGAAATTATTTTGATTAACGTTGAATTCTTAGCATAAAAAATCTGATCTACTAAAATACAGTGAAATCCTTTTATTATAGCTGGTCTTAGTAAGTTATAGCTGGTTTTAGCAAAGTGTTCCGATTTTTTAAATGGAAGAACTTAGATAACATCGATCACATTGGTAACGTTAAAAAAAAACATTATCTTGAGTGGCTTGTGATGCGGATTAGGAACGTTACCCTATTTTGACGTTACCGGTAACGTTCGGTAACGTTATTGATTATTTAGTTAAAATATATTTGCTTCTTTCGCCGCCTTCTTGAACTACTAAACCAGATTTTCTCATTGAAGATAAGAGCTTTCTAATTGCCCCAAAGCTTGATTTGGTTTGTTCTGCTATTTCTTTTGCCCACAGTGGACCGCGTGTTCTAAGAAGATCTATTACAGTTTTTCTTTGATCTGTCATTGTGAATTCTTCTGCTTCACCGAGAATAGACCAAAGACCATTTTCAAACTGAAGTGCTAGTTCTTGGTTTGGAACATCACGACCTGTGACATGTAAAACTGCGTTTGCCTTTCCCTTTGTGGCTGAGTCGATAACCATGATTTCATCTGCTGGAGCTGTGATACCGGTTGAACCAAGGATTTTATCAACGGCGTAATCGGCTTCAGATTTCTTGGTATGCATTAAGCCAAGGATACAGATATTATGATCGTGGGCAATTTTTTGTAACCAACTTCCGAAACGATAATCTTCTTGATAAGCATCACCACTTTTGGTTTTGGGAGGGGTAACCTTTGGATGGGAAATAGTGTCGATAATTAATAGGCGAGTGTTAGAGTTGGTTTTAAGCCAAGTTTTTATAACTTCTGCACCACCTTCCCTAAGTGGTTTTATATCTGTTACCAAGTGTAAATCCTTTGGTATCTCTTTGCCTTCATCTGTAATCAATTTAATTCTGTTTTGAAGTCGTCTTAAGTTGTCTTCCAGTGCAAGATATAAGACTTTTCCCTGTTCAACGTTTATTGATCCCAAAGCACAACCACCCGAAGCAACTGCCAACGCAAGGTCAAGGGCAAACCATGATTTGCCTCTTTTTGGCCTTCCCGCCAAAATTACGTATCCTTCGCTTATAAGACCAGGAACAGCCCAACGTGGTTCTGGAAATTCCATTTTCATGAGGTCGAAAGCAGAGGTTGTGTTGAGAATATTTTGGGGTTGTGTTGGTTGTTTAAGTGAAGACCATGTTTTTGTTATGGCCACTAACTTTAGGAGTGCTTCTTTATTTCCACCTTGTGATAGCCAGTCAGAAATATCTTTTGTTTTTGGATCTTTTGGAAGCTCAATGATTTTAATTGTTGTAGCGTTTTTTTGAAGCTTTTTAGCAACATCAAGAGCGTGTTTTTGGCCTGGTTCATCGAGGTCTGGAATGATATATATTTCTTTTCCTTCAAAGTATTTTGTCCATTCGGTTTTCCATTTGCCTGCACCCATAGGGTTACAAGTAGCGGGAAGGCCAATTTTCCAGAGGTTGTTAGCGTCTTTTTCGCCTTCGACGATAAAAATTGAAGGTTCTTTTATAATTGCATGTAGTTTGTAGGGAACAAGAGGAACGTTTTTGAGATCCCACTTCCAGGCGTTTTCACCAACTGGCTGACGTTGCCTGAAGTCTTTTGGATGCAGACGAACAGTTTGAAAGAGAAGTTTTCCAGTTTCGTCTGTATAGTCATAAGTCTCTATGATATTCATTTTTGAGGGAGCTTTTTTCTTTTCGCCGAGGAAAAGGTCTTTTGGTTTCAATCCGATTTTTTTTAGAATTTCTTCAGCGGAGCAACCAGCATGACAATAAATGAGTATTCTATCATCCTTTACGCTTATTGAAAGGCTGGCTTTCTTGTCCTCATGAGCAGGGCAACAGGCTTGCCAACCGCCCGAAGTTTTACGGACATCTTTAAAATGCGACAAAAATTCATCTATGGTCATTCAATTAAATGCCTCCTATACAAAATTTTGAGGCTTAAACTTGACCGTTTGGTGGGTTATAAGGTATCCTTACCTTATTGAAGGAAAACGGTCAAATGAAAGACTCTTTTAAATCGCCCCTTGCAGGGGGCGATTTTGCCTTTTGGCTTAAAACAGAATAGATTGTATTCCTTTTTTCAAAGTTAATCAATACTATTTGTTTTGTTTTCGTACCATTTTATTTTGAGCTAACAGTATCATTTTTATTGTCTGTGCCCTCCATTCACCACCTTTCTTTGTTTTATATCCCCTTTTGGTTAAGATATTTCCAATATAACGTAATGAGCGGTCTTTCTTGCGGAGGCGCTGCATTAATGCGATTGCCTCTTGTTCGATGGGGTTGGGTTTCAGGGTTTCGCCGTCTTTCTGGAGATCGTAACCGTAGGGGATTTCACCGGCTCTTTTGCCCTGGCGGCGTTTTTCCTGGAGGGCTGCGCTGGTGCGTTCGGAGATTAAGCCTCTTTCCATTTCTGCGAATGCTGCTGTAATGGTGAGGAAAAAGCGTCCGGTTGCGCTTTTTGTGTCGATTTTTTCCTGAATAGAGTGAAAGACTATCTTTGATTTCTTGAATGATTCAAGTAAACGAAGAGTGTCCATGACGCTTCTTGAAAGACGGTCCAGTTTTGAGACGATAACGGCGTTTATTTGGTTGGATTCAATGAGATTGAGAATGGTTTTCAATGCGGGGCGTTCAAGTTTTTTGCCGCTAATTGCGCTATCAGTCTCGATTGTTAGAAGTTCGATGTCATGGAGTTTTGCATAAGCTTTTATTTTTTCTTCCTGTGCTTGAAGTGAAAGTTTGCTTTCTACCTGTTCTTCGGTGGAAACCCTTATGTAACCTGCTGCGATTTGTTTCATTTATGTTACCTCTCATAGACAAACATTATAACACACTGACCGGTGAGGGACAAAAGAGATTCTATAATTGATATACGGATATCACATATGATATAATAAGGTTATGGGAAATCAAATTATCTTTTATGAAAAAGCGAATGGGGAATCACCTGTCTGTGAGTTTTTATGCGAATTGCCATTAAAACTCAGGGCAAAAACATATTGGGAAATTGAGCTCTTAAAGGAGCATGGAATCGTACTTAAGGAACCCTATGTTAAAGTCATAAAGGGAGAAAAATATAAGGGGCTTTGGGAATTGAGAATAAAACAGGGAAGCGATATTTCACGAATATTATATTTCATGCCGATTGGTAAAACTTTTGTTTTATTGCATGGTTTTTTAAAAAAGACTCAAAAAACACCTGAAATAGAACTGGAAATGGCTTTATCCAGAAAAATTGATTATGAAAGGAGATTTTAAAATGAGAACCTGGGAAGATGTTAAGAAGGATCTTTTAAAAGATCCTGAGTTTGAGGCAGAAGTAAAACTTCTTGAGCCTGAATACCAAATAATTAGCCAGATAATTAAAGCAAGATCGGAACAAAATATAACTCAGAATGAGTTAGCTAGAAAAATTGGAACAAAACAAAGCAACATAAGCCGTTTGGAAAGCGGAAGTTATAATCCGAGTCTTGGTTTTCTAAAAAAAATAGCTCTGGGTTTGGGTAAGAGTCTCCACATTTCAATTGAGTAATCGGGAAGATGATGTCAGGGTCTTTAGAAAAGGAAAGGAGGCTTTATGGAAAAACCGTTTTTCTCGGATATGAAAAAGATTAGGGAAATTAATGATGAAGACATAGACACTCAAGATCCTGATGCCTTGGAACTAGATGACTCTTTTTTTGAGAAAGTAGTAATAGAAATTCCAAAACCCAAGATAATTGTTTTAAATAAACCGTGAGCTATTGAACGGGTCGTACAGGCGTTGAAAATTTTGCCTAATGAAGATTGTATCAAAGCATGAAAATACGATTACTGTAGGGCCTAAAAGAAACGTTTTAGACCCACTGGCGGTATATTGAAAAATGGAGTTGTTTACATGAAAAGAGAAGATAGTGAGTTGCTGAAACAAATTCTTGAAAGGCTTCTGTATCTTGATCCACCGATTAAAAAGTTTCCTGTGGCTCCTCCAGATCCGGCTATGGCTATTTACTTTGTTGATTTGAAAGATGTCTGCTATATCACCACAAAAGCAGACCAGGGAAGAACCGAAATTATGTTTGTTACGGCTGATAAGAACGTTTACTTCAGCAATCTGGGGCTTTCAGAAGTTGAGGAAAAACTGAAAGAACATCCTCATTTCATGAGAACAAGCAAGTTTTACGTTGTGAATCTTACCAGGATAAGAGGTTTAAAAGTTTCAAATGCTCGTGACTTATGGTTTGATGGGGCCGAAACACCCGTATTAAATGCCGTCACAAGCACTTATCTTGAAGAATTCGAAAAACGGTTCAAATGATTTCTGATATAGAAACGTCTATCAACAGGCTATTTTTTGGAGAAAAAACCTTACTTTCTGTTACGGGTAAGGCTTTAAAAATAAAAGAGATTGCTTATTTCTTTGCTGAAAACGGTAAAGTTTACGCTGTAACGAAAAACGAGCAGAACTATCAAGTCTCTGAAAATCTTAATTTTCTTGAAAGAGAGTTTAAGGAACATTTTCTACGCGTTCACAGGTTCTATCTTGTTGCTGTAGATATGATCCGTGGGGTGTTTGAACGATATCCTGAATCGGAAATTGTTACAAAGGGCGGTACTCAGGACGAATGCGAACTGGAATTATCTGGCATTCAGTTTTACATTCCGGTCACTGTAACGTATGCTCGAAAACTGAAGAAATTTTTCGGAATTACAAGTCTTCATCATCTGGTACCAGAAAATCCTGATGACAAGCGGTTCCGCTTATATGGTCTGATTGATTTTGGATGGCGAGAACTCTTTAACATTGATGTTTTGAATAATGCGGCAGTTGAATCTTTCAAGAGAAAATGGGATATAAAACAGTTTGATAAGACTCGGATGTTGAGCTATTTCAGGATGTTTGGTGTCAATGAAATAGACAAGCGGCGTGTCATAAAAAACATTATTTATCAGATGTTTCGCTGGATCAAAAAGGGGATTGAGAAACCCAGTGATGGAAATATACGGTCGCTCTGGTACCGTATAAAAGCTGTTCTGGCATACCATTCAAACATTCTTGAGCCAGGTGACGTTGATGTTTACTATGACGTGCTTCAGGAAATGATTGAAAAGGAGAATTTTTTCAGGTACAAAGACTTTGAATTCATGGATGTGAACGAACCTTATAGAGGCGTTGGGAAGCTTTATCCGGAAATAATACTTGCATCTGAAAAACTTGGGCATTATATCTTTATCAGAAAGCTTGCTCAGGAAAAAGGGGTTTCATTTATTTGTACAAAGGGGGAACCTGCTGTTATTTCAATGGAATATTTTTCTGACGATTTGATTCAAGCTTGCAATGGAAAAGAGCTGACTGTTTTTTGCATATCAGATGTTGATCCGGCAGGGCATTCTATTGAAAGAAACATCGTAAGGGGTCTTCAAAGCAGAGGTCACAGCATTAAAAAAGTTATAAAACTGGTTGACACATCAGTTTTTACAGATGAGGAAATAGCTTTTGTCAGGTATCCCATTGTAAGCTATATAATAAAAGGTGTGCAGATTAAGCCTGTAGAGCCTGCAACAATGAGTCAGGTAACAAAAGGGCGTGACTGGTTTTCTGAAATAAATGATTCCAGGCTTATAACAGAAAAAGACAACGGTGGCGGCTGGAAAACAGTTACAATATGGGGAATTGAAAGTGACGCTGCAGATCGTGAAATCATAAGAAAAAAGTTTCTGGCGGAATTTCCCATCAGAAAAGCTTTTGGGGTGTAGTATATAAATATATATTACATTTTATTCAGTATGTTTTTTTGCTTTAAAACTTCATTCAACGCTGTTTCCATTACAACGATAGCGTTAACCATTTCACACTTTTCAGGGTTAAGCTGATTGGCTCTTTTCACAGCCAGAAACTCAGATTCATCTGAAAGTAAAAGATAGCTTTCTACTCCTGTTTGTAAAAGCAAAAGAGGTTTTATTAAGCCGATTTTTGCTATAGATTCTGCAAGATCTTTAATCGGTTTTGTAATTCGGTTTGCTGCAATGAAATCTACCTGGATGCTTTTAACGTCCACAAGCTTAAAATCAGGCTCAACAATTTTTTTAGGATTTCTGGCTGTTTGCCTGGCTGGTTTATCTTTTTGGGTGTTGTGGAATTCAGGGGTTTTGAGAGTATCTATGAATTCAATGAATAATTCCGTCATTGTCATTCCGTTAATAGCAGCATTAATTTTGAATTTCTTTGCGGTTTCCGCTGGGACTTTCATTAATATTTGTTTGCTGGTCAATGTTTTACTCCCGCCTTATAGGGTGATATATATTTATATATTACTTTAAATTATCTCAAAAGTAAACACTTTTACAGGATCTTTTGAGAAGGAAGGGATGATGGTTTGGAAGAAGGGAAAACAAGAGTTGGTT
>CAZISX010000063.1:0-16162 GCA_964542005.1 uncultured Spirochaetales bacterium
TGTTTTGTCCTCCTGATGACCAATTAGATAAAGATGTTTGAGACATGTTTATTGTTGTAAATCCCCCTTTTTTCCATCCGCTTATTGTATCAAAAGTTATTGTTTTTAATGCTTTTTTTGCAATTCTGTTTTGTTTGTGTTATAGACTTCCCATAATCTTTTTTTAGGAGGCATTTTATGAAAAATTGTTTTATTATGTTTGCTGTTGTTTCGGCATTGTTTGTTGTTGGATGTGGCGGTGAAAGTAAAAAGTCAAATGACACACCATCCGCTGACAAAGACACTTTAATTTCTGACTCAGACAATCCGGCAGCAGACGAAGATTTGTCAGCGCCTGATGAGGATGTTCAGCTTCAAGATCCTGATATTGTTAATGATGTTGAGCCTGACGCTGAATCAGATGAATCACATGATATAGAGCCTGATATTGAAGCTGATGGTGACGCAGTTTCAGACATTGATGAAATCGTTGACATCGACACTGTTGTTCCTGAATGTGAAGCAGGGGATAATGCGCCTTGTTATGAAGGAGCACCCGGGACAGAAGGTCTAGGCATTTGCAAAGCCGGAACAAAAACCTGTGGAGAAGACGGAAAATGGGGCGTGTGCGGTGGTCAAACACTTCCTTCTCCATCAGAATTGTGTAATGGCCTTGATGATGACTGCAATGGCCAGACAGATGAAACCTTTGATTTATTTATTGATGATAAAAATTGTGGTGAATGCAATAATATCTGCACTGTGTCAGAGGAAAAACATGCATCTCCAAAATGTGAGAACAAAACCTGTGGTATTGGCGCATGCCATGATGGCTGGTATGACAAAAACGGCGGAACAGACGGTTGTGAATATGAGTGCAAGTTTGCTTCTCCAACAGATGATAACTGTGATGGGAAAGATGATAACTGTGACGGACAGCTTGATGAAGGCGCAAACTTTGACGCAGTTATAAACTGTGGAGAGTGTGGAAATAATTGCGAAGCATTAATTCCGGCAAATCAAAAAAACACAGCAATAGCAAGCTGTGTTATGCAAACCTGTGCTTATGAATGTATGATAGGCTGGAATGATATTGACGGCAACCCTGGCTGTGAATATTTTTGTACAAAATCAAATAATGGCGTTGAAAAATGCGACGGAATTGATAACGACTGCGACGGCATTGCTGATGACGGATTAACCTGTAACTGCACCGATGGAAGTAGTCAGATATGCACAGTCGGCGGAACTTTCTGTCAGGGAAATCAGACATGTTCAAATGGAGGATGGGGAACATGCACAACCCCAAGACACGATTCTGGCGCAGAATTATGTGACAACTATGACAACAACTGTGATGGCAAAAAAGATGAACCTTTTATGAATGCAAATCAGACAACTTACATAGTAAAACTTCACTGTGGCGCATGTAACAAGGCTTGTCAGGATGTTAATACAACCTCAAATGGCTGTACAGTTAACGGAACTTGCGCTCCTAGCTGCTTAAATGGGTATTTCAATCTTGACACCAACAATTGGAACGGCTGCGAAACAGGCTGCGGAATTTATAAATCAAATGGAAAAATTGCAGGCGGCACTAGCGGTTACGACTCTTATGGCGCTTATGCGGACTCTGTTTTTGATGGCACAAATATCGCATCAGTTTATACAAAAGGAAGTGTTACCTTAACCAATCTTTACTTTAAAAAAGTAAGCAAAGACGGCACGGTAGTTGTTGCAGAGAAACAGTTGACAGATGTAGAAAGCGGTAAATTGATATTATACGCATCAATTACCTATTTTGGCGGCAAATATCATGTTGTTTATGCTAATGGTGATAATGTTTTTTACCGACCTTTTGATATGAATGGAAATACTATTACAGGCAAACCGGCAGTAAATCTCTCAAATGTTGAGGAAGGATCTTATGCGTTTATGCCTAATATATCAAAACAGACAGCATCATCCTCAATAATCCCTGCAGCTTGGTATGAGTACAGCAAAACTTTGGGAAAACATGAAATACATATCAGAAGAATTGACGGCGCAAACAGCTCAATACTTTCAGGTGAAAGCACTATTTCTGATGCAGCAAAAGTAAAGAGCTATATTTTTCCTGTTGTAACAAATACTCCGACCGACTTTGGAATGCTTTATTGCGAACGAAATGGAGCAAATTCAGGACTTTATCTTGCAGTTTATAAAAACAATATCTCCAGTATGAAAAACATTCTTGTTGAATCCTATACAGGAAATAATGCTTGTGGCGGATATAATCAGTACAGTATTTCTACAGAAGACGGTACTGCTGCAACCCGGTATTTTTATGTTGCATATCTTGATGGCGCAACAAAAAAAGCAACAGCAATGATGCGATACAAATGGGATGGCACAGATTTAACAGCTTTTGGAAGTGAAAAACTTGTTGTAAATGATGCCTCTTATTCTCAAGCCAATGTTGGAATAGATGTAGCTAATGGCAACATTGTTGTGGCTTTTACATTAAATTACACAAACACAATCTCTCGTTTATACTATCAAAGATTCAACACAGATTTCACCACAAATGGAAGCATTGTCTATACTGGGAAAAACTTTAATTTTATAAATGGCTTTTCGGGAAGAATGAATACAACTTATGCCGCTGATAAGTCAATAATTATGGAATATTATACAAAACCAGGCGATTTTTTGGAAATGAATTTCAGCACAACAACCGCGTGCTCCAACTAGATTAAGGCAGCGCGTTCAGCTCAAAGAAACCAGAAACCTAATCTCTAAGCTTTAATCTCAATCTCACCATCAATAAATCTGACAGAAAAATCTAAATCAGCCGCAAACATTTGTTTTTTCTTAACAATTTTGGAATTTTGACGGATAAGTGCATAGCCGTTTTCAAGAGGTCGAAGCGGGCTTAAAGTTTCGAGTTTTGTGTTGATTTCATAAAATTTTTCCTTCGATTTCTCGATTTTTCTCCTTACCTTTTGTTCCGCAGAAACAATCAGTGATTCAACACGGTAAAGCCTTTCTCTTATTAGATGTTCAGGGCTTTGAAGCGATGCCATAATATGATCGAGCCTTAAGGATGCGTGGCGAATCGCACCTTTTATCCGCTCCTTCATTGTTTGAATATCTCTTTCAATCAGAGAAATTATCTGAAAAGAGTCAGAAGTCACAAGCTCCGCCGCAGCCGACGGCGTAGAAACAGAATAGCTGGCAGCCAGATCAATAATTGTTTTATCAATCTCGTGCCCGACCGCAGCAACAACAGGCTTTTCCGAATGAATAACCGCAAATGCAACTTTTTCAGAGCTGAAAACACTTAAATCCTCTTTCGCACCGCCGCCGCGGCCAACAATTATTACATCAATATCATTAATTTTTGAGAGTTCCTCAATCCCTTTTACAATTGTTGCCTCGCCCTTTTCACCCTGAACAAGAGCAGGATAAAGAGTGATTTTAAGAGAAGGGAAACGGTTGCGGCCAACTCTGATTATATCATGAATCGCAGCACCTCCGGCAGAGGTAACTACTCCAATATGCTGGCAAATTTCAGGCAGCTCCTTTTTGTGTTCCTGATTAAAAACCCCTTTTTTATGAAGTGCCTCTTTAAGCATTTTGAGTTTCAAAGCCTCAGCACCTTCTCAAAATGGCATATAAAAGCTGACAACAAGCGTAAGTTCTGACCTTGCCTCATAAAGAGAAAGCTTGCCCCAGACAATAAATTCATGATCCTCAACAAGCTCCTTTTCAACCGCTTTTTTCTGAAACTTGAAAAGCGCACACTTAATCTGTGATTCCTTATCTTTAAGTGTAAAATAGGTGTGTCCCGAAAAAGAGTGGTGGATATTTGAAACTTCACCTTTTATAACAACAAACCCGAACTGCGACTCAACAATGTTTTTGATCTCTTTTACAAGCTCTGAAACTGTGAGAAAGTTTTCTATCATTAAGTTCTCCTGAAAATATAGTTGTGCAATTATGCGCATTTCATTGATTTGTGTAAAATCGCCTTTGCACGAGATTAAAAACAGTGCGGCAATTATTGGAATACTCAACAAATATGAGCAGTTTTTTGCTTTGTTTTTTTCACAAGCTCTCATGTTTGTTAATATTTTCAACAATATAGCCGGAAATTTTCTTTCTTCTTTTACTAAATCCAATGCCGACAAGAACAATATTTCTGCCATCTGTCAGATATTTTTCGTGGTAGCCTTTTTCCTTGATTTGAGTAATAGCATCAATAGCTTTTGTGAGCTTGAATTCAATAACAAAAATATGGGTTTTTGTTTTGATTACAGCGTCAATCCGGCCTTTACTGGTTGAAACTTCACACTCGATGTAAACGCCAAGAAGTTTCAGTGCGAGATAGACGATTGAATGGTAATAAGCCTCAAATTTTTCCAGGAAAATCTGATGCGGAATTGAGGCGAAAAGTGCGTTTAATGCGTCAACAAATGTTTCGATGTCGTTTTTCAGTAATGAATCCCGCAGAGAATTTAGAATCGGCTTTAAATCTGAATCAACATAATTTGAATAGCTTTCGAGAAGATTCCTCTCAAACGAAGTTCTAACTTCATTATTTGGATAATCAAGCGTAAAATCGCCAAATTCATCTCTATCTTTAATTGTCAGGTAACCTGTCTGAAACATTAGGGAAATTATATCAATCCGCTCAATATCAAACTTGTCAAAAAATATTGAGTCAACTTTTCGCTGTTCAATTTCATTAGCATTTAGACCTTTATCTCTGATAAAATTAACCAGAAAAGTCGGTGTTCCAGTTGCAAACCAGAAGTTTTCAAACTGACAGCTGTCAAAAAATTTCAAAACTGAAAAAGGGTTGTAAACAAAATCGGAAAAATTCCATGAATAACCGTTATACCAAAATCTCATTTTTTCATCAAGTTCGCTTTTTGTCAGCGACATTTTTTCGCATACAAGCTCGAGATATTCCTTAAAATTTTCGTCAATCTCCTCTTTTGTAAGTCCTACTATTTTGCCATAATCAGCGTGTGTTGTTATGTCGTTTAAATTGTTCAAATCTGAAAAAATCGCAACTTTAGAAAACTTTGTTACGCCAGTCAGGATTACAAAATGGAGATAGGGATCCATCGGCTTGATTATGCCGTAAAAATCTTTCAGAATTTCTCTATGTTCGTCAGCTTTTGGAAAATCACTCAGATTGTCAATTATTGGTTTGTCGTATTCGTCAATTAAAAGAGCAACTTTTTCACCAAATTTATTTGCAAGAGCTTGAATTAATTCACCAAACATTCCTCTATTATCTTTTTTGGTGAGTGAAATTTCATATTTTGACGCATTATTTGCAAGCATACTTTTTATCGCATTATCAAGTCCAATTTCGCGGTAGCCGCTTGTTGTAAAATCAACCCTGATTATCGGCCTCTTTTTCCACTCGATTTTGTCATAGATAAAAAGACCTTTGAAAAGTTCCTGATTCCCTTCAAAAATCTCGTTTAGAGTTGAAATTGTTAATGATTTCCCGAATCTGCGCGGACGACTTAAAAAGTAATATTTTCCTTCAGTTATTAGCTTGTGGATAACCTCTGTCTTATCAACATAGACACAATTCTCTTCTCTCAGTTTTTTAAAATCTTGAATACCAATTGGCAACTTTTTTAACATTTTTGACTCCTTAAAAAAATCGCCCGATTATATCAGAGGAAAAAGGGAATGTCAAAGGTGGCCAATGTCTAAACCAGGATTTACGGCATTTTTAAAAACTATTTCCTCATTTTCTAATTCTGTAACTTTCTTTTTTATAATTGCAGCAGCTTGGGCTGCAAAAATTTCAGGATTAGCATAATCATTTGAATCCCCGTAATTGGAGTGACTAAATCGCTCAATCTGACATAAGAAATGCGAGCCGTTTGTTAAATCAGAGTAGTTGTTTTTTTCAGAAGTAACCATCATTATGGTTTTTCCCTGTTTTTTTAGAGTAATAGCATAGAGATATTCTATCGAGCTTTCGCAAATTATTTTTGAATAAAACTCTATGTTGTAATCATTTTTCAGCTCAAGTTTTTCAACTAAATTAGCTTCAATCAAAATCGGGAACATTGTAATTTCATCATTAAACAAACTGTCTTGACAAAGATTCTCTGATTTTCTATCGCGACGACAACTTTTTATTAACATTATATTCTCCATTTACGGTTTTTGGCAAATGCTACTTTTTCCTTATCCTTGTGTCAAATTTTACCAATCAAAAAAAATATTTTGCCCACCGACACTATTTGTCTATTGTGTTGAGTATAATAGAAAACAGTTATTGTTTGGAGGAATTTTTTTTGATATTTTTTAACAACTTGATATTATATCTTTGCGCTGATTTGAGCTCTTGGCTTGCGGGCGCGATATAAAAACAGCTAAAAGGGGGAAATCATGAACTATTTTCAATCAGAACAGGTTTTTGGAAAATTTATTAAGGCAAAAAGAGAGGCTCTTTCTTTATCTCAGAAAGAACTGGCTCTAAAAATGGGTTATACAAACCTGTCAAAAGGCATTCGCAAAATTAGAGAAACAGAATCAGGTGCGATTATTCCAAAATTTATTGAAAAGATAATGGAAGTACTAGAAATCACAGAAAAAGACCGTAAAAAGTGCAGAGAAGAGGAAGAACTTTTTATCAGCGAAAAGATTAAGCTATTGTCCCCATTTAAACCATTTCTTATTGTGAGATATTTGCCAGTAGTTTATGTAAGAAGAGAAGTGCCAGAAAATTTAGAAACTGACGAACTAATCAAACGGGCAGAAGAATTTACAGAAAAAACTGGGCTTTATACATGTCTCAATCTTAACGATAACCTTAGATACTGGTTTTATGGAAAAGGAAAATTTAGAATTGACAAAAGTGTTAATCTTGGATTTTGGGCAAAACCTGATATAGGAAGACTTTTGTAATAATTATTAATAATTAATGGAGAAAACTATGGACAAGGTAGTTTATGAAATCTCATTTTACAAAGGAATAATAGTAGATATTGACAAACAGTTTTTTCAGGATTCAAATTTGCTGATAATGCATGAAGTTTTTTTAAAAATGTTTGGCCGAGATAGTCACGCTTAATAAAAGGAGGCTTCTATGACTCAAGAATTTAACAAAACAATAGAAAAACTCTTTTCAATGGTTAATTCAAGACATCAGAAAAAACTCAAAAATCTCCTTAAAAATCTGGATCTTACAATTCAAAACGAAGAAGGCTGGACACTGCTTTTTTCTGCAGCCAAAGAAGGCAACGCAAAACTTACCGAGCTTTTAATAAATTCAGGAATAAATGTAAATCACAAAGATTTTTCAGGCAACACAGCTTTAAAATATGCGATCAGATACAAACAACCGGCTACAGCCGGAATACTTATAAAAAATGGTGCAGATATAAAAGAATGCTCAATAAAAACAGAGATATATCGCGGAAATGTTTCAACTATTGCTCTTTTGATAGAAGCTGGCGCGGAGCTGCCTGAAGAGATTTTGGAAAACACCCTTTTAACCCTCGGCAAATCTGAAGACTTTCAATTTGACCAAAAAATTGCCTATTCAGAAATAATACTTAGAGCAGCAGTCTATTATGATGCAAAAGAAGTTCTGATGGATATACTTCATAAACTTTCACCTCACGAAACAGTTATTTCCAGCCTTATTTATTATGCAAACAAAAAAGATAGAGAAAGATGCTTTGAAATTATTAAGGATTATATTGACAGAGAGGAGGATTAAGATGGATTATGAAGCATACTGGCTCAGTCCGGCAGGAGAAATCTATCCGGTTCCTACAAAACACATAAACTTTGTCATCTCAAACCCTGATATTTTCAAGCTAACAAAAAAATATATAGAAGAAAAATATGCGCTGCACAAGGAGCCGATGGGTCTTGAAGGCAAAGCAAGAGAAGAAATTATGAGTGCTCTAATTTTTCAAGGATGGATTCGAGTGAGATTTGAAAAGAAAAAATATATCTGGAAAATACAGTCACTTTCTTTATGCAAAGAAGTTTGTGAAATTATTGATAAGTGGCATAGAACATTAGATAAATATGCAGATGCAACAGTTGAGTTTTTGCCTCTTTATAGGTGATTAAAATATTGTTACAAATACTTGATTTGTTGTTTTGCAATATTATAATGATGTGGCTTTTCATAAAATATAAAAAAGATGTTTTTATAAATCAATTCTTTGCTCGGGGTTGTAAATAATGAATTTTCTAGTCATTACGCTATCTTTTTTAATTATTGTTACAAAACTTTGGGATTGCCTGACAACAGAAAGAGGAATCAGAAAATTGGGCATTAATGGTGAGCAAAACCTCTTAATAAGAAAGATGATGCTAAGATACGGACACAGAAAAATAATTTGGGGCGTATTTCTGCTTACAATAATTATCACAGTTATCTCGGCATTTTATGCATTTTTATTAGGTATTGTCGGAAAAATTCTATGTGTTTTGCTTGCTTTTATTGTTTCAATTTCTCAGTTTGCTGTAGCACTTCAAAATTATCAGGGCAGACCAAATGCTTTATCAAGAATTCTGGCAAAGTGGATTTGGTTTACAAATGAAAAAATCGGAAAATTTTTGAGATAGGGAGGTATTTATGGTTGTTAGTCAAATTTTTAAAAGACATGGATTGGCACATCATGATGGCAGACCTTTATGGAAATATGATGTTTCAGATAATGAATTTTTATCTCTTGAAGAAGTTGTTTTAAACGATAGTAAAAATGATTTTCGAAATACACAGAAAGAAATTGTTTTTTATATCGCTGAATGGTGGCAGCGCAATTATTCTGGTGGCCACTATGCTTGGAGAGATATTTTAGAATCCATTGGTTTAGAAGATAAATATCAAAGAAGATTTGAAACTGCAGCAATAGCTGGAGGCAATTCATTAAAGCTAAAATGGATTAGAAATAATAGAACTGAGTATTTTAGAACATTACTTCTTCAGGGCGGACTGCCTATACAGAGATTCCTTAATGTAGACAATGATGCTTTTACAAGATTTTTCAGTAGCCTTCTTAGAAAAATAAAAATTTACAGGGAAGAAGATTATACTGTTGACAAATTAATGAATAATCATTCTGATACACCAATGAAATATTTGCCAAATACATTTAGACAATACGAGATAGTTAAATTATGCCGTGAAACAGTTTTAGCAATATTGAATGATAGATCTGATATGTTGCCTTTCTCAGAAAATATTGCAGCTGATTTAATCAGAAAACTTAGAGAAGTGAAAGCAGAGAGCCATAGCACACAAATGCCATTCAAAATTAAATGGCAAATTATTGGTGACAAGGTATTTTATAAAGGCGAGTTTGAAAAAGAACTTTCACAATCTTTTATAAAACAGCATAGCATTATGGATAATTCAGAAGTTTGCATTTTATTTAATGATGTTGAAGTTGCACGCTATTTAAAAAATCTTGGCGGGTCTTTTTATTTATATTCTAAAAATGAAGGACTGCATCAATGGGATTTTTCATCTGATATTGTCTGTTTGATGAATGCAGATCATAACGAAAAAGTGATTCACATACCTGGAGAATATGCACCTGATTTGAATTCTGCTTTTTTATGCAAGAAAGATTCTGAAAAAGATTCTGAAATTTTCACTTTTATGCTAAGCAGAAGGACATCTGCGGAAGAAGGCGTTGTTGGACTGCCGGATACATGGAAAATTGCATGCGATAACAGCTCTTTAATACTTTTTAATGAAAAGAATATTAATGAAAAGAATATTAAATTTTATCAATTTTCCGGAGATTGTTTTGTTCTTTCTCCTGAAAATGATAAATATAAATTTTCTTCTTCTAAGGCAAATTCAGACAGTATTATTTTTAGAGATATTGCTTCTTTGTCTTGGATTGTTAAATCTTCAATTCCTGTATATCCCGCATTACCAAAGTTTGCATCAATTGATGAAGAGGGTAATTTAAAAAATGTTCAGGAAACATCTATTAAATGGCGGTATGCAGGAGAAAGTATTTGGAAAGAATTTACAAGTGAAAGGCCGGAAAATGGCAGTATTATTTTTATGACTGAAGATGGACAATATCTTCGCTGTTTTATAATGAAAGACATTACATTTGATGCTGAACCAATATCTGCAACTGAAGGAACAATAACTATCAGCAATGCAGAAGGTGTGAGATTCGAAAATTCTGATTCAATATTTGAAATTAATGAAACAGAGCAAGAGAACAGATGGAGAATCGAACAAAAGCATGAGGTTGAGCCTGCAACAATTTTAAGAATAAATTTTTTAACAAACCATGGAAGTATAACGGTAGATGTTGTTGCTCCTTTTAAGGGTGCATATTTCAGCTCTCCTGAAGGCAAGAGATTAAGGAACAACACGTCGCTACCGTTCAACTCTCTCGATGGATATCGAATTATTACTGTCGGGGATAGCTATAGAGCAACACTTGAAGATGCTGCAAATAAAGACTTGTCTCAAACAATAGACTTGAATGGAAATTCAACTCCATTGTGGAAAATAAGTGATGCAGGGCAAATTATTTTTACTCAAAATGATGCCTGCGATGCAAGAGATTATCATATCGATATTAATGATAATATGGGACAAAATTGTGCAAGATTAGTACTTGCCAGATATAATGCCAATCGCATGTATGCTAATATTTCAGAACAATCCTTCTCTATAATTGATGCCAATAATCAAATAATAAAAAGAAAAATACCAATGTTTATCATGATGCTTGGTGTTGCTGAGGAAGAAATTTCAATTATAGAGATCGAAAATTTTAATGATGGAGAATATTTCATTCCAGATGAAATCTTCCCGGGAAGCTGGATTGTTTTTAGCAGAAAGGATCCAGAATATTCTGTTTATCCTTCACTTTATTACAAAGAAAACACAGAAAAAGATGATCTTGAGAATAATAATTTTTGTCGTGCCACAAACATTCCTGATGGAACAACAAGATTGGACGCTTTTAGAAAAATATTTGACGAAACACCCTCAACTGATTTAACATGGCAGTGTTTGTCTAAGTATGCGAAAATAATGTATGACAATAATATTCCGCTGTCTGCATATGATCCTTTTAAAATTGTTGCTAAAGATGACTCTTTTCTTGTTAAATTCTTCTTTGCTCTTCAATTTCAATATGCAAATGCAGGAGAGGCACTATCTGTATTGAAACAACTTGAAGAACATCTGCCCATCAATTGGCAAGTTATTCCTATTAAAACATGGCAGGAACAATTAAAAAAAATTAGCGAAGACTGTGGAGAAAACTATTACCTTTTTAATGAAATGTTTAAAAGATTTTCGATTTCAATAGAAAATCTTTTTAAAATAAAAGGCTTTGTAGATTTATTAAAAGGTTTAATCTCAAATCCAGACTTCTGCTTTAAAGATATCGTTTTTGACAATCAATGGCTTGATGATTTGCAAAGAGAATTGGGGAATAGAAGATTTCCTAGAGCGTGGAATGCTATAATAGACGACCAGAATTTTAGACAACTTATGCCAAAAAACCAAGCAATTAAGCCCCATCAAAAAAGATTGCTTTATTATTCTTTGGATGCAGCTTTAATAATTACTGGTCATAAGCAAGGTTATTATGAAGATCCTTATGCTCAGCGAAGACTTAGATTACTTTCACAGATAGCACCTAATTGGTTTGAAACAACATGCAAATATTTTGTTATAAAAATCATCAGAAAATATGGAGTAAAAAATGAATTTTAAAGAATTGTACGATAATGCTTCTCGCAGAACAATAGAAGCTGTTTGCTCAATGTGGGGCAAGGGGAATCCTTCCTTGCAAAAATACTTAAAAGCACTTTTAACAGAAAAAGAGCCGCTTTTTGCAACGCCAGTATTTCAATCAACTTTTTCCTGGGAAAGCAGTGATATAAATTTTGGGAATTGCACCAACTTGTTTTCAACTGAATTTATTCAAGCACTTAACAATGCAGGAGAATACTCCTTTAAAAAAGAAATGAAACCATACTTGCATCAATTGAAAAGCTGGGAATCATTACTAAATGAGAAAAAATCAATTGTTGTTACAAGTGGAACAGGCTCAGGAAAAACAGAATGTTTTATGCTTCCTGTATTGCAAGATGTTTATGCTCAAAATATTGATAATGGTGTTCAGGCATTATTTCTCTATCCTTTAAATGCTCTTATGGGAAGCCAGCGAAAAAGAATGAAAAACTGGATTTCTTCAATAAATAAACATGACAACAACCGAAATTTAAGATTTGCTCAATATAATGGAAAAATGAAAGAAGATTCCAACAGACAACAAGATGAAGATAATTTTCCTGAAATTATATCCCGTATAAAAATGAGAAATAATCCGCCTCAAATTCTTTTTACCAATCCAACAATGCTTGAATATATGATGGTTCGAAAAAAGGATCAGTCAATAATAGACAAATCCAAAGGAATGCTAAGATGGATTATCCTTGATGAGGCACATACTTTTTCAGGGTCAACAGCAACGGAAATGGCCTTATTAATAAGAAGAATTGTTGATGCTTTTGAAGTTAATATTAATGAAATTAGATTTGTAGCGACATCTGCAACAATTGGCGGAGAAAACGCGGAAGAAAAACTTTGTGAGTTTTTAAGTGGACTAACAAATAAACCAATAAACGATATTAAAGTAATTGGAGGAAAAAGAGTTAAAGAAAAAGAACCAATTCCGAATAAAAACATAAAATCGCTTACAGAACTAAAGAGCTGTCCTTCAAAGGAGCAAATAGAAAGTTATCAGATTCAAAGATTAAGAAATGAGATGCTTGAGAAAAATATTCTTTCGCTGGAAGAGATAGGAGCATTTTTTAATATAAAAGACAAAAGAGAACATTTGGAATTGATACAACTTCTTGGCGAAACATGGTCAGAGTCAGGTGAAGCATTGTTGCCTCTGAGGGGACATTATTTTCAAAGATCATTGCCAGGGTTATTTGGATGCGTCAACAAAGAATGTAAAGGCGATGAATATAGAAAAAATGCAAATTTCCCCTTTACACTAAGTACAAACTGGAATTCTCAATGCCCTGAATGCGGATTTCCTATGTTAGAAGTTGTCTCCTGCAATACTTGCGGGCAACTTTTCTTATCTGGAAAGTCAGAAAATGAATTTGTTACAATGAGAATAAATGAGGCTGAGGATAATTTTGAATTTATTGATGATGATAATAATGAAGAAGAGAGTAATCCTGGAAGTAATAACAGTTCTGAAATAATCATTGCTTACTGGAAAACTCTATCGGGAGATATAACCAGATTGGTTCCAGTTAAAATTCTTGAAGATGGTAAAATTGAAATAAATGGAACTGAGCTTGTGGAGATCCCACAATATTCTTTAAGATGCCCGGAATGCACAGAAAGTATAAATAAAACCTATCATTATTCAATGTCGTCTAATTTCTTATCACGGCAAATTGTTCCTATATTATTGGAAGAAATGCCAGAATCAGACACACAAACAATAAACACCGTATTTTTAGGAAAAAAACTTATTGCTTTTACTGACAGCAGACAGGGAACAGCACGCTCAGCAGCGCTATTAAACAATGATGTTGAGAGACATTGGATTAGATCAAATGTCTTTCATTTTCTTGCAAAGAAAAGAATTGAGAATCAAATAATATTGTCAGAAAGCCAGAGGAGGGAAAAAGATGAGCAGTTAAAAGGACTTAAATCATTTAACAGTCCAATTTATGCAAACATAATTAAAAATTTGGAAGATGAACTAAACGCAGAAAACAATCATCCCAAACCTGTGCGTGTTGCATGGGGTGATTTGGCAAAAAATTTAGCTAATGATGGTGAAATAAATAAGTTAATATCACACATCAAAAGAGTTGCACAAATCGAAACTAATGATTATATTAATGCACTACTTTTTGACCAGTTTTGCTATAGACCAAAAAGCGGTAATTCCCCGGAAAATATGGGTTTCATAAAAATCGTGTATCCTCAAATAGAAAACCGTAGTTGTCCAGAGGTTTTAACAAATAATTTTACAGATAATGAGTGGCGGGATTTTTTAAAGATTTGTATTGACTATGTAGTTAGGGCAGGTAGAAATTTTTATGTGCCAGATGAATTATTCTCTCTATTAATAATGAAACTTGGTGGACGCAAGAGATTATATTCATCAGAAACTACTTTGGGAAATGCTAAAAAATGGCCGTCATGTAACAGAAATCATTCTAAACAAAGTCGAATTGTAGCCCTGCTTTGTGCGGGATTTGGATGGTCTGAAATAGACGATACTAAAGAGGATAATATTAATATAATTCTTTTAGAAGCATGGCGAGCTCTAATTGCTACTGGCGTTATGGTTGGAGATAATCAAAATGGTTTTCAAATGAATTTAAGCAATTCCATTTCGTTTGAAGTAGCTTCAGCTGGCAGTATATGTCCGATCACAAATGTATTTCTCGATACAACTTTTCGAGGCTATTCTCCGTGGTTAAAAGGAAAACTCTCTCAAGATAATTTTGATCGGTTTAAGATAAAAAACAATCATAATATAATAATTCCATTTTTTCCTTATCCAAAGCGGATGGATGCAGTGGGACAATCAGTTGATGATAAAACTATTCTTAATTGGATTGAAAAAGAGTGGAGCTTTTTAAAACAAGCTGGTTTTTGGACCGACATTCATGAAAAAATTTATCTAAAAATCCCAATTTTTCTTGCAGCAGAACATTCTGCACAACAAAAAGATAAAAAACTTAGGGAATATGAAGAAAAATTTGAAAATAATGAAATCAATGTCTTAAGCTGCTCAACTACAATGGAAATGGGGGTTGATATTGGGGGAATTTCAGGTGTTTTGATGAATACTGTTCCACCAAAACCAGCCAACTATCTTCAAAGAGCTGGTCGAGCAGGAAGAAGAAAAGAGTCAAGATCAGTTGCCTACACTATTTGTGCAGCTACTCCAATTGGTGAAAATGTTATGTCAAATCCTAAATGGGCGCTAACTCATAACACCATGACATCTGCAATTAATTTTAATAGCAGACAAATTATTCAAAGGCATGTGAATTCTATTCTTTTTGGAAAATTTATTAGAGAATTAGAAGGAATGAATGTTAATGAAAAAGTTACTTCATTTTTTGAACCAGAGGGACAGGGCTCGCTGTCTGACTCTTTTTTTCAATGGCTTACAAATCCTGATAAAACAAATATTCATGAAGAAGCTGTCAACACAATAATTGAAAACACTGATTTTAAAAACATATCATTCTTTAACTTTAAAGATAGCACAATTATTATGCTTGAGAGAATAAGAAAAGAGCTTTGTGCAAAAATTAGAAACTTTGAAGAAAACATAAAAAATTCGGAAGAGGGTTCTCTAAAGAAAAGAGCATTAGAAAAAGAGTTGTCCCGTATTAGGAATACTAATTTGCTTAAATTTTTAGTTGAGCAGACTTTTCTGCCCGGAGCTGGCATGCCCGTAGGTGTAGTAGAATTTAATAATATCACAAAAGATGATTTAAGACATCAAAATGACAAAAACGATAGGCATGAAGATAATGCATACAAAGGAACTGAAGATGTTCCAACAAATCATATAACAAAAGCCTTGAGTGAGTATTCACCAGGGAATAGCGTTATTATTGATGGCTGGTCATATAAATCATCTGGAATAATTTTGAATTCAACATTTAACGAAACTTCAATTGAAAAAATTAGAAAATGTAAATCCTGTGGACATGAATATACTGTTAGTTCTGAAACCTATGAAAAACCGTGTCCGATTTGTGAAAAATTTGCAAATGATGAATATGAATTGATTGAGCCGGCTGGTTTTGCGGTTTCTATATATGATAATCCATCAAGAACAATAGATAAAAACAAATTTACAAATAAAACTGATCCAATTTTACTTGGCATGAGCGGTTGGAAAAAAAGTGACAATACAATATATGATTTTCGCATAGGAAAAGATGATGCAGAAATTCTCCATTATTCAAATGGGTTAGGCTCTGGCTTTGCTGTGTGTCTTAGCTGCGGAGCAGCGGTGCCTGAGAAAGATAACAATAATGGAGAGCAAGCAGTGAATCCTCTTCAAGATCACAAAAGATTGCGTGGAAGTAACAGAAGAGATAGAGATAGAGGTAGAGATAGATGGAGAGAGAGAAGGAGAAAGAG
>CAZISX010000063.1:16172-17894 GCA_964542005.1 uncultured Spirochaetales bacterium
GATAGAGGTAGAGATGAATTTTGTGATGGGGCAGCTAGTTTAAGAAGAAATGTTTGGTTTGGTGGGCGTACTCAGACAGAAATTTGTGAGATAAGATTGAGAGATTTTGAAAGAGGAAATTATTCTAATAATCCGTTTCTTTTGCGTTCTTTTGGCACAGCATTAAAAAATGCTTTTATAACAGAATTGGGGATAGAAGCATCTGAAATTGAAATTGGGATAAGACGAAATAAAATAGATGGAAGCCAGTTTTATTCTGTTTTTATTTTTGACACAGCTCAAGGCGGAGCAGGTTATAGTTCACAAATTGTTGGTCTTATGGAACAGTTACTAACAAAAATCTACACTGTTATCAATTCCTGCTCATGTAAAAAAGCATGTCAGCAATGTTTAGTGGATAGAGAAAGTCAATGGCATTTAAATTATTTAAATAGACATATTCTTAAAAAATGGATTGAATCTAAAACAAAATGGGATAATGAATTGCCTGAACAATTACAAAACATGCCTGTAAAAAAGATTCCTGAATCTTTGCTTCAATCATTGGAGTCGTTTGCCTATAGAGAAAATATTAAATCAATAAAATTAATTATTTCAGGCGAAACACACAAGTGGGATATTGAAAATTCACCTATTATATCGTTTTTAAAAAATATTTCAGCAAAAGGTGTTGATGTTGAAATTATTGCTTCAAGCTATAACGCTTTGGACAATCCTGTTGAAGAAACATTTTTACAGGCACAAATAAAATCTTTTGGAAAATTTTTGCAGACAAAAAGATATGAAACAAATTCTTCGTTTTTGCCAATAATTTCCATTAAAAATATGCAAGATAAAGAAACGGTTTGGGGTGTTGTTATTGGAACAACGCTTCCTTGTTTTGACAAAAACTATGGAATTTCAGGGTTAGATGTTTTTATAACAACAGAAATTCCTTTACTTACTGAAAATGAAGAAATTCCAAAACCTGCTATGTCAAACAAAATTAAGATGACAGATGTTTTCCTTCAAACCAATTCATGCTTTTTAAGTAATTTTGGAGAAAAAATATATGGTGAATGGAAAGATAAAATGCCAGACATAAAAAATGTGCTTAGTCATAAAAATCTTTTGATATCCTACTCGGATCGATATTTGCACTCTCCTTTAGGTTCAATGCTTTTAGCAGAAATATTATTATATTTACAGGATAGTGGTGCAGATATCTGCTCAGTAAATATTGAGTTAGGAAAATTAAGAAATGATTACAGCAGGGAGGCAAACAAACCAGATATTTGTAAAAACTGGATTTCAGATACACATAAGAAAGATTTTGCCTTCAATCTTATAAATAAAATGTGCGGCATAGCATCTATTGACCGCATCAAAGAGAATATGCTTGACGCCAGTTTCTTTTGACGCATTTGTTGCGCCTCCAGTTGAGGAGAGGAGGCTACTATGGACCACATACGACAACCTTCACACGTGTTTCATGAGCTTCAAGGAATTTCTGTTTTTTTTCGCAGATGCTCTGCCGCATAGCCAATGTCGACAAGACGGAACTCTCACTCGACAGGAGTGAGACGCACTCACTCGACAGGAGTGAGACACAGGCGGGCAGATGCCCTGCCATGTCCTATCGGGACCCCCATCTCCCGATGATCATGTGGTCAGTAGCAATTTCCTCCCTTAAATGCACGTGCATCTTCGGGAGTCCCGCCACAGGAGAGTGTATTCCGGTCC
>CAZISX010000063.1:17904-21129 GCA_964542005.1 uncultured Spirochaetales bacterium
AAATGTGCGGCATAGCTCCAGCGGTTAATTTAAGTGAAAATCTTGATCATTTTAGAACAAGGGTTATCAAATCTAATGACAAAATATTGAAAATTCGTTTTGATGGAGGTGTCGAGCATGGATGGAAGCTTGAGTATTGCAGATGGGATTTTTCTCAGAAAAGCGATATTGACAGCCTCGCTAGTGAATATTTAGATTATCGGAAAATACTAAAAGTTAGTAAGTGGAATAATCAAAAAATTTTACATACTTTAATTTTTGAAAATTTATGACATTGTGGTGATTTGGAATTTTATTTATTAGAACTCAGAAATTGGATATTACATGACTAACCGAATAACCCTCTTTGCCTACGGCACCTTAAAAAAAGGTTTTTCTAATCATGAAGAGTATTGCAAAGATGCAATAAGGATTGAATCGGCCGAGGTTTGGGGCAGACTTTATGTGCTTCCGGCTGGATTTCCAGCACTTGAAATTTCTAAACAGAGCATAATATTAAAAGGGACAGATGATCCTTTATTTGATGCTCAGATGCAAAGCGAGATTAGTTTGTCAGAAAATAATTTTCAGAAACCTGCAGGTGATTGGGAGCTGATTTCAGGTGAGCTGATAACTCTTCCCAATCCTTTGAAAACTTTGAAAAAAATTGATTTGCTTGAGGGATTTTCCGAGCGAATGCCCTCTTTTTATCGAAGAGTGCTTGTTTCTGCAAGAAAAAAAGATGCAACAATTACTCCTGCCTGGCTTTATTTTATTAAAAAAGCTGAGGATTTATGTGGAGAAAGAATTTCCAAAGTTTGGAATGAGCCATTGGAAGATGATTGGCGTTATATAAAATAAATTAGTAGAAGAGGAGTGCTTTATAATGACTGTTGATGAAATAAAAAAAGAAATCCTGGAATGTGCAAAAATCTGGAACGAAATCGAAGAAGAAAAAATTGACGATTTTTCATGGGTTGAGGAGGATGTGGAAACTTTAATTCTTGAGTATTGTGAAAGCCATAACTACATAATTAATGGTTTCCCTACAGAAAAAAGAAAAATGCTTGAAGAGGATGAGGAGTTTTCCAGAGAAGAAATTATATTATATATAGAACTCTTAGCAATTGAAAAAGATGATGTTGCTGAACTTTGGTGGTTTTATTACAAGAGTTTTTGGGGTGATAGTGAAACGACCAAAGAAGATTTTCTAAAAGAAGTAAAGGAGCGAGTAGAAAATGGATTTTACAGTGTTGTGATATAAGCCAGAAGATTGTCTGGTCGATTGTACGGATGTGTCTGTATAGCTCGAGGCATGGTTTTTTTCGGCACTAGAGTTTTATAAATAGAAGGTAATTTTAGGAGAGAAAAAATGAGGATGTTGTCTGTTTTTGTTGTTATGTTTACTGTTTTTTTTGTGTTTTCATGCTATGAAAATGCAAGGCTGGATTATTTTTTGATAAAAAATGAGAGTGTTTGCACAACTACTGGGAACTGTGATTTTGGTTTCCGTGTTTTAGATGTTGATACTCCTAAAATTGCTGGATATAGTGTAAAAATTGATTTTGGAAATAACAAGATTTACACAAATACAGTAGAGAAATGTCTCTCAACAGGATTTTGCAAAGAATCCAATGGTGAAATATCTGTTAATAATTTGTATTCATCGTCCGGGAGCTATGTTTCCAAGCTAACAGTGTTTGTCTCAAATTCTGATATTTCAGAGTCTAAAGAAATATCTTTATCTATTAAGTTTCCAACTCCTTGCGATGGTATTAATTGTTCTCAGAATGGAATTTGCAAACTAACAGAAAACAATCTCCCTTATTGTTTATGCAATGATGGTTTTCATGCAGAATTGTTAAACTGCGTTGCAAATGAGTGTGTAAATGATGATATTTCTACACAAAACTGCGGACTTAATGGCAGAGGTGTTCAGTTTAAAGTTTGCTCAAACTACAGATGGGGCGAGTGGTCGGACTGTGCAGATAAGGATATATGTGTTGATGAAAGTGTTGAAACAGTTTCTTGTGGAGAAAATGAATCAGGAGTTAAAGAGCGTTTTTGTGAAAGTGGTCAATGGAGAGAGCCTGAACAGTGTTCCGAAAAATGGAGTCAAATTACCGCAGGAAGTAATCATAACTGTGGAATAAAAATGTCTGACAATAAATTATACTGCTGGGGGTCGAATAACACAGCTCAATTGGGGAACGGCACAAAAGAAGATAGTGCCACACCTATAAAGGTAACTGAATCAATTGAAGTAAAAAAAGTTGTTCAAAGAACATCAGAAGAAATTAATGTTTGGGAAAAGCTTGCTGCCGGTTATTTGCATACTTGCGGAATTAAGGCTTCAGACAGCAAACTCTATTGTTGGGGCAATAATTATCATGGACAGCTTGGAATAAATTCAGAATGTCAAGCTAGCAGCCAGGAGTGTGATGTTGTTAATCCTGTTCAGGTCGGAAATGAGGAATGGCTTGATTTAAGTGCAGGATATTATCATGCTTGCGGAATTAAGAAATCGGATAATAAAGTGTATTGCTGGGGCTCAAATAGTTATGGACAGCTTGGCGATGGCAGCTATGTAAAAAAAGGATACCCAATTCCGATAAATACAGATAAAACATCATGGACTAAGCTTTCCTCCAAGAGCAACCATTCCTGCGCAATTGCATCTGATGATCAAAAATTATATTGCTGGGGAGAAAATACTTATGGCGAGCTTGGAGATGGAACTAATGTTAATTTAAGCATTCCTACTCAAATAGGGCTAGATAGCTGGTATGATATTGTTTTGGGTAAAAATCATATTTGCGGCATTAAATTTGAAGATAAATCCCTTTATTGCTGGGGATTTAACGATTTTGGGCAGCTGGGAGATGGCACTTATGAGGGAAAAACATTTCCGACAAAAGTTTTAGATAATGGCTTAGCCTGGGAAGCTGTCTTTGCTGGAGAAAAACATACCTGCGCAATAACTGATTCAGATAAAATGCTATATTGCTGGGGAGATAATAGTTGGGGACAGCTAGGAGACGGCACTGCTATCAGTAAAAATGTTCCGGTAATGGTTGGTACTGAAGAAGATAACTGGGGACATGTTGCTATTGGTGAAAATCATTCATGCGGAATAAAATTGGACGATAACAAACTGTATTGCTGGGGATACAACGGAAATGGTCAGCTGGGTGGAAAATTCAGTCAAACTGACCGAACAATTCGGTTCAAACTGACCCAATCAAT
>CAZISX010000064.1:0-4525 GCA_964542005.1 uncultured Spirochaetales bacterium
ATCTGTACAAAATGCCTGAGGAACAGCACAAAATGTCTGAGGAAGTGCTAGAAATGCCTGCGCATCTGGAAGAAAAGGCTGAGGAAGTGCAAGAAAAGGCAAAGGAACAGGAAAAAATGAGAGAGCTCAAGATTTTTGCGAAAGTGGCACTAAAGAAAAGGCCGGATTTATTGAAGAAGATGGGGTTTTAAACAATATTTTAGGAGGTAATAATTATGAAAAAAAGTGTTTTAATTGCAGTTTTGGCAGGAATTATGGCCGTTGTGGTGCTTGGGTGCGGTGATAATGAAGAGTCTGCTGATAATAACTATTCAGATTATCAAGGCACAATGGCAACAATCCCGGCTGGTGAATTTATGATGGGATGTGTTGAGGGCGACAGTCAATGTCAAGCGGATGAAAAACCGCGCCACAAAGTCTATCTTGATGAGTTTAAAATAGACAAGAAAGAGGTGACAGCGGGAGAATTTAAGCAGTGTGTGGATGCAGGAAAGTGCACAATGCCTGAGGCTGGCAGCGACTACACCTACAACAACAATAAAGACAACCATCCGATAAATGGAGTTGACTGGAATCAGGCAAAAGCCTACTGTGAATGGAAAGGGAAAAGACTTCCAACCGAAGCAGAATGGGAAAAAGCAGCGCGAGGCGGTACAGATACAATATATTACTGCGGTAATGACAGCTCCTGCCTTGATTCTATCGCGTGGTACAGCTCAAACAGTGATAGTCAGACTCATGAGGTTGGTACTAAAAAACCTAATTCTTATGGCTTGTATGACATGCTGGGTAATGTTTGGGAATGGGTAGCAGATTGGTATGATGAGAATTATTATCAATCATCACCAGAGAAAAATCCGAAAAATGAAGCAGAAAAAAGTTATCGTGTTTTGCGCGGCGGCTCGTGGGTCATTAGCGCATCTAACCGGAGCTGGTCCGAGCCAGATCTTCGGAGCAACGCTCGCGGGTTTCGTTGTGTGTCCGAGTGATTTTCTTCACCCATTAAGGGGTTTTCCGCCGAAAACCCCTGCAAATCAAAAAATCCTGCAAATCCCAGTCAACTTTGACATTCAGAAATTTGTCTGATATAATCGGGTGAATTTTTTGAGGGAGAAAAGAATGGAGCAGGTTGTTATAAGAATAAAAAACAAAAGTTCAAAAGAACTTTTTCTTAATTTTATTAAGCACCTTGATTTTATATCAGTTGTTGACTCGAATAAAATTGAAAAAAATCATGATAAAAAAGTGAATTTTTCAGAATTATGCGGAATTTGGAAAGATCGAAACATTTCAATTGAAGAAATCCGGGAAAAAGCATGGTCAAGAAAATGATTCTGATAGACACCAATGTTGTTATTGAATTTTTTAAAGGGAATGCTGCGACTCAGAAAAAACTGACAGAAATTGGATTTGATAATCTGGCAATAAGCTCTGTCACAGAGATGGAGCTCTATTTTGGAGCTTTGAATAAAAAAGAACTTTCTTTCATCAAAAAGCATCTCAGAAGTATTTTTACAATTCATATTGATACTGAAATCTCAATCAAAGCGGTTACACTCATTGAAAAATATTCAAAAAGCCATAATCTTCAAATTCCAGATGCGATCATTGCTGCTACTGCAATAATTTCCAACATCCATATTTTCACATATAATTTGAAGGATTTTAAATATATTGACGGCTTGTCTTTGATAGAATAATTCCTACCGATAACTCAAAAACAGGCACTTACACACCATTCTATCAATCCAAAAAATGTCGGCGTAACATGTTCCGCCGCTACAAAAAGAAACAGGTTTTCCGCCGAAACACCTCTACTTCAGAAAACCTCTTAAATTCACTATATTTTCCTGAATTTTTTGGAGAAACTCATGACACAACTCACAACAAATCTATACAGGAATCTTCAAAATCTCACCAGCCGCCTCGCAAAACTTCAGGAACGGATTTTCTCAAAATTATTCGATCAGGCGGAAGTTGCGATATTTCCCACAGGAAAATTCTCCCTTATTAATTTTTCTTTGACTTAGCTATTTATTTAAGTTAAAAGTTTGGGTAAAAAATCAACGATATGAGGTTCATTATGTCAAAAGGTTACAGCGATGTGCTTATCGGCCTTCAATATGGAGATGAGGGCAAGGCAAAAGTGATAGATCTTTTTGCTGAAAAGTATGATATTATTGCCAGATTTAACGGTGGCGCGAATGCAGGTCACACAATTGTAAAAGATGGAATAAGGCTTGCTCTTCATCAGATTCCGTCAGGAATTTTTTATCCCGAAAAAATTCTTTATATTGGTTCCGGCTGTGTTATTAATGTTGAAAAGCTCAAATCTGAAATTGAAGAGGTCGAGTTGACTGGCTTAAAGCTTGACGGCAGATTTCATATTTCGGATCAGGCTCCGGTTATCCAGCCTCACCACATTATAATTGATAAAATGACGGGGAAAACAATAGGAACAACCGGAAACGGAATTGGCCCGTGTTATGCTGACAAAGCTCTGAGAACAGAGGAGGAGAGACTTCTCAACATCAGAATTGGCGATATTCTTGAAGCTCCTGAACACTTTTTTGAAAGAATTAGAACAAACCTCAAGGTTACAGCAGAAAGATATAACTTTGACTGTGATTTTGATAGTTTGATGACAGATTTTATCAATGGATTCAATGGCATAAAATCTTATATTCAGTGCGACACACTATTTCTTGATAAGAAAATCAGAAACGGCGCAAGAGTTCTTTTTGAAGGTGCTCAGTCTTTCATGCTCGATATTACAAAAGGAACTGTTCCTTTTGTTACAAGTTCAAGCACTCTTGCCGGTGCTGCTTATTCCGGTGGCGACTTGAACCCTAAATACCACAGAAAAACAATCGGTGTTGTAAAAGTTATAATGTCAAGAGTTGGTTTTGGCCCTTTTATTTCTGAATTTGGTGGAGCAAAAAGTGAAGCTTACTGCATGGAGGAGGGCGGTCTTGCACATACCAAAGATAAGGAAAAAAGTGTTGATACTGGCAAATTCCTTGCATCGGAAGATTTATTTGATGTAGGAATTGCGATGAGAGTTCTCGGTAACGAATATGGCGCATCGACAGGCCGCTCCAGAAGAACAGGGATGCTTGATTTAGTTCAGCTCAGCTATGCAGCAAGAGTAAACGGCATTGACGAGCTTTTTCTTACAAAATGCGATATGCTTAATCTTTATGGCAGGACAAAATCAAAGAAAATGCCTTTTATCGAGAAATACGAGCTTGACGGCAAAGAGATTGATTATGTTCCTGGCTCAACCCTGACATACAGCAAAGTTATCGGAAAAATGAGCGAAATTGAATCTTTTAGTGAATCAATACAAGAGCTTAAATCGTTTGATAAGCTTCCTGCTTCACTCCTCAAATTCATTGATATTATCGAAAAATCGGCAGACTGCAAAGTTATGGGAATTGGTACAGGTCCGGAAAGAGAAAGCTATATCCTTAAATAACAGCCCGTCAAATCAATTCTATAAACATAAACTGTGGTAGATTTCTCATAGATTTTTGAGTGTAGTGTTTGAAATGTCTAGTAAAATCAGGAAAAATTAAGAGAGACCAAACCAGATAAAAATAGATTTACTATTACTTGCCTATTGTTGCGCACATAACAGCTTTGATGGTGTGGAGTCTGTTTTCTGCTTCATCGAAAACTTTTGAGTGTCTGCTTCTGAAAACTTCGTCAGAACATTCCATCTCTTTGATTCCGTATTTCTCGAAAACTTCGTTGCCAACTTTTGTTTTGAGGTCGTGGAATGATGGGAGGCAGTGAAGGAAAATAACATCCTTGTTGCCTGTTTTATTAATCATATCCATGTTTACCTGGTATGGTTTAAGCTGTTTGATTCTTTCTTCAAACATGTGCTCTTCACCCATTGATACCCAAACATCAGTGTAGATTACATCTGCATCTTTTACTGCTGTTGCGATATCTTCGATAAACTCAAGTTTCGCGCCTGTTGCTTTTGCAACTTCCTGCATTTCTGCAACAAGTTTCTCATCAGGGAAGAGTTCTTTTGGTGCGCAAGCTACAAAGTGCATTCCCATTTTTGCGGAACCAATCATAAGGCTGTTGCCCATGTTGTTTCTAGCGTCACCGCAGTAAACGAATTTTACTTTGCTGAGTGGTTTTGCAACATGCTCTTCAATTGTGAGGAAATCTGCAAGAATCTGTGTCGGATGGTAAAGATCGGTAAGTCCGTTCCAAACTGGCACGCCAGCGTGTTTTGCGAGTTCTTCAACTGTTTCCTGTTTGTAACCGCGGAATTCGATTCCGTCATACATTCTGCCGAGAACTTTTGCGGTATCTTCGATTGACTCTTTTTTGCCCATCTGTGAATCGTTTGAGCCAAGAAATGTTACATGGCCGCCTTCATCAAGTGCTGCAACTTCAAATGCGCAGCGGGTTCTTGTTGAGGCTTTTTCAAAAAGGAGAACTATATTTTTGCCTTCAAGAAGGTTGCCTTTTATGCCGGCTCTTTTTTTTGCTTTAAGGTTGT
>CAZISX010000064.1:4535-9707 GCA_964542005.1 uncultured Spirochaetales bacterium
TGTGTGAAAGGTCAAGCATGTATCTGATTTCTTCAGGTGTGAAATGCTTAAGTGTGAGGAAATGTCTTCCTTTTAAATTAACAGCCATTGTTGTCTCCTTTGTCTAAAAAAATTAATAAAATTATTTGTTCACCTTGTAAAATTCTTCCATAAAATCAGCAAGTAACTGAACTGATTCAACTGAAACTGCGTTGTATGTTGATGCTCTGATTCCGCCTAAATCTCTGTAGCCTTTGAGTCCGAGCATTCCTTTTGCCTTTGCTTCAGAAACGAATTTTGCTTCAAGTTCTTCAGTTGGAAGGTTGAAACATACATTCATCCATGAACGGTGTGATTTTTCAACAACATAGCCTTTGTAGAAATCTGCGTGTGCGTCAATCGCGCCGTAAATTATCTCAGCTTTCTTTCTGTTTACAGCTTCAATCGCTTTTAATCCGCCCTGCTTAAGTATCCATTTGAACACTTTGCCAGTTACATAAATGTTGAAGCAAGGAGGAGTGTTGAACATCGAGCCTTTTTTGATTTGAACTTTGTAATCAAGTGTTTTCGGAAGTTTTCTGGTGAAAACTTTTTCCGCAAAACTTCTTTTTATAACTGCGATAGCAACGCCAGCAGGGCCTACATTTTTCTGTGCGCCTGCATAAATCATGTCAAATTTTGTCGCGTCAAAATCTCTTGACAGGAAATCGCTGCTCATATCACAAACCAGCGGAACGCCCGGTTTTGGTGTCGGAAAACTCCAGAACTGAGTGCCATAAATTGTGTTGTTTGATGTGAAATGGAGATATTTTGCGTTGTCTGACATGTTTTCTGTTTTGATTTCTGGAAGTTTGTTGAACGCTTTTGGTTCGTTTTTGGAGGTTGCAACTATTTTTGCATCGCCCCAGAATGAGCCCTCTTCCCAAGCTCTTTCCGCCCACTGACCTGTAACAATATAGTCTGCAACATCTTCTTTGTTGAGTGAATTCATTGCAAGCATGATAAACTGATGGGTTGCGCCGCCGCCTAAAAATACAACTGCATACTCTTCTTTGCTGAGATTGAGAATTTTGAGTAAATCCTCTTCAGCCTCGTTCATAACTTTTTCAAAATCTTTTGAGCGGTGGCTGATTTCCATAACGCTTACGCCAGTTCCTGCAAAATTAAGTAATTCTGCCTGAACTTCCTGTAAAACTTCTAAAGGAAGTGCTGCCGGGCCTGCAAAAAAATTGTGTGCTCTTTTTTCCATTTTTTCTCTCCGTTCACTTATTAATTATAACAAACCGCAAATCTCATCTGTCGCCCGAATTAATAACAGCTTAGAGAGCATTTTTCAATATTTTTTTGATTACAATATTATTTATTGACTTCAATGCAACTAATGTGTAATTTTTTATCCGTTTAACCAATTCAAAAGGAGCAGAATATGGATTCTAATTTTACTCTTAAGATTAATCTTCCGAATGGGACTGTTGTAGAGGAAGTGATTACAAAAAAAATGACTCTTGATGCAATTTCTAAAAAATATTCAAAAAACTATCTTTCTCCAATTCTGGGTGCTGTTTACAACAACAAAATACTGGAGCTCTCCAAAGAGGTTGAATGCGATGGTGAGATTTCTTTTCTTACAATTAAAGAGAAGGATGGAAAAAGATTTTTTATCCGCAGTATGTTTTTTGTTCTTGTAAAAGCTGCAAAAGATATGTTTCCTCACGCAACTCTCCATATTGAATATACTATAGGTGATGGATATTACTGCTTTTTTGAAGGTTTAGACTGGATTAGAGCAGAAGAGGTTGAAGAGCTTGAAAAAAGAATGAGAGATTTAATAGTGTCAGATCAGCCATTTATAAGAAAAGAAATGCCGACAGAAGAAGCTATAAAACTTTTTAAGGAAGCTGGAATGGAAGATAAGGCCCTTCTTTTCTCATTCAGAGATCAGGAAAAATCAAGCGTTTATTTTCTTGGTGACACGATGGACTATTTTTACGGTTATCTTGCTCCTTCAACTGGTCGTCTTGGCGATTCTTTTAAACTTACTTACTACAACAAAGGTATTGTTTTGATGCTTCCTGATGAAAAAGATTCAACAAGAGTTCCTAGTTTTAAAGAAAGTCCTAAATTTTTCAACATAATTACAGAAACAACCCGCTGGCTCGATATTTTAGAGCTTGATACCTGCGGTAAGCTCAATAGAGCTATAAAAGAGGGGCGGACAAACGAGGTTATTCTTATTTCTGAAGCACTTCATGAGAAAAAACTTGCTACAATTGCTGACGAAATCCACCGCAGAAAACAGGTTATAAAGATTGTTTCAATAGCCGGGCCAAGCTCTTCCGGAAAAACAACTACAGCAAACCGTCTTGCGATGCAGCTGAAAGTTAATGGATTCAAGCCATACATGATTTCGCTTGACAATTACTTTATAGATAGAGATTTAACCCCGCTTGATGCTGACGGCAAAAACGATTTTGAGGTTTTGGAAGCAATTAATGTTAAGCTTTTTAATGAGCACTTAAATATGTTGATGGCTGGCCACGAGGTTGAGCTGCCTAGATATAACTTTAAAATAGGCAAAAGTGAACCATCAGGTGAAAAACTCCGCATATCAGAAAAGGGAATTATTGTTGTTGAAGGTATTCACGGATTAAATCCTAATCTTTATAAAGATGTTCCGTCCCAGAATATTTTCAAGGTTTATGTAAGTGCTTTAACTCAGTTAAATATTGATTCTCACAATAGAATTCCTACAACTGACTGCAGAATATTAAGAAGAATTGTTCGTGACAATCAGTTTAGAGGTCACAGCGCGATAGACACAATTGACCGCTGGCCTTCCGTCAGAAGAGGTGAGGCTCAAAATATTTTCCCATATCAGGAACGGGCGGATGTTATGTTTAACAGCTCACTCCTTTATGAATTTTCTGTGCTCAAAAAATATGCAGCTCCACTTCTTAAAGCTATTCCTCAAACATCTCCGGAATACACAGAAGCAGTGAGACTTCACAAGTTTCTCTCTTTCTTTGAAGAAATGGATGACAGTTTTATTCCTTACAACTCAATACTCCGCGAATTTGTGGGCAACTCGGTTTTTAATTATTAGTTGGTATGAAGCTTTTTAATTTTGTTTTATTCTTAGTTGTTTTTAATTTTGTTTTTGCAGAAGAAGCTGTAGTTTCTCCGCCAATTTCAGGCGAAGGAAGACCTGATTCGCTTATTTCATTTCAAAGTTTAGTTGAAAATCCTGATTTTATAATGGAAACTGTTTCTGAAAACGAGATTAAAACTACTGGTATTAAAAAACTTCCTATTCTTCTTGACTATATAACAAGCTCAATAAATATCTCATATATTTCAAGAGAGCTTGTAAATATCTCTTTTTCAGGCGGAAAGAAGATCATGCCTGCAATTGGTCTTTATATTAATGGTGTTCCTTTTGTTGATATTGCAACAAATCTTCCAGTTTTGAATATTATTCCTGTTGCTGTGGATGAGATTGAAAAGATTGAAATTATCCGCTCAACAGGTTCGCTTTTTCATCAGTTTATCTCTTTTGCAGGTGCTATAAATATTGTTACAAAAAAGCCGTTCAAAGAATATTCTGTAACAAGTTCTATTTCAGCTGATTCGTCAAATGCCGGAATTCTTTCACTTGGAACATCGGGGCAGAGTGATGCTCTTTACTATTCAACGCACTTTACCTACTCTGATTATAAAAACGACAGACTTGAAAAAAAAGATGTTTTTTATGGCCGCAACACAAGTCCGATGATGGGTAATGCTAATCTTTTGTGGTCAGATACCACATCTTCTGCTGAATTATCGCTTTTTTTCTACAATCAGCGCATGAACGATGTAGAAGGTAATCCTGAGCAAGATCCGCTGCTTACAGTGTCTCTGCCCGGGAATTATTATTCAGATACAATGGTGGGCGGAAAGTTGTCTTTAACAAAAAAACTAAAAAGCAGTCAGCTTTCGGCATATTCAATGTTTTATTCAATGCGAGCAAGAGATGTTTCTACCGATGATAGAATTGTTGATTCTTCTCAATTGAGAAGTGCAATAAAATGGGATAAAAACAACGCTTTTTTGATAGGCAACCATATTAATCTTTCTTTTTTACAAACCTCTTCTTTTCTCTATCCTTATGAAAAAGCATCAACAATAGAGCACAACAAAACTATAGCATCCTACGAAGAGACAATCTCTTTTAGTGATTTATACTTTATTCTTCCTGAACTCAGAGCAACTGTTTCCGGCAACATGGCTTACGAAAGTCATTTGGAAGATCCTCTAAAATCTCTCCGCGGTTCGCTGATGTTTATTCCTTCGAGCATGTTTGAGAGCTGGTTTAGTGGCGAATATACCGAAAAACTGCCTTCAATCATGGAGCAGAATGTTGATTTTTCAGTAAAACCGACCGGGCCTTACGCTGACTATGCTCCATACCTCAAATCTGTTGATAATATTGAGCAAAGACTAGAACCTGCCAGATACCATACCTTAAATGTTGGTATAAGATTGCGGAAAGACAATGAACTTTTTTTCAGCACAATGGCAGGCTATAATTATATCTCCAATGTTAGTGGTTTTGTTTTTGTTAAATGTCCGGAAGAGTCGGCAGGATTTCCTCTTACAATTTGTGTTGGTGACAGAAATGCTTATGATTCAAGATATTTAAAGCTTGACAGCCTTCTTACTTACACCAAGGATTTTATGACTGTCAGGGCAAATTTTGGCTACTCATATTTTATAAGCGGAGAAGAAAAATCTTATGGTGCTGAAAATATTTGGGAAAAGTATGGTAAAAACAAAAAAACAACAGAAGAAGAGGTTCACAGTGTAACTTTTCCTCGCTTTAATGGAGGTGTTACCGCATTCTTTTCTCTTGGTGATTTTGTTGATACATCATTTTCAGTCAAAGGGAAAAGTGAGCAAAGCTCATTTTTTGCAATTTTGAATGAGCACGCTGTTATTCCTGGATATGTCGGGCTGGGAACATCACTTTCTGTTCACACAAAAGAAGAATTTGCGTCACTCACCTTTTTTGTGCACAATCTTCTGGTTTATCAAAAAAATGCTTTTAGGATGTATGTGGTGAACTCGATGAAAAGTGAAGCCGAAATAGAAAAAAATTATGGAAAAACCGGCGTTCTTCCTGCTATTTTCGGTGCAACTTTTTCACTATATTAT
>CAZISX010000064.1:9717-11227 GCA_964542005.1 uncultured Spirochaetales bacterium
AATTCAATATTATGGCCGGCGATATATTCAGCTTTATTGAGGTCTTCTTGAAAATAACCGGAATTCTTTCTGATTCTGCAAATTATTTAGCATCCATATCTGATTCTCCAAGGCTTGATTCTGAACTTATATTGGCGCATGTTTTAGAATGCACAAGATTTGACCTTTATTTAGAGAGCAATATTTCTCTTAAAAAGGATGATATGGAGCTGTTTAAATTCTTGCTTGAGCGGAGAAAAAAAGGAGAGCCAGTCGCATATATTCTTGGTAAAAAAGAATTTTTTGAAGACTCTTTTTTTGTTGATAAAAGAGTTCTGGTTCCAAGACCTGAAACAGAGCTTCTTGTTGAATATGCAATAAATGAAATGCAAAGACAGAAGATAAAATCGCCAGATATTCTCGATATTTGTACAGGTTCAGGCTGCATAGGAATTTCGGTTTTTAAATTTTTTGACGGCACACTTACTCTTTCAGATATTTCTAAAGATGCGCTGGGTGTTGCTTTAATTAATGCGAAAAATATTCTTGGAGAAAAATTTTCATCCGTGACAGCAGTTGAGTCAAATCTTTTTTCAAATATTTCAAAAACCTATGATCTTATAACAGCAAACCCCCCCTATCTTTCCGAAAAAGATATGAAAGAAATCCAAAAGCCGCTGACTTATGAACCGGAAAACGCTCTTTTTGGCGGCAAAAATGGATTTGAACTTACAGATAAAATAATAGAAGAAGCGCCAAAGCATCTTAATCAAGGCGGATTGTTAATAATTGAGATGGGTTATGAGGGAGCTTCATTTCTAAAAGAGAAAAATTCAGGGCTTGAATTTGTCAAAATACTCAAGGACTACCAAAATATTGAGAGACATGTTGTTTTTATAAGAAAATAATTAAATCTAAAGTTTACAACCTTATCTAAAAATGTTATTATTCCTCGGATTTATAGAAAATGAGAGGTTTTATGGAACAGCTTTTTGCATTCAAAAAAGATTTGGCGGTTTTTAGATTCTACAGCACAGAAGAAAAAGATATCGTGCTGAAAATTGAAGGAACAGGAGATGTTACGCCACAACAGATTTACACTTTTCTTGTTAAAAAATGCGTTGTTGAGCACTATATTATTAAGAAAAACATTGTTACAGCAGCCTCTATTGCTGCAGGAAAAGAGAAAAATGTTATTGTAACTGTTGCGGAAAGTAAAAAGCCTGTGCATGAAAAATTTTACAAAATTAATTTTAATCAGAATTCTACACAGATGTCTTTGCTTAAAAAAGGAGCAGTAATTGGAAAAATAATGGCTGCAATCAGAACAGAAAACGGAGAAGATCCACTTGGAAATCCAATTCTTCCAAACACAGAAAATCCAGTAGAAAAGATGATTTTTAGAAATGTTTTTTTTGATAATGAACCATTTTTTTGAATAATATATAGGTTAAAAATTTCTTTGACAAAATACCTATAATAATAATAATAATAATAATAATAAAGTTTAAATGCAGAATTTATTATTGGA
>CAZISX010000064.1:11237-14331 GCA_964542005.1 uncultured Spirochaetales bacterium
AAGAAAACAGGAAAATAATTTTGCAGCAATAGATGGTTATCTTGTTGTAAATGATACTGAAACTAAGATTATGCCTGAATTTGAAGTTGAAATTTCCACAGATTTATTAAACACTTACATATCAATTTGTTCAAACAGGGAAATATCAAACGAAGAAATGCTTAACGCTCTAACCGACAAAGGTGTTGTTTATGGTGTTGATTCAGCTGCGGTAAACATTCTGTACATGAAAACAAGGGTTTCTTCAAAATCCAACTCATTTGTTATTCAGGATAAATTTCCTGTTGCGCATGGAGTCCCGGCAGAACTTGGAGAAGATGCTTTTGTTGAGTGGTTTGTAAATATTGGAAATCAGGACGGCGTTGCGGAAGATTTAGACGGATATGTGAATTTTAAAGAGACCAACCTCATAAAAAATGTTAAAAAAGGTTCAACAATAGCAGTGTTTCATCAAGCCAAAAAAGGTCGAAACGGAATGTCGGTTTTAGGCAAACCCATTGTTGTTGATAATGTCAAAAATGCTAAACTGAAAAAAGGCAAGGGGGTGATGGTTTCTGCGGATGGTGCTGTCTATATGGCAGAAACAGACGGTGCTGTTACCTATAAAAACGACACAATAAGCATCAGTGAGGTTTTTGCAGTTCCTGAAGATGTTGATTTTTCTACAGGAAATGTCTCTTTTGTCGGTTCTGTTATGATAGGGCGGGATGTTGTTCCTGGGTTTGAAGTTCACTCGGAACAGGATGTTGAAATTAGAGGCAGTATGACGGGACTTCTCGTAAAAGCAGGCGGTTCAATCACGGTAAGAGAAGGAATTTCAAGCACTCAGGCAGAAACAACTGTTGAGGCAGGCGTAAATATCAGCTCAAAATATATTGCTGAAGCGAAAATTATTGCTGGCGGAAATGTTATTGTTGATTCCATGATTAAAGACTGTAATATCCGTTGCAACGGGTCAATTATTGCTCCAAACGGAAAGCTTTATGGTGGAAAAATGTTTGCCAACAGAGGTGTTTTCTGCAAAATTCTTGGAAATGAAGTTGAGGTTACAACTACGATTGCTTCTGGCGAAGACCCATTAAGATATGACCGTTATTTAACCCTCAAAACAGAAATTGCAGCACTTGAAAAAGAGCTTGAAAACATCTCGGCTGAGATGGAACAGATAAAAAACGAGCCTCAGCAATTTGTCATGGTTAAGTCAGAATATGATGCAATGAAACAGGATGTTGATAGTAAAAAGCAGGAAATGTTTAATATTTCAGGAGGCTTAGAGTTGACAGAGCCAATATCCAAAATCGCGGTTCTGGAAACAATTTTTCCAGGTGTTAAAATTGAAATGAGAAATTGTTTTAAGCATTTTATGACAGAAGTAAAAGGGCCTGTTTTAATCTATTTCAACAATGCGACAAATGCTATAATGGTTCGGAATTTAAGTGGAGCTGAGATAACTGTGATGAAGAAGCGATTCAATTCATGGCTTGAGAAAGAGGAAGAAACTGTTTAAAAAGGTAGAAAAATGACTACAATTATTGGATTTTTTGTTGTTATAGGATGTGTTATCGGCGGTTACTTATTTGCTGGCGGAAATCTGAGCGTTCTTTTTCAGCCCGCAGAAGTTATGGTTATTGGCGGAGCTGCAATTGGAGCATTTATTATTTCATCGCCAAAAAAACTTATGAAAAATGTTATAAAAGGGGCGAAAAAAACTTTTAAATTTAAAAGTCATTCAAAAGATGATTATATTCAGCTTTTATCTCTTCTTTATGGAATTTTCCTGAAAATGAGAAAAGAGGGTATTCTGGCGATTGAAGGTGATGTTGAATCTCCAGAAAAAAGTGCAATATTTAAAAAATACGAAAGTATTCTTCATAACGAAAGAGCTGTCAGTTTTATATGTGACAATATGAAAGTTATGCTTTCAATCGAAATTCAGCCACACGAAATAGAAAATCTTATGGATATAGATATTGAATCAAGTGAAGAGGAGGAGATAGAGCCTGCTCATGCGATTAACAAAATGGCAGATGGTCTTCCTGGTCTTGGTATTGTTGCCGCAGTTATGGGAATTGTTGTTACAATGGGTATGCTTAATGAGCCTCCCGAAATTTTGGGACATCACATTGGAGCCGCACTTGTTGGAACTTTTATGGGCGTTTTGCTCTGTTACGGATTTGTAGGTCCTTTTGCTGCATTAATTGAAAATCAGGTTAAAGAAGAGGCTTCTTACTATCAGGTAATCAAGATTGCAATTGTTTCATACATGACAAGTTCAGCGCCGCAGATTGCCGTTGAATTTGGCAGAAGAGCTATTCCAGAGTCACTCCGCCCCACATTCTCTGAGCTCGAAAAAATCCTCAAAGGGAAATAAAAGTGTCTGATAACAAAGAAAATAAAATAATTATCAAAAAAATCAAAAAAAGTGCAGCAGGTCATCATGGTGGCTCATGGAAGGTTGCTTATGCAGATTTTGTTACTGCTATGATGGCTTTTTTCCTTTTAATGTGGCTTCTTGCATCTGCAACCCCAAAAACAAAAGAAGGGCTGGCTCAATATTTTAGAGAATTTTCTATATTTGACAGAAGCGGAAAATCATTCATGGAGGATGGCGGAACTGCTGCTCTTAAAAAAGAAGATCCTACCGGAAAGGAATCTTCTGATGCAGGAAGTAAATTCAAACTCTCTGAAATAAGCAAATCACTTGAAAAAAAACTAGATGAAAGTATTAAGGAAAAGCTCTTTGACTTTAAAAATCAGATACTTATATCAGTCTCAAGCAATAAAATAAGAATAGAAATAGTTGATCAGGAAGGGATGCCGGTTTTTGCAACTGGAAGCACAACATTAACAGACAATGGAAAGAAAATTCTTCAGGGTGTTGGGGGAATTATTGCAAAATTTGATGCGACAGTCGGCATAGAAGGACATACCGATGCTTTAAAATTTGGAACTGGAAAATACACAAACTGGGAACTCTCAACAGAGAGAGCGCTTGAGGCCAGAAAAGAGCTTTCAAAAGGTGGTTTTGATGAAAAAAGAATAACAGTTGTAGCTGGTTACGGCTCAACAATGCCTATTGTAAAAGATAATCCCG
>CAZISX010000064.1:14350-14645 GCA_964542005.1 uncultured Spirochaetales bacterium
TCAGCGTTGTTCTAACGCTCCGTGATGTAAACATGCCTGAAGATGAGATGGCAAAAGAGGAAAAGAAGCTCATAATCAAGTAAATTCAGACATCATTACTCAAAGACATGGACAAAAAAAATATGGGATGACAGCACAAAACGCGATTACCGCAAAAAAGCCGAGATGACAACAAAAGATAGTGAATTTTTTAGATAAAGACTATTTTACCGATTTTTTTCTTGCCAGCTTTGAGAATAAACGGTTCTTTTATTGTGATAACAGTGTGGACATCGCTGATTTTTGTTGAGTTTAC
>CAZISX010000064.1:14797-15156 GCA_964542005.1 uncultured Spirochaetales bacterium
GCCGTGAAATCTGGTTGTTATCAGAAGTGCGAGATCAACTTTGCAGTCTCTTGGATGGATTGTTCCGTTAGAGGTTCCTTCTTTCAAATCTTTGATTTCTGTCACACTTTTATCTGAGAGCAGTTCGTAGTAATTCCACATCAAATCATCAGAGATTGACATAACTTTTGCAAACATTGTGTCTGGATGTTCGGTTACACCAATGTAATTGCCCAGTGATTTCGACATCTTTTGTGTTCCATCCAGTCCAACAAGAAGTGGAACTGTCATTACAACCTGAGATTCCTGGCCGTAATCAGCCTGAAGTTTTCTTCCAACCAGAAGATTGAATATCTGGTCTGTTCCGCCAAGCTCAATAT
>CAZISX010000064.1:15244-16125 GCA_964542005.1 uncultured Spirochaetales bacterium
CAATCGGCTGATTTCCTGTAAAACGTTTGTGAAAATCATCGCGCTCAAGCATTCTCGCAACATTGTATTTTGAGGCTAAATCAATTATATCTTTGAATGACATTTCAAACAGCCATTTTGAGTTGAAAACCAGCTCGGTTTTCTCAGGATCAAGAACTTTCATTGCTTGAGCTGCATAGGTTTTTGCGTTTTCAATTATATCTTCTCTTGAAAGGATTTTTCTGGTTTTTGATTTGCCTGTCGGGTCGCCAATCATTGCGGTTGCATCGCCAACAACATAAACAACTTTGTGGCCAAGTTCCTGGAACTGTCTCATTTTATTCATTAAAACGGTGTGGCCAAGGTGAATGTCTGCGGATGTCGGGTCAAATCCTGCTTTTACAATTAGAGGTTTGCCTGTTCTGTATGATTTTGCAAGTTTGGCTTTAAGCTCCTCTTCGCTGTATAAATCCATTATTCCTTTTTTGAGAATTTCAAGCTCTGCAGCAATTCTTTCGGTAAACATAATTCCTCCTTATGATTTTTCTACCAGTTTTTTGTTCAAATCTCTAAGTCGCTGAGAAAGCACTTTTATAATTCCTATTGCAACCTCTTCCCGCTGACTCAAAATATCATAAAAATCGTTTTTATCAATTCTTAGAAGCACAACATCGCTAATTGCCTGAACCGAGGCACTTCTTGCCTGAGAGTCTATGATTGCCATTTCTCCAAAATAGTCTCCTTTCTGGAGTTCGTTTATCTTTTTTCCGCCAGCAATAACATCCAGAATTCCATCAACAACAACAAATTTAGCATCTTTAGGGTTACTAATAATATTATTCAGCATATCATAAGAAGCTTGTTGTTCAGTTGTCATTGTTCCTTTTTGACCTGTTGAATTT
>CAZISX010000064.1:16135-20935 GCA_964542005.1 uncultured Spirochaetales bacterium
AAGAAACGCAATGTCTGCAAGTACTTCGCCGGGTATTTCACTAAAAAGTGAGACATTTTTTAAGGTCAGAACTTTTTCAACTGTTGTGAGCATCTGCTTTTCTCCGTTTTTCATTTAGTTTTGATACAACAAAATGGGCATATCCAACAACATTTTTGCTTTTGTCATTCATTAGAAAGACCAGATCGTCATTTTGTATCTTTATTCCCAAAGAGTAAAATGCGTGAAGTGCGGTTTCTCTGACAAGAGGTGAAGGGTCGTACAGAAACATCCTGATTCTGCCGGACATGTCGAGTAATTTATGTTCAGCAATTAGAAAAAGAACATTAGAGCGAACCCATTCGCTATCATCCATCATAAATTCCTCAATAATATCTTTGAATTTAAGGGTTTCTATTTTAAAGCTTTCAAAGCCCAGCTGTAAAAGAACTTTTTCATCATCAGCTTCGATTAACGGAATAAATATTTTTCTGATATCTTTATCTACAATATTTTCAATAATTTCAATAGCATTTGATTTCTGCTCTCCGCTTACAATTTTCTGGGTTACATTGAAATATATTGTGTCGAAAACTTCGCTGCCATACATTAGTCCTAAAATTGTGAAAATTCTTGAGTAGCACGATTTTTCCTTATCTTTAATAACTTCATCAAGATAGGATACTTTGATGTTTTCTGCAATTGTGTGTTTGTAGTAAAGAAGCTGAAAGTAGAGGTAAAATTCTTTGAAAAGGTATCTCTGCAAAAGATTTATGTTGAGGTGAGTTGTATCGCTTTTTTTGGTTATCCTTTTAAGGCTTTGGAGTATAACACTTCGTAAATCTTCACTTTTTGAATCAAGTGCCTCAAGAAGAAGTGATACAGCAAAGGGGGATCTGATGTTTCCAAGCATTTTGGCAACATTGTATTTGAGCTCAAAACTGTCAATATTGTTAAGGAGAATACTTTCTGCCGGAGCAATAACATCCTCATTAAATGATGCCAGAGCTTTTGCTGCATCAAGGCTTACGAAACGGTCTAAAAGAAGATAAAAAAGTGTAGGAACAACCTCTGTTCCAGCCATTTTGGTTGTTGCTTTTATAGCTTCTCTTTTTACAAGAGGTTCTTTGTCATTTAAGAGTTTAAAAATCTGCTGCTGCATGTTTTTCTGACCAATTTCGCCTAAAACAAAAGCAGCCGCAGTTCGTTTTTCTTTTTTTGGACTTTCTATAAGCTCTTTTAAGTATGGAGCTGCAATCATAATTCCGGAAATTCCGCCAAATTTAATAAGCGAAGTAACTGCGGCAGAGTGGATTCTAAGTTCCGGCGATTTGAGGAAAGTTGATGTGTACTTAACAGATTTTTCCATCATTGTGTAGCCATAGGTCAGGATTGCTTCCTGAACAACAAATTCATCCTTATCCTGCATCAGTTTTAAAATATCGTAGGTATAAATCCTGCTTTCCATAAGTCTTAAAACTTTTAAGATTTTAGTTTTAACCTTGGAGTTTGTAGTTCCCAGAAGCGGCACAAAATATTTTGCAAGAGTGTATATTTTATTCCGCTCAATCATATCAAGAGCCATAAGCATTTCATCGTCGCTGTTTGAATTTATTGCCTCTATAACTATTGATTCCGCCATGTTTTGCTTGATTTCTATATCATCATTACCAATTTTTTTCCGCTTGATATTATCAATTAAAACAGTTAGATACTGTCGTCTGATAAGATAGATGCCGACAAGCCAGAGAGCGCCTAAAACAACAACAACAATAGAAAGAAGCATCATCTCAACCTTGACCATTTTAATAAAATAAATGGCAAGACCGGCTAAACCGGTAAAAAGCGGCTTTATAATTCCGTCAACAATAGCCTTTGCTTTTCGTCTTATCTGGTGTTGAAGCGGAATATAAAGAAGCTGCATAGCCGCATCATTTATTGTATATCTGAATGAATAATCAGAAGCTCTTGCCAGCGTTATAAACATTAAAATTGCGGCCGGAAAAACAAGGATGCCAAAAGAAAACCCTGTCACCATAGCCGGAAGTATTGATAAACTCAGAAAAATCCCCATTCGCAGAAGCCTTCCTGTGAGAAAGGACTGGAACGCAAAACTGAAAACACCGCCAAAAATAGCATAAACATATCCAAAAAATATTGCGAGCTGCTCTTCATTAAAATGTTTTGCCGCTGTTATTTTGAACTGATAATCAACAATTGTAACTATTATAAAAATGAACGCTGTGATAAATGCAATCTGCTGAACATAGGGCGATTTCAGGACAGGCTCTCCCTCTTTTATTTTTGAGCGGGAAGAATTTTTGAAGGTAACACCTCTTTGAAGTTTTGAGGCATAACGGCGACCCATTTTCTGAACAATAATCATTGAGAGTATCATATAGAAAACATTGAGGAAAAGGATGTTTTCTATCTTAATAAGGCCTACAATACTCTTGATTCCAAACCCTGCAGCTAGACTTGCAATAACGCCGCCTATGCCTATAAACCCCAGCGATCTTTTGGCCTCTCTTGAATCAAAAAGTTCATTGGCAAAGCTCCAGAATTGAAATGTTATAAAAGAACCCATAACCTCGACAAAAATATAAAGCATGGGATAGCTGTAGATAAACCCCAGTTTTATCAATATGATAAAGATAATTGTAAAAACAGAAGATGCGAAAAGAACACCTTGGATAAGTGTGTCAAGCCTGAAATAAATGCTTTTTTTTGTATAGACCCATGTCAAAAGAGGGACAATTATCGCAAATCCGATGTACATAAGCGGCAGACTTGATGTGCCAAATCTTTTTAAAAAGAGGGTGTCTCTGATAATTCTTCCCTGCACAAGAACTGCAACAGTAAAAAACTGATAGAAAAAAAGCATAAGTACACGAGTTTGTTCAGCTTCTCTGATTTTAAACATCTTGAGCAGCGATGACATTTTATTCTCCAAAATTATTTTGTCTAACAGCTTCAAACAAAATAACAGCTGCACAGTTTGAGAGGTTTAAACTCCTTACAGTTAGATTTTTCATTGGAAGAAATGCGGTTTTGTCTTGGAATTTCTTAATAATATCAGCAGGTAATCCTCTGGTTTCCGGGCCGAAAATTAGATAATCACCAGTTTTATATTCCCTTAAATCGTATCGGGTTTTTCCTTTTGTTGAAAAAAAATGAAGCTTATCGAGGGGAACGCTATCAAGAAATTCATCAAAAGATTCCCAGATTTTCAGGTCAATTTCTTTCCAGTAATCAAGTCCGGCTCTCTTAAGGTTTTTGTCATCAAGTGAAAAGCCAAGCGGCTTAACAAGATGAAGCGTGCCAGACCACGAAATGACAGAGCGGCCAATATTGCCAGTGTTTTGTGGAATTTCCGGTTCAACAAGTACGATATTAAACATTATTTATTCTCATTATAAAAAACGGGCGATTATAGCAGATTGCAAACACTAAGTCAAACAAGATAGATATCAAGTTTTTTGAACTTAACTACTTGATTTTATATCATAAATTTTATACAACCATTTTTATCTGCATTATGCCTCTAAGTGCATTTGTGAGAAAAACTTCCCCGGAAAATAGAATTTCAGGAGAAAAATATTCTTCTCTGACACAAATTCCTCTTAGATTCAGGGCTGTTATGAATTTTTTCCGGCAAATTCCATCAACAATAAATCCATCAGCTGGTGGTGTGTAAAAAGTATTGTCAATAAGAACAAAAACATTTGTAACAGTTCCTTCTAAAACAAAACCGCTCGATTCATTACAAAAAATCAGTTCTTCATCCTCTTTTTTATCAAAATTTCGGGTTGGCCAGATTTTAATTTCACCTCTTGGCAGAATATTGATAATTCTTGCGGAAGTGATTTGATTTTTTGGAAAATGATGGGCTGAAACCTCAAAAGTTCCGTCAGAAAAGAGAATAATTCGGCCTCTTTGAGGTTCTGAATATTTTTCTGAAATCTCTGTAACTCTTTGTAATATATCGTGAATATAAACAGGTATTCCTGTTTTTCTGCTGAAGTATAAAATCCTGGCAAGATGCTCTTCTATCCAGACAGCTTTGCCGTCTTCTATCAAAAAAGTAGTAAAAAAAGGGGTCAACCTGCAATCCTTTTCTTAGCTTCCTGCCAAAGTTTTTCGAGCTCTTCAATAGAAAGTTTTTTTGAGACAATTTCTGAATTTATCTCCTCCATTTTGTTAAATCTTGACCTGAATCTTCCGGCACATGCTTTTAAAGCTTCCTCGCTGTTAATTCCAAGTTTTCTAGCAAGATTTACGGTAACAAAAAGAACATCGCCCATCTCATGGAAAATTTCATCCTTGTTTCCGGACTCAATAGCTTCCATCAGTTCGCCCATTTCTTCATCAAATTTTGGAAGAACATCTGACCATTTTTCCCAGTCAAAACCAATTGTTGCAGCTCTTGACGCATACCTGTCGGCAATAAGCATAGCAGGCATTGCGGTAGGAATCCCGTCAAGAAGAAATTTTTTCTCCTCTTTCTCTTTTTTTATCTGATTCCAGTTTGCAAGAACCTCATCAGCATCTTTTACCAAAGTGTCTCCAAAAACATGCGGATGTCTTCTTATCAGCTTGTCTGAAATAGCGTCAGCCACATCTTTAAATGTGAATTTGCCCTCTTCACTTGCTATCTGACTTGCAAAAACAACCTGCAACAGTAAATCACCCAGCTCATCAACAAGCTCTTTCCCGCCTGAATCAATTGCTTCAACAACCTCAAAAGCCTCTTCAATAATATAAGGTTTGAGTGATTCAATAGATTGTTTCCTGTCCCAAGGGCAACCGTTTTCGGAACGA
>CAZISX010000065.1:0-1350 GCA_964542005.1 uncultured Spirochaetales bacterium
ACGAAAAATATCTGACTGATGGCAGAAATATTGTTCTTGTTGGCATCGGATTTAGCAAGAGAAGAAAGAAGATTTCGGGTTATCTTGTTGAAAATGTTTAGTATTTTCCAGGGAGAGGGCTACAAAAGAGACAGATTTCTGCGAAACAGGTTTTCCGCCGAAAACCCCTACAAATCAAAAAAAATCCAACACGGGACAAGGCATGCCTGGTCCATACCAAATCCTGTGAATCATGGTCGGTTTTGAGATAGTGAGTTTTTATGTGCTGGGATGTTACAAAACTACTTTGTTATTTCTTTTGACAAAGTTTGTAGCTCTAAATATAATCAATCCGGTTTTCTTTGAGGAGTTAAGATGCCTACAATTTTTAAAATAAAAAATTTTCGATTTTTCTTTTTTAGCAATGAAGGCTCCGAACCCTTCCATATCCATGTTGAATCCGATGAAAAATATGCAAAGTTTTGGCTCAAACCAATTGAGCTTTCATCAAACTGGGGATTTAAGTCACATGAGCTTAACGAAATAAAAGAGATTCTTTTTCAAAATCAACAATTAATTGAGGAGAGATGGTATGAATTCTTCAAGAGCTAAACATTTTTCCTGTATTGCAAACGCATTGGAGTTTGCTAACAATATGCTTGTGGTCACGCTTGTTGATGGCCGCATTATTGGAGTGCCTCTTGACTATTTCCCAGTGCTAAGAGACGCAGACGAAAACGATCGTAATAGCTGGAGATTTATTGGAGGCGGTATCGGTATTCATTGGCAGACACTTGACGAGGATATCTCTGTTGAAGGTCTTCTTAAAATGAATTAACCAATTGCAACCGTTTTCCTAAAAATTTTTCTTTTCAAAAACAACTTTATTGTTATTCTTTTTGTGTAAACATCTTGGAGGATTTTATGAAAAAAGTTAGTTTTTTAGTATTGATGTGCATTCTTTGTGTTTTTTGCAGTGCTGCATCGTATGACTCAGAAAAGAAAATTTCAACAAAAAAAAGTGTTAGAATTGTTGGGGGTTCTGAGGCTCCAAAAGGTAAATATACTTTTATGGCAGCTTTACTTGGCGGTATTCAGGGTAATGAAAGATTTTGCGGCGGTGCTATAATTCACAAAAATTGGGTTTTGACTGCGGCTCACTGCACATACGGCCTGACAAAATATGATTTTAGTGTTGGACTGGGAATACATTCTATAAAGAATGATTTTGATAAAGCTCAGGTTATTTATGTTGAAGATATTTACGAGCATCCTGATTTTAATTTTCCTCAAAACGATATTGCCCTTATAAAACTCAAAAATGGAACCACATACATGCCTATTGAGATTCTTCCTGAGACAAATCTTGCA
>CAZISX010000065.1:1360-4669 GCA_964542005.1 uncultured Spirochaetales bacterium
TCTGATGTTTTGCGCGAAGTAATGATTCCAATTATTGACAACAAAATTTGCGATGAAGCTATGTCAAGAGTTATTGAAACTGAGGATGGAACAAAGGTAGAACTTAATATTTACGATTTCAATATCTGCGCCGGAGCAACTGGCAAAGATTCCTGCACTGGCGATTCCGGCGGCCCGCTTGTTGTTGCCAGAGATGCTGAAAATGTGAGACAATATCTTACCGGAGCTGTAAGCTGGGGCAATGAGACCTGCGGAGAAGCCGGCAAATATGGTGTTTACACAAGAATTTCTTCTTTCAAAGAATGGATAGAGACAACAACTGGCGGCGTTTTATCTGCTAATGATTATAAGTATGACGAAACACCATCAGATTCCGACATTATAACAGATTCAGATATTACGACTGATTCAGGGATTATTGAAGATGATGAGATTATAGCTGACTTGGATAATGCAACAGATTCCGACAGTGCAGCAGATTTAGATATGACCGAGAACGATGCTCAAATTGATTCAGATTTGCCTCAATCTGACAGTGATTTGCCAGCATCAAAACCGAAAAAATCGGACAGTGGCTGCGGTTGCTCTATAGTTTGGTGATGCGATGAAAACCGATCAAATTCTTCCACTTATCTACAATGAGCTTCTAGCTGAATATGATTTTCAGAATTGGTGGCCTGGTGAAACGCTTCTTGAAATTGTTGTCGGGGCACTCTTAACGCAGAATACAAACTGGACAAATGTTGAACGGGCAATTGTAAATATCCATCAAAAAGCTGAGATGAAACTTGAAGTTCTGATAGAAATGCCTCTTGAAGAACTTGAGGAAGCAATTCGGCCATCAGGATTTTATAAACAAAAAGCTGGAAGACTCAAAAATCTTTTGATATTTCTTCGGGGTTTAGGCTGGAATGGAAAGAATTTCCTCAATATTGAGCCTGAAACATTTAGAAACATGCTCCTTTCTCAAAAAGGAATAGGCCGCGAAACAGCTGATTCGATTTTGTGTTATGCGTTTGATTTGCCGTTTTTTGTTGTTGATGCCTACACCAAAAGACTTGCTGAAAGGATTGGCCTTGGTCAACACTCAGACTACGAAAAAATAAGAGCTCTTTTTGAGAATGTCATTAAAGATGATTTTGAAGGAAAACTCTCTATTTACAAGGACTTTCACGCCCAGATTGTTATGCACGCAAAACAACACTGCAGAAAAAAGCCAATCTGTGAAGGTTGTCCTCTTAGAAAAAAAGGGATCTGTAATTTCTCAAGATAAATTCTTATTACCTGCCGGGGTAATTTTCAAGCGATTGCAAAATTTTTATTTCTTCAGCCCAAAGCTCTGGCTGCGGGGTTTCAAGTATCAGCGGAATATTATTAAACCAGTCACTATTCATAATAAATTTAAAGACTTCCATTCCAAGAACTCCACGCCCCAGAGAATCATGTCTGTCAACCCTGCTTCCTAATCCTTTTTTGGAATCGTTTAAATGCATTGATGAAAGGTATTTTATCCCGACAACCAAATCAAACTCTTTAAATGTTTTTTCAGCCGCCTCAATTGTCTGCAAATCATATCCTGCAGCAAACGAGTGGCAGGTATCAATGCAGACTCCGACTCGCGATTTATCTCCGATTTGCTCTATAATTTCAGCAAGATGCTCAAAACGCCAGCCAACATTATTCCCCTGCCCCGCTGTGTTTTCAATAACAGCTTTTACTTTTTTTGTTTTTTCAAGTGCGATGTTTATGGATTCCGCAATTTTTTTCAGACACTCTTTGTCAGAAATTTTTCCAAGCGAGCTGCCGGGATGAAAGTTTAAAAGAGTAAGTCCAAGCATTTCAACCCGTTCCATTTCTTCAATAAAGGAGTTTCTTGATTTTGTCAGACCTTCTTGTTCAGGATGTCCAAGATTTATAAGATAGCTGTCATGCGGAAGAATATGCTCTGGATTTACTCCCGCCACAACGCAGTTTGTGTGAAATAATCTAATATTTTCATCTGTTAGCGGTTTTGCAAGCCACTGTTTCTGATTTTTTGTGAATAGAGCAAACGCATTTGCTCCAATCTCTTTTGCATTAAGCGGCGCAAATTCAACTCCGCCTGATGCGCTGACATGGGCTCCTAAAAATTTCATGGTAAACCTGCTTTCCTGATTTATAAAACCGCGGCAATTATAGCACGAAATAAAATGAGGTCAAAAAGTTCATCACAATCTGTCTCGATTAAAAAATTAAGAACAAATACCTACTTGACAACATTTATTTATTAAGTATTCTAACCTCACCTTAAGAATTCCGGAGGTTTTTATGAGTAAAAAAGTTCCCTACATGATGCCTTATGAAGGCTCTGATGTTCCTCATGCTGTGCTTGAAGTAAATCAAAAATGCAACATTGTCTGTCGTGCATGTTACAAGTCAAGATTGGATTACACAAAACCGCTTGAACAAATTAAAGAAGAAGTTGATCTTCTAATTTCCAAAAGAAATTTAAATTCGCTGACTCTGGCTGGAGGAGAACCTTCACTTCACCCTCAACTACCTGATATTATTTCATATATTACAAGCAAAGGTATTGCGGTAATGATGCTCAGTAATGGTGTGCTGTTGACCGAGGAAAGACTTAAATCTTATAAATCGGCTGGACTTAGTGAAATAATGCTGCATATTGATACTAATCAGGAAAGACCTGATATTGGCAAAGTAAAATCAGAGCTTGAATTAAACAGCCTGCGCGAAGAAATTGCTAAAAGAATTCACGAACAAGGTATTGTTGCTTCTCTTGAACTTACTCTTTATAAAAATGCTCTTGATGATTTACCGGAAGTAATCAATTTTATTCGTAAATCTGAATATATTACACGACTTTTAATTACTTGCTGCAACGATTTTTCAGGAGTTATGTCAAACTTTGCCGGTGATAAAATTCTTGAAACAGAATACGGCTCACTGAAGGAACGCTCTTATGAACGGGACAGCTATCTTATAGAGCAGTCTGTTTCTGTCAAAGATGTTGAGCAAACTCTCAAAAATATTGGAATGGAACCTTATGCTTATATAGCAAGCAGCCATGATGATAATGAAAAACGGTGGATTTTTTATTACTCTTTTGCAATTACACTTCCAAACAAAACAGTAAAAGTCCTTAATTTCAGTAAATATTTTGGGAATGTAACAAGAAAAACCTACAATTCTCTAAAAAAATCAGGAAAACCTTATACTTTTGCACAAGAATACGATCAGCTTAAATGCGTTGTTGTCTGCATTGCTTATGCCCTGTTATCTAAAAGTTTTTCTGCATTTTTTGATACC
>CAZISX010000065.1:4679-20797 GCA_964542005.1 uncultured Spirochaetales bacterium
CCATGAAATTTCTTGCATATAAATTAATTCCAGGGTCTAAAATAAGACATAAAGGCTTTACTTTCCAGCAAGGCCCAAGTGCATCACCTGACGGAGGCATTGTTCATTGCAAAAGCTGTCCAGATGCAACAATCCGCAATGGAAAACTTGTTCCTGTCTGTCTTGTTGATTTTCTTTATCCCGACACCTACAAATAAATATTAAAAGCCTCGATCTTTGTTCAAGGAGAAATCATGGAAATAATTGAACTTCAGCTCAACAATCAAGAACAAGTAAATGAATTTATTGAGTTTTTGTATGATCATTATAAGGATGAAAAAGGATTTGTTCCACCATTTAAAAGATCTCTTAAGGATGAACTTAACCCTGCCAAAAATCCTTTTTTCAGCTATGGAACATGCCGACTCTGGGTTGCAAAGGAAAATGGAAAAATTAAGGGAAGAGTTGCTGCTTTTACTAATAATAAGATGGATGAGGCAACTGGCAAAAAAATCGGTATGGCTGGCATGTTTGAGTGTGTTGAACACTATGAAACAGCCAAGCTTTTACTCGATACTGCGATTAATAGCCTTCAAGAAAACGGGTGTACAACTATTTTTGGCCCGATGAATGGTTCTATCTGGGCAAACTATCGCTTCAGAGTTGATCAGTTTGATGAAGAACATCCTCATTTTGGCGAGCTTTACAACAAGCGCTATTATCCTGAATTTTTTGAGAAATATGGTTTCAAACCAATCAGGAAATGGCTTTCAAGAAGAGTTGATTTGCAAAAGCCTTCCGATTTGGCTGTGCTGGAAAAGAGAATGCCAAAATATAAACAACGGTATGATGGTGCGCTTGAGCTGGGTTACACAATGGATTATTATAATCCTGAAAATTTTGATAAAAATCTTAAAGATATTTACCGGATTACAATGGCTTCTTTTGTCGGCCACAGTTTTTTCTATTCACTATCTTTTGATGAATTTTTGTTTAGATTCGGCGGCCTTAAAATGCTGCTTGGCAAAGAACATATAATTTTTGCATACAAAAACGGTGAAATGGTTGCTTTTGGAATTGTTTGTAATGATTATGGAAAAGCATTAAACGCAATGCAGGGGAAAACAACACTTCTTTCAAAGATAAAATTTCTTCTCAACAGAAAAACCGATACTATCAATCATCTCTTTTCAGCATTGCTTCCGGAACATGTTATGAACCGCTCCGGCCTTACTTCTGCCTGTTTTTATGGAGCAACCCAGAAAATGTATAAGCGAAAAAATGTGCGGTATGTAGTTCATCCTCTGATGTACGAAGGAAACCGCTCCGGCAATTATTCTGAAGGCATGGGAGAACTTATAGCAACTTCGGTACTTTACGAGCTTAATCCAGCAAAAGAGAACCTAGAATCCAACTGATTTCAATAAAACAAACACAAGAAATCCGATATTAAGTGAGCTAATTAACATCTCAGCTTCATCCTTAAACCCTTTTGGAACAGAAAAAGGTTCTGCAATAAAACGGGATACTCTTTTAAAAAGATAAAACAAGGTAGAGCAGAGTATTGCTGAAAACAAAAAATTAATTCCTGCAACTCCAATTAAATAGTTTGCCAGAATTACGATAAAAGAGGTAAGTGCAAGTAAAAACACAGATATTTGTCTGAATCCGAAAAGTTTAGAGTAGGTTTCATACTCAGTTTCATCTTCAGGCTTTCTGATTTTTCTCGCAATCTCCCATGATAAAAAAGGAAGCCAAAAGACCAGAAGAATTAGAAAAAAATTAAAGTTCAATACAGAAAACCCATATTTCTCAAAAATAAATGAAAAGACAAACAATATTGTAAAAATTCCAGAAGGATTATGAGAAATTACAGCAAGCATAAGGCTTTTCGCAATTTTAGGATAGAAAAAATAAACAAACATCAAATAGCCGTAGGTAATTAATGCAAAAAAGAAACAAAAAACAATCATGCCATTGAAAATATTGAGGAAAATCATAGAGAGTGTGATTGCAGCAATCAAAATTCTGATATCAGTTCTTGTAACCATTCCTGTTATAAGCGGGCGTTTTTTAAAGAGCAGTTTATCTGATTCGTAATCTTTAAGCTCATCCATTGCACGGAGAAGAAGCATAAAAAGGGGAACAGTTAGAGCTCCTCTTATCAACATCCAGTCAAAACTGAGCGGTTTCCCAATTAATGTTTCTGCAAGATAATAAGGGGCAAAAAAAGAAAGAAATCCGACAGGAAAATGAAGGTAAGGGGGAAACATCTCCATTAGATAACGGAACCATCGAATAATCATCATTGTTCACCTCTTTTTTCAATTGTAACAATGCCGTTTGTTGCATCAACTGTAATAAAATCGCCATTTTTTAGAATATCTGTCAATCCTGGAATTGAAACAATTGCCGGAATTCCCATCTCTCTTGCAACAATAATTGAGTGAGAAACAAGGCTTCCCTTTTCAACCAAAAGCCCGCTTATTGAAGGATAAAGCGTTACCCAGCCCGGATCTGTTCTTTTTGCGACAAGTATTTCGCCGTTGAGAGTCATGTCATCCTTCGGCGAAATAATAATTTTGACTCTTCCGCTAACCTTACCTGGAGAACAGCTTATGCCGTGAAGCTCATTTACAGAATCCTTTTTTTGTTTTCTGGAAACAAAGTTGTTGTGATGATAAACCATACTTCTGGATATAAAACGGTCATCCGGCTCTCTTTGGGCGAATGAATCAAGCTCTTTTTTTCTTAATGCAACAAGCGCTTTTAAATCCCTGGTTACAGCCGTACCATCAACCTGTGAAAGCAACTCGTTAATTGTAAGATAGAAAACATCTTTCGGCGCATCAAGCAGCTTTTCTTCAAAAAGATAGTTGCCTGATCCGTTTAGAACTCTACGCAAAAGTCCATAAGTTTTTGTTCTGAGAAATCGGAGATTTTCTCTGTTTCTAAGTGCTTTTCGAGCCTGTCTGACAACAAAGCTATAGAACTTTAATCTGAAACCTGTTAGCTTTTTCTTAAGGAGCTCTTCAGCTGAGTGCCGTTTTGCTGCTTCATTTTTCATAGCTAATTCCGGGTCAACAAGCTCCTGGTCAATATAGTTTTTCAGCATAACCACAAGCATTTCTGGATTGTTAAAATAATCTTCAGACTCAAATTTAAGCTCTTCCATACATCTGAAACCGAAATTCTTTATATATTTTTCAATCATTGACCAAAGTGTTGAATATTCTGGATTATTTCTTACAGTTTTTAAGATTTCAGCACTCTCGTTATTCTTGAAAAAATCATACCAAACCTTATTTTCCTTAATATTTTTCGCTATTGAAAGAAGCAGTTTTGTTGGCTCGGTGCTAATTATATCTGTTTCTCCTGAAAGCAGGTCGTTATGGATAGTTTCTTCCGGACCAATCCAGTCGTGAGTCAGTTTTTTAATTGCACCAACAAAAACAAAACAGTAAAAATCATTAAAATTCGGCTCGTTCCACTCTTTAAGCATAAGCATTGCGCGGTAATGTTCCATGTTGTCCATTAAGTCGAGTTTTTCAAAAGGAATATCTATGTTTTTGTCATAAGCTTTGTTCACTTTTTCAATAAAACGGTCAACACTTTTCTGGAAAAATATATATTTTCCGACAACTGTCAACATGAGTCTCAGCTTTACATAACGGTCATAGAAGGTTAACTTTTCCTCTGAAAATTCAAGCATTTTTTTTGCGTAATCAGGCAACGATTCCCGAAGACCAATCATCTGTTCCCAGAATCCTTTATAGTGTTTCAAGCCGGGAAGTAGAAAAATCATGTTATACCAGTTGAGGAGATTATAATAAACCCGGCCATCAATATAGCCCAACATATTTTGAAGATAGCGATCAATCCTCTCAACACTGTTTCGTGGAATTCCACCAGCGATAAGTGTTTCCTTGAAAACATGATAATAAAAATGATTTGCAATGCTGAAGGTCATCGGCAGAGTTATACCGCTGTAACTCTCTGTAATATTTGAGTTATCCCAAATCAACAGGTTCTTATTAGGAACAAGTGTTGTAACTGGCCGTGATTGTAAAATATAAATCAAGCCATCTTTTACAGCCCACTCAATATCCTGTGGTGTTCCATAAATTTTCTCAATCTTAATACCTGTTTCTGCAATAATTTTAAGCAGTTCATTATTTACGGCCTGACCGGTGGTTTCTGAATCTATTTCTTTTAATCCGCATCCTTTCTCACTATCAAAAACCAGCTTCACGCTGTTTTTGGCAATATAAGAATCTGTGATTTTCAAATCTTTTTTTGCAATGACAAAATGGTCAGCATCCATAAGTCCGGAAACAAGCCCTTCGCCAACACCGCTGACTGCATCAATCACAACAAAATCGTGGCTGCTTTCTGCCGGATTAACAGTAAACATAACGCCAGCAGCATCTGCATCAATCATTGTCTGAATAACAACAGCCATACTTTGATTAAAAATATCAAGGTTGCATTTTTTCATGTAGGAGATATTCCGTTCTGAAAACATACTTGCCCAGCATTTGCAGAGACTTTCTAAAATCTGATTAATATTGTTCTGAAAAAGAAACGATGAAAACATGCCGGCAAAGGAATGTTTCGAGCCATCTTCAGCTTCACCGGAACTTCTAACTGCAAAAGAGATTTTGCCGGTTTTACGGGCAATCTTTTCAACCGCTTCCTCTATTAATTTTTTAAGCTCATCATTTTTTTGATGCTCCATAAAAAGCAATTCAATTTCCTCAGAAAAAGATGGCGCACTGAGTAAAATCTCCAATTTTTCCTTAAATTGTTTGTTTGCAACAATCTGACGATAAACATCAGACGCTACCACAAAAAACGGTGGAACAGAAATCCCTGATGAAGAAAGCCGTGCAAGATTTTTACCTTTTCCGCCAAGACAATCTTCTGCGGCAAGTTCTTTTTGCGGGGAAAAAGTAACAACCCCAAATTCGGCATTGTTGTTAGAAATAACATGTAAATACATTTAGTTGCCCACCTTTTTAAGTTAGATAACAGCTACGGTAATTTACTTGCAACAGAAAAAAAAACAATCTTTTTCTATTTGCTTGACTTAAACTTTTGACGAATTATCCGTAATCTGATAAGAAATAGTATCTTAATATGCCATGGAGGCGTTAATGGCTTACAAAAACTTTCTTGAAACCAATCTGAAATCTCTTGAAAAAACAGACTCATACTTGGTTAATTTGATCAGAAATCACAAAGAGGATAAAGAAAATTATCTGATTACAGAAACACCTCAGCATGGCATTTTCAATCTCGCTGTTCCAAAAATAAAAATGCTTTACTACGATCCTGCAAATATTTTGCTTTCTGCCCAGAAAGATATTGAAAATGCAGGAATGAAGAATCCAAAAATTGTTCTCCTCCTTGGATTCGGCCTTGGTTATCATCTTTTTAAACTTATTACCTCACCCGATTTTCACAAAATTAAAAAGATAATTGTTGTTGAAAAAGATTTAAATATATTAATTAAAGGATTTTCTGTTATGGATTTTTCAGAGTTTTTTGAGAAAAATCCTGATAAAATCTCATTTTTTCCTGCTGTTCCAGAGAATGATCTTTATTCCTCTTTTTATCACTATTACTCTGCAAGATTTTCAGAGAAATTTTACTCAAAAGCTGTCACAATTGTTCCTTGCGGCGGGGCTCTTGGTCTTGATAAAAAATATTACATGAATGCAATAAAAGGGTTTAGAGAAGGGATGTTTCACTCAATTACAGATCATGGAAACAGTATTGAGGATTCGCTTGAAGGACTTGAAAATACACTTTATAATATGGGACATATCATCCAGAATCCCGGCATTAAATACCTGAAAAATGCGTTTAAAGACAAACCTGCTATAATTGTAGCCTCTGGGCCTTCACTTAATAAAAACATTGAATTTCTTAAGAAAGTTGGCGATAAGGCTATAATTTTTGCATGTGATTCATCTCTTGGAACATTGCTCAGACACGGCATAAAACCGCACATTGTTTCGACTATTGAACGAGTTTTACTTATGCTGAAAGTTTATGAAGGTCTTGATGAATACAAAGATGTTTTGAAAGATATTTATTTTGCAGATATGCCTATTATCAAAAAAGAGGTAGTTGACAAAGCTGTTATTGATTACGGAATGCGGCATTTTATTGTTTTCCGAGATTATCTCCATTTTAGATGGATGAAAATAGAAAGAGGCGAGATAAATTGCGGCAAATCTGTTGCACATCTTCTTTTTAAAATGGCTGAATACATGGGTTGCAACCCAATTGTTCTTATTGGGCAGGATCTTTCTTATGGCGACAACGGTGAAACCCACGAAAAAGGGGCAACTTATGCAGCTGAAATTATGGAAGAGGAATCAAAAGATATTCTTTCCAAAGATCCTAATCATGTTTTGTACCGCGATATTATGGTAAAAGGAAATTATAAAGAAAAGGTCAGAACTTCAGGCCTTTGGCATTTTTTCCTAAGATCTTTCGATACTTACGCAAAAAATTTCAAGGGAACCTTAATAAATGCAACAGAGGGCGGTGCATATATTGAAAACACTCAAATCATGACATTGAATGAAGCGATTGACAAATATATGACTGAAGACATTGCTCCAAAACAAAAAATGGAAGAACTTTTAAGCAGCTTTACTCATGAAACAGCTCTCTCTGAGATTGAAACTGTAAAACAAATTTTTGAAGAAACACTTGTTTTTATGGACGGCTGTGTTGAAAAATGCGAAAAAGGGGTTGACCTTATCAAAAAATTCAGAGAAGAGCTGAAAGAAAAAACTGAAGGAAAAAACATCCCGATTAATCAGCTTGATGAAGAATGGCTCGCTATCTACTCTATTGAAATTACTGATTTAAAAAGGAATATTGTTGAACCTGAAATGTTCAGATTATACATGCTCAACAATGTTCAGTCCTATATTTTAAAAAAGGAAATTGATATAAATTCACTAGAAAGCATTTACACAAATTACAACGAACTTCGTGCATCATATATCCTTATTATGAGCGAATGGTTTGATTACATGCTTCAACTTTCAAACATTTGCAGAGACTACCTTTTGAAAGGTAAAGAACAGATTGAGATTGCTGAAAAAAATATCACAAAATCTTAAACAAAATCCCCACAAACCTTGACTTTTATTTTTCATACTATTAATGTAATGCCGAGAAATTGATTACCAACAAAATAGAGGTTTTTTACATGAAAAGAATTGAACTTCACCCTGTTTTAGACAATCTTGAAAACAGGAAACTTGTTACATTTTCATTTAACGGCGAAACTATGCAGGGCTATGAAGGCGAAATGATTAGTTCCGCTCTTTTTGCCAACAATATCAAAGAGTTTTCGATTCACCGCAAAGACGATGCACCGCAGGGAATTTTCTGTGCAAACGGTCAGTGTGCTCAGTGTACAGTTATTGCGGACGGAATGCCTGTTAAATCGTGCATTACAGCTTTAAAAGCGGGAATGGATGTTAGAACTCTGAAGCATCTTCCTGAAATTCCTATGGATAACAACTCTTTACGCAACTATGAAAAAAAGGTTAAAAACTGTGATGTTCTGGTTATTGGTGCAGGCCCGAGCGGTCTTACCTCGGCAATCGAGCTTGCAAAACTTGGATTTAGAGTTGTTCTTGTTGATGATAAGGAAAAGCTTGGCGGCAAACTTCTCCTTCAGACACACAAATTTTTCGGTTCTGAAGAGGATTGCTACGCCGGAACAAGAGGCCACGATATAGCAGCAAAATTAGAAGCAATTGCAAGAACTTACAAAAATATCTGCATTTTCCCGAACACATCGGTTGTCGGAATTTATAAAGATCAGAAAGCAGGGCTTTTTGTTGATCAGAAAAGCTATCTGCTGGTTGCGTTTGAAGGTCTTATAATTTCTGCCGGAGCAAGAGAGAAATCGCTTGTTTTCCACGGCAATGATCTTCCCGGCGTTTACGGAGCAGGCGCATTCCAGACACTTGTAAACCGTGACAGAATAAAAGCTTCTGAAAAAGTTCTCATAATCGGCAGCGGAAATGTTGGTTTAATCGGTGCATACCACGCGCTTCAGGCTGGAATCAATGTTGCCGGAATTATCGAAATCGGGAGTGAAATCAGCGGTTATAAGGTTCATGCCGATAAAATCCGCCGCATGGGCGTTCCGATTTATCTTGGTCAAACAATTATCTCAGCGGCAGGAAACGGTAGAGTTCAGCGTGCTACTGTTGCGAAAGTTGATGAACAGTGGAATCCAATACTTGAAACAGCAAAAACCTATGAAGTTGACACAATTTTAGTCGCTGCTGGTCTTACTCCGGCTGATGAATTCTGCGAAATGGCTGAAAATTTTGAGTTTAAAGTTGTTAAAACCGGTGATGCTGAAGAAATCGCAGAAGCAAGCTCAGCTATGTTCGGCGGAAGACTGGCAGGCATCAAAATGGCTAAAATGCTTGGCGAAGATGTTGTAATAGATGATACCTACTTCAAAAAAGCTGAAGTTCTAAAAAGCCGTCCAGGCGAAATTGTTGAAAAAACAAAAATCACGCTGACAGATAAATTTGCCCCTGTTTTCACATGTTTACAGGAAATTCCGTGCAACCCGTGCACAACAGTCTGCCCGAAAAAAGCAATCACACTTAAAACAAAATCTGGAACAATCATGGATATTCCGCATCTTTCCGGCGAATGTATCGGCTGTGGAATCTGTGTTGCGGCATGCCCGGGACTTGCAATAACTCTTGCAAGAAAACTTGATGAAAACTTTGCAGAAATAATTCTTCCTCACGAATTCAACCCAGAATTTAAAGCAGGCGACAAAGTCCGCGTCACAGATATGGACGGATTTGTTCTTGAAGAGGCTGAAGTTTTAAAGATAAACTTTAACAAAAAATACCGCACAAGCCTTGTTCATGTGAAAGCATCAATCAAAAATGCCAATGAAATCGCAGGAATAAGAGTTCAGAACGAAAAATTTATCAAGCCGCTCGAAACACCGATTTTTGACTATCTACCAGAAAACGGCATAGTCTGCCGCTGCGAAAGGGTAACACTCGGCGAGGTTATTAAATTCATTAAAGAAAACAAAGTTCGCGACATTAATCAGCTTAAACAAATTCGTGTCGGAATGGGAGCTTGCGGCTCTAAAACCTGTTCAGTTCAGCTTCCGCGTGTTTTCAAAGCTGCCGGCGTTGATTTCTCAACAGTTGCAGAAGGAACAAGCCGCCCGATGTCGGTAGAAACCACGATGTTTGCACTCATTAATGAACAGAATAGTGATGGAGAATAGCTGGCTTTTTTAATTGGTGAGTTGCAAGTTTTATAGGTTTTTTAATGAAAAAGAGTTTACTACTGATTTCTGCGTTACTTCTTTTACTCTCCTGTTCTTCTGACAAAAGTAAAAATCATGAAAATCACGATTTAGATGGTGTGCCTGATTCTGATTGTTCATCAGATATTGATGTGATTTCTGATAATGATAACAACATTTCTGATGATGATATTATTGCTGATTTAGATGAGACAGAAGATTCTGACAACATAGAAGACGCTGATATTATTGAAGAAGCTGATGATTTTGAAGAGCCTCTGCCAGATATTGATGATAATTATGAAGGTATTTTTGCAGATCCGGAGCTTGTCAAGTGTGTTGAGAGGTACCTGCCTCAAGGCACTGTTTTAACTGAGGAAATTTTAGATACAATAACTGTTGTTGAGTTTTGTGACAATGAAGTGACAGATATTCGTGGAATAGAAAAACTGACAAATCTATCGCAGATAGCATTTACCGGATATGCAAATATAAAAGACTACCGGCCGCTAGCAAGACTTAAAAATTTGAAAATATTAAGTTTGCGTTTTGATGACAATAAACCAATAGATATAAAAACACTTATAGGGCCTGAGTCTCTGGAGGAAATTGATATTTATGATACAAATCTGGAATCATTTGATAATGCAAAGTACTTTCCTAATATGAAAAAATTGTCGTTGTGTGGCAATAAATTAGACACAATTCCTTTAGATATTAATAAAATGCCTTTATTGGAAGAACTTTGTCTTGGAGATAACCCCATATCTTTGCTTGAGCCCTTAAAATTTATTGTAAATTTAAAAAATCTTACATCTCTTTATGTAGGAGAAAGCAACATAAAAGATTTAAAACCTCTTCAGAAGCTTAAGAACTTAGCAATAAAAAACTTAGGAGTAAATGATATCAAAAATAACTATGCTTTAGATTTAACACCTATTTCAGAATTTTCCAATTTAGAAACACTGTATGCTGACAACTCCAACATTTCATCAATTCCGCCGAATAAATGGGAAAATCTTCAAATTGGTAATTTTTATGTTAACAAGATAGAAAATATTGATAATCTGGTGACATGCAAAAAACTTCATTCAATTGATCTTGGTGACAACTTGATAAAGGATGTTTCTGTTTTATCAACCTTGCCAAAATTGAGAAAGATTTGGTTCTCAGGTAATCAGGTTGAAACAATCCCAAGATCTTTTGAAAATCTTTCTGAACTTTGGTATTTGCTTGCTTCTTCTAATAATATAAGAGATATTTCTGTGTTTAAATATTTCGGACATTTAGAAAGATTTCGCTGGCTCAACCTTGCCCGCAACAAGATAAGTGATGTGAGCTCGCTTGCTTATTTGCCTTATCTTGATACTCTTGAAATTGAGCAAAACTGTATCAAAGATTTTTCATCTCTCGACAATTCTCAGGCAGGAAATGTTGTCAGCGGAACATCTGATCAAAAAGAAAGTTGTGAACAATTAATGTTTTTACAGGAGGTTTTTTAAATGAAAAAGAGTTTATTTGTTTTTTTAATGCTTTCCATCTCATCTATTTATGCTCAAGAAAAATTATGCGGAGTCTACTCATTTGCAAATAAACCAGAGCAGTGTCCTTATCAGGATAAAAAATTGTGCGGTTTGGAATGGACAGATGTTGAGAATTTGGAAGAATTATCTCAAAAAGTAACAAGCGTTCATGCTAATTTTAACAGCACATTTTCGAAGAGACTCTCCGGAAGAACAGGGGTAATGATTAGAGAAGATTTTCTTGATTTGAACAATAATGGACTAATAGAGGACGGGATTGTTGACTGTATTTTAAAAAACCAAACAGACGAGGAAAAGAATAAGATTGCTAATTATTGCACAAACGGCAAGGGCAAAGAAAAAAATTATGCACTTGGATGTAGTGGTGTTTTATTCGGCGAGAATTTGTTTTTAACGGCAGGACATTGTTCTCCACAAAAGCCTGTTGGGGTGTTATTTGATTATCAATACAAAGAAAGGACAGGTTTTATTAGGATAGAATACGATCTTAATAAAAATCCTGGAGAAATATTCTTAAATCACCCATATCTTTCTGTTAATCTTGATGAATTGAAAAAGTCGCCAGCATATTTTGAAACAGAATACAAAACCGCAGTAGAAAATGGTTTTAATTCACTTATAGATTCCTCCAAATCAGATTACTCTATTTTTCAGCTAAAGACAAAAGGGCCTGATTTTCCAAGCAATGCTATAGACCTATGGCCTTGGAAGGCTTCTGAGGGGAATAATCCCTGCCCTTCATCTTTAGAGGGATTATGCCGGATTATTGATATGTTTGCTCTCGGAACTGAAAATAATAATGGAAATAGAGGTTATACAGGCTTAAGTACAAGAGAGTTGAACAATGGTGAAAAAGTTGCACTTATAGGGCATCCAGGAGATATTCCTAAGACAATAAATGCAGGAGAGCTTCTTCACTATGAGACAAGAGAGGCTTTCCCTTTAGTTAATACTGAAAGGGTTATGATTTTAAAAAATATTGATATGTGGCCTGGCTCATCTGGCTCAGGGCTTTACAATGTTTCAGGTCAATTAGTTGGCATCAGCATATGGACAACATGCAATGTTTTTGATCAAGACTCGGAAGAAAGTAAGAGTCAACCAGCTAGAACAATAGGAACTCCGGTAAAACGCATGTGTGAATATGAAAAGACACACAGAACGAAAGATTTAATAAGAAAAAATGCCAAAGACATGGACTGTAACGGGATTAATGATTGGGTTGATTTTATAACAAGACCACTGCTTGGCTCCATAGGTTTAAATCTTTTCACAGATCTTTTCAATGGCAGTTTTTTCTCTAAATATTTCACAATTCCTCAGTCTGAAAAATTTGCCAAAATGTGGCATTATAACAATGAAACAAACAAGTTGGCAGGTCGTTATTTTAAAATAAAACCAAATACTTATCAAACACTTCTCGGAGAAAATGGAGATGTTTCTCTTGTTGTAAAAGAAGGCTCTGTTTATTCAATGTACGCACAAAATGATATTAAATTAGGTAATGTTTATAATTATCCTGCACTTGCTGGCGCAGAATCAATAAAGCATAACAATACTATATTTCTTGCGGGCGGAAAAATCGGAGCAAATGCTAATCAAAATCTGTTTAAGATAGAGGCAAATGGCTCAAATTACTCAGCGTCTGTTGCAGCATCACTTCCACAGCTTGAAAATATAAGACTTCTCTCATTAACCAGCGGATTGTATATTGTAGGTAATTCTGGCGAAAATCTTGTTGTGTTAAAATATGCTAACAACTCTTTAAGCACAATAAACACATCTCTTTCCAGGAGAGGAGTTTACAATATTTATGCATCAGGAGACTCAATTTATCTTGCGGGCGGAAGCTCTATGACTCTTGAAGAGATGATGGAAATTAATCCCGAAAATATTGAAGAAACAGATCTGGCAAATGAAAGAAATTATAGCGATATTTTAAGAATCAGACCTTCTGTTTCAAATGAATGGGAGATTTTGGTAGATAACTTACAGATTGATATTTCTAATGTTGTTATCTCTTTGTCTGACAATATTCTTAAAATTACAAGTACAACAATTGTTGATGAGGAAAAACATCTAACAATATCAGTTCCTTTAGATGTTATTCCTGTTCCTCAGGAACAAATTACAACAAAATTTGAATCTGTTGAAGAAGAACAGAAATATTGTATCGGAGAGGATTTTGATTCTGTTTTTGGTGGAATTATTGACGAAGAAGGTAATTGTATTCCTTTTGCTCAGCCGGAATACAGCAGCTTTGAAATAAATGGCGGTGCTGATATTTTCAGTGTTGCAGGAAAAGCAAACATTCTTTTTATTGGCGGACTTGACGGAATTTATACTGCAGACATAACAGACCCGACAGCTCCTGTTGGATTGGATCATGAAGCACTTTACGGTCCGGTTTATGATATGATTGTTTCTAAAAACACTCTTTTTGCAGCGGTTGAAAACGGCATATCAATTCTTGAAATTAAAGATCCGGTTTACATGAACACCACAAGAACAATAAGATATCACCAATATACTTATGGTGCAACAACTGCTCTGGCTTTTTATGAAAACAGTATTATTGCAGCAGATCGAGATGGTATAACAAAATTTAATCTTGATAACGGCTTAATATCTGAAAACGATCCTGGCGAGCTTATTATTCAGAGTGACAGTCAGGTTTATGACATGAAAATTGATGGAAATATCCTTTTTATGGTAACAGAAAATTCTTTCAGTGCTTATAATCTCTCAAATAATTCAATGTTGTCAAATCAGGATATTACTTATGCAGGATGCTATTTCCCAAATACTCCTAAAATTGCACTTAGCAACGAGAGTATTTATGTAGGCTGCGAGAACTCTATTTTCAAAGTCAATCCGAACGATTACAACATTGGAACAATTAATTTAGCGGGAGAAAGCTCTCTTCTTAAAGATTCATATTTTTATAATGGAACAGTTTTTACGCCAGAGAGCGATTTTATTAAATTAAGCAGATAGGAGAATAGCATGAAAAACTACGACATAGTTATAATCGGAGCAGGCAGTGTCGGACTTCCGCTTTCATATTATCTTGCCAAAAAAGGGAAAAAAGTTGCGGTAATCGAAAAACACGCATCAGTCGGCCGCGGCCAGAATAGAGCAGCAATCGGCGGAATCCGTGCAACTCACTCAGACCCTGCAAAAATCAAAATCTCCCAGATTTCATTAGAGATAGTGAGCAAAATGGAGCAAGAACACGGCGTAAATGTAGGCTGGCTTAAAGGAGGCTATCTCTTCCCAGTTTATGATACAGAAAGAGAGAGAGCTCTGAAAAGTCTTCTTGAAATCCAGAAAAAATTTGATTTAAATATTGACTGGATTGATGCGGAAGCAGTTGAAGAGCTTGTACCTGGAATCACAAAAAGAGGTCTCCGCGGCGCGACTTATTCGCCGGATGATGGGAGTGCCAGCCCTTTAAAAGTTGCAGGCGCATTTTACAAACTTGCGATAGATGCTGGCGTTGATTTTCATTTTTATGAAACAGTTCTCTCTTTTGATAAAAAAGGTTCGAGAATCGAATCACTTAAAACTGATAAAAACGAATTTTCAGCAGAACTTTTTATAAATGCAGCAGGCGCAGATGCCAGAAAAATCGGGCAGTTATGCGGGCTTGATTTGCCGGTTTATCCCGATTCACACGAAGCAGGCATCACAGAACCTGTAAAACAGTTTTTCAAACCAATGGTTGTTGATATCCGTTCTGACGGTCACTCTGACAACTACTATTTTTATCAGAATGATGAAGGTCAGGTTGTTTTCTGCATCAGTCCAAAACCGAAAATAATGGGGAAAGACTGTGATAATACTTCGGAATTTCTCCCGATGGTTATAAAAAGAATGATTGAGCTTTATCCTCGCCTCAGAAATTTAAGAGTAAGAAGAACCTGGCGCGGCTTATATCCGATGACTCCCGACGGTGCGCCGATACTCGGATATGCAAAAGAGCTTGACAATATGTTTCTCACAGTTGGAATGTGCGGACAGGGTTTTATGCTCGGACCTGGACTCGGCAAAATTATCTCTGAAATTATTGTTGACCACAGCACAAACTACAACTTTATCCTTGAACAGCTCTCACTCTACCGCAAATTCGCGAGTGATGAGCTTCTGAAGTAACCGAGCAAAGATAAGTTCACGGCATAAGTTATCTGGCTGAATTTATTTTGAATTCCACGAATCCTTTCTTTAAAATCAACACTCCTTTTGTGTCTCTTTCAAAAACAAACGGGGAATAACTCGAAATACCTGGATCGTGTTTTTTTATAAATTTAAGAATATCTTCCAAAGTTTTTCTTGAAAAAGAGAAGCCTCGTTCTGCAGAAAAAAGATACGAAAATGCTGTAAGCCAGAATTCGTCTGGATATTTGGCAATAACAATTCTTGAAATATACCAGCATTTAGATTCTGAGTCACTATAAGAAAGGGAGTCCCAAAAAAATAAAGCTGCATGTTTTGAAAAAACTGTTTCACTAAAAGCATTTTCTGATAATCGGAGAATGTTGGAGCGCCAATCTTTATTCAGCAGTGAATCTAAGGCCGGAACAACATCCCTTCTAAAATAATTTCTTAAAATCTTTGTATCATTATTGGATGAATCTTCAACAAAAAGCTTGTTTTCCATATATTTTTCAATTTCCATGCGGGAAATATCAAGTAATATCCGAAGAATAGGCATATCAAGCATGTCGTTTTCAGGTAAAATACCGCATAATCCGCGAATGCCTGAACCTCTGTCAAAAATACGCATAAGCAAAGTCTCAACCTGATCATCCTGATGGTGGGCAGTGAGAAGATAATCTGAGTGTTGAACTTCAAAGCATTCTTTTATCAGCCCGTATCTTTCATCTCGAGCTCTATTCTCCATGTTTGCATCGTCATTCCAGAAATCAAGAGGTATCTCCTTTAAAACACAAGGGATTCCTATCTTGCCCAGCTCCGTCAAAACAAATAAGGCTTCATCAACTGACTCAGCTCTGAGGTTGTGATTTACATGGAGCGCGCTAAGTTCAAATCCAAAATAGTCGCGCAATTCCGCCAGAGCAAAAGCCATAGCCATAGAATCTTTTCCGCCCGAAACAGCTAGCAGTAATTTTTTTTCCTGAATAAAACTGAATTTTTTTTCTATAATTTTTCTTATTTTTTGGACAAAAGACACTTTGGAAATCACTCTACATTACTTTTATTTTTTCAAAAACACTATCTCTGAGTGAATCATAGCTGTGTTT
>CAZISX010000066.1:0-4979 GCA_964542005.1 uncultured Spirochaetales bacterium
TCAGGGTCGTAATATCTCGCATTGTAATAATAAAGACCGGTTTCTTTATCCTGCCGCTGACCTGTAAACTGGATATCTGTGGATTCGGTTTCGTTTTTGTAGAAGGTTTTGCCATAAGGTGTGTAGCGGTACTGTGCGACACTTTTGCCATTATTATTTGTCAGCATTACGGTTGAACCGATATGGTTTGAAACATAGTAATTTACTCTGTTTTGATCATTGTTCTGAATTGTCGCTATGATTCGTGTGCCGTCTGAGATGTGTTTTGCAGTGTCGGTGTTTGTTACTTCATAAAGTCCGTTGACATAAACAGTTGTATTAAGCGGAATATTGAGAAAATATGAAGGGTTGCCGCTCATTTTTGAAAAAAGCCTGTAATCTTTTATTATTCGCTGTCCGCGGTTGTCATACTTGAATGTTGTGTCATATCCGTTTTCACTAACTTTTGCAAGCTGGTGAGCTGAATTATAACTGTAGGTTCGCTTAAGCTGATTTCCGGAAACTATAACATTAAAAAAAACATATTCCTGAGACAGGTCGCCAAAATCATTATAAACAAAATATTTTCCCAAAGCATTTGACGGAAGAGCTACTGACTGAACGGCATGGGTTCCGGGATAATAATTATAACTGAGCGGAATACCTTTGTCTGTTTTTTCTGTAAACCCGTTTGCATCATTATAGGTGTAGGTTTCGTTGTAGCTTTTTGCAGTCATGTCATCATGCTCAATAAACCCTGTTGAATCTGTAAGTCTTCCCATTTTGTCATAATAATATGTATAATCTTCATGATCGCTCTGTGTTGCTGTAATGTTGCCGATATTATCATATTGATAATTAATATGCAAACTTCCGTTCTTAAGCTGGTCAAGAAATCCGGTTTCAGGTTTATACTTGTAGGTTGTTTTTGTGCCATTGCCATATTCAACCATGGTTCGCTGACTTTTTTCATTATATGTGATATTTTTGATGTATGCCTTGTTATTTGTTCTAATCTCCTTCAAATCGCCGCCGATGTTATAGACATACATTAAAACCATTCCATCGGGATACTGGATTTTACTGATTCTGCTTAAGTTATCATAAATATATTTTGTCGTTGCAGAAATTTGTTTTGATTGGGAAGCTCTTATTGTTTTCCTTTCTTCAACCCAGTCATATCCATAAATATAATCAACCTGATAGTAACCGCCTCTTTTTATTGTTTTAATTTTGCCTTTTGAATATTTTGCACATTCTGTCGCTTCATAAGGAGTCAAATTGCTCCATCCAGCACAATCAAAATTAGGGGAGTTTTCGCTTACTCCATAATATTCATACTCAATATTGTCAGGATTATCTTCGCCATTCACTGGCGGATAAAGAACTTTCTCTAATCTATTAAATTCATCATATTCATAAACAATTTCATTTGTTGTGGAATCTGAATCATTTTTCCCTTGCTCTACTATTCTCTCAAGAAGCCCTTTGCTGTTATAAAAATATTCTTTTTTACCATTATCAGGAGTTTTTACCATTACAAGATTCCCGAGTGCGTCAACCTGTTTTGAGCCGGTGAGTCTTGTTCTATTTGCTTCTGGTTCGGTCATCTCAGCAAAGCCGTTAAGTTCGTATCTGAAATTACTAACAACATAATTGCCTCGCTCATCCTTTAAAGCTCTGGTTTCAATTGTATTTCCGTAAATATTTTTGTAAGTGCTGGATTGCCTGCCTGTTGTATCTCCAACATATTCTACAAATACAATTTTTTTATCTGCGCCGCTTCCATACGATTCTGTAGTATATAATTTTGAGATAGAGAGTCCGTTCGGCATGGTTGCTGTTGCAAGCCTTCCAAGCCAGTCGTAAGCATAACTTGTCGCAATTGTTAATGAATCGCGTTTGGAGTCTATCGGGGATTGGGGTTGTGAAGTTAGGATGTACGCCACAGGTTTTCCTGTCTTTACTATTCTTCCTGCATAATCTCTTTCCATGTATCCTGAAACAACCCATTTAGGGACACCTTCAACTTCTGTATGTCTGATTGTTTGATAATTTCTTCCAGCAGAATCTTTGAATGATATAAGTTCAATATCTAGATCATAAGTAGCGTCATACTTTGCATGGATTCCATAATAATTTCCAGAATTGAAATAGGTGAATTCTTTATTTGAAGAAGATGTTTCTGTAATTTTAATCAATCTCTGCTTTTCATCATAAAAATACTTTGTAACATCTCCTGAAGGAGTTTTTTCTTCTACAATATTTCCAAATTCGTTAATTTTTTTAATTACCTTCAAGCCTTCAGGACTGGTTGTTCCTGTTATTATATAAATTCCAGATTCAGGATTGTAGATTGTCTCAGAAAGAGCCTCTATGCCATTTTTTGTTACTTTGCTTATGTTTCCTGTAGAATCGTATTCATATTTTGTTATATCTGAATATCCTGAGTCATTATAATTATAAAGTCCGCTAGGTTTACTTTCCACAACCTCTTTTGTCAGAGTTCCTAATGAGACCTGCCCCTCAGAATTGGAATAATCATAGTACATTTTTAAGAAAAAACTGTGAAAGAATACAAGCAATTAGTAATTTGTCAAAATGTTTCTATGATTTTGAAACGAAATCAAAGCAATTGCGATTCATTTTTTACAAGAATTAATGATTACAATCCCGCCGCAACCTTCTGTTTTTCAAATAAACCTGGAAGAGCTGTAACAACTTTCTGGATAGGCTCGAGTTTCATTCCGCAGAAAGCGTAAACTCTGTCTGAAACACACAAACCTAAAGATTCTTCAATAGGAGCATTGATTTTTTTTGCGATAAGATTGGCAAAATAAACATGCAAAACAGGAATTGAACAGTCAAGAACATTTGAGCTTTCCTTGTGATAAAGGATTGCGTCCGAAATATAGTCCGGGAATTGCCATCTGTCAGCAACATAGCCGCCAAACTGAATATGAAACTCTTCGATAAGTTTATCTACCATTTCAAGTGGAAAATCTATGGAGCCGACCGATTTTTCTATTTCCATAATAGCAATAAAAACAAAGACCTTACCAATATCATGAAGAAGTCCGGCAATATATTCTCCTGAAGAAGCAATATTTCTTGCTTTTGCAAGCTCTTCAGAAGCTATTGCTGTCAGAATTGAGTGCTCCCACATATTCTTGAAAAAACTACCGTATTTCCCGTCTCGAACAATAAAAGATGAAAATGAAATAATGAGAAGAAGCCTTTTTACCTCTTCAAGCCCTATTCTTCTGACTGCTGATTCGATGTTTGTGATTGGGAAAGTTGTTGAATAAAAAGAGGTGTTTGCTGTCTTTATTAGAAGTACCGTAAAAACAGGATCTGACTTTATTATTTCAGAAAGTTTTTCAAATGTAATCCGGTCATCATTTAGAGCACTAAGAAGCTTTGTTATAACTTTTGGCATAACCGGGATTTTAAAAGCAGCATTATCCATCATATAAATTAATCTGTCGCGAAGACTTTGATAAAGAGTTTCGTCCGATATTGAGTTATCCAGAATCTTAATTTTTGCATCAACAAGTACACTTTTATCAATCATATCCATTAAATTCTCCAATTAAATCAACTGTTATTTCTAAATTCTGTCGGTGTAAGATTTGTTACTTTTTTGAAAAAGGTGTTAAATGCTGATTTTGAGCGGAAGCCGGTTTCGTAGGCAATTTCTATAATTGTTTTATCATCGTATGCCGGATTTTTCAGTTTTTCTTTGATGTCGTTGATGCGGTATTCGTTGATATAGGTAATAAAATTTTTATCAAGCTTGCGGTTTATGATTTTACCCAGTAAATATGCCGGGATTCCAGCTTTTGAGGCAAGCATAGCAATTGTAAGCTGGTCATTCAGATAAGGCTTTTCGTTTCGCATAATTTTTTCAATTTTTTCAATTGCCATAATTGTAAAGTGGTCATCTTTTTCTTCTGGCGACACATCTTGCAGCAACTCGGAATCCAGCATAATTTCAAATGGAAGCTCGTCTGTTTTGTGTTTTTCCTCCTCAAGAATAGCTTCCTGCATTTTTTCTGTTTGCTTAAAAATATCGGGATGTGTTGCAGCAAAATAGCCAATTACATAAACCCATGAGGTTGTGATAATGTTAATAAAAAATCCGTGCAGCTCAGAGATAATTAGCGGCAGTTTTACTCCGAGTGACTGGATAAAAAATATCAGAATTTGCTCAATAATTATTGCAAACCAGATAATAACTGTAATCTGAATCCATGTCGCTTTTAGTTGTTCTGTCTCTGAAAAAAAGTTTTCTATGTTTTTCCGGTAGCGCAGAAGTGACAAAAGCATCGCAATATTATAGGATGCGGTAACAATTCCAGTCATAATCATAGATAAAACAAAGAAAAGCTTGAAAGAAGCGGGAAAGAGAAGCGCAGGAATCAAACAGCCTGAAATATACAACAAAAAGAGCAGCCCGTGAATAATAAATTTCTTATTTAGCGCATCAGCTGGTGCGGAAATAAGCGAGATATAACGGTAAAAAAGCGGCCACGCAACCATAGCGAAGGCATTCATTCCTATTAATCCGAGAGAGTAAAATTCTACAGAGCTTCTTCTGAAAAGAAAAAGAATCAAAAGCTGTGTCGCATAGGCAAAAAGTGCAAAAGAAAGTATGATATTTGCCGGGTGATTTTTTCTTCTGAGTCCGATAAGAAGTGCAAAAAAATATCCAGGAACTGCGCCGAGCAGCTCAATCATCGAGTAAATATCATTCATTTCATCAACCTGTTTCGTTTATAAAAAACTTGAACAAAGGTATCATATTTAAATATACAAGTGAAGTAATTATTTTTAAAAGCTACTTAGTAGGCAGAAGGTCTGATCTTGCAATAACGCCTTCAGGGCCGAAAGCCCAGAGTCCAACATATTTGATGCCTGTAATTGCGCCAAAAGGCTCACTCTGAACACCAATTACATCGTTTATAATAGCGTTTGTTCCCTCTGAAAAGTATGAGTAG
>CAZISX010000066.1:4989-6900 GCA_964542005.1 uncultured Spirochaetales bacterium
AAGAAAATCCTGTGAAAGCCCAATCTGTTCCATCAAAAGAGAAAATAAGAGCCCATTCTTTGCTTTCCATTGTCGCAATAAAATAAATCATATCGCCTGAATCAAAAATCCTTGTGAAGTCAGCTTGATCCTGTTTAGTGCCAATCTCAAGTGTAACAATTTCTTTGGGAATAAGGGTTGACCATTTATTTTCTGCAAAATGTGCAATAATTGATTTGCCTGCAGCCCAGATATTTTCGTCTGATTTTGCATAAACAACATTAAGCTCGCCTTCGGCTCCTGTTGTAATCTCGTTCCAGTTATCTGCTGATTTTTTATAGAGATTTCCGTTAGATACGACATAAAATGTGCCTGTTGGCGAGATTGTCAAATCTGTTGCAGTCTGACCTTCCGGCATTGAAAAAGCAGTGATAAGTGCTTTGTTGGCAAAATCCATAATGTAGATTGAGCCGTTAGTCAAAAGAATATATGCTTCGCTGTTATAAATCTCAATATCAGCCACTTCTGATGGAGGTGTAAGATTATCCCAGATTACGCCATTATAAAAAGCGATTTCTGCGCCATCAGTTGCGATTACCAAATCATTTGTGATAGCCTGCGCCCTTTTAGGCATTTTTGTAAGTCCTTTGTATGGCCAGATTGCTGTTTTTCGTCCCGACTTCTCTTCGATAACTTTATCGGAATGAAAAATCCATTTTTCCGCACCGTTAAATGACCACTTAATCTTGTTATCTTCAGTTGTTACACTGTTTTTTGCGTTTGCTTTCATAGCTGTTAAGTCATCTTTTGGAGTCTCTACGCGCCAGATATTTCCGTCATAATGAATAAAGTCGCCTTCTGTGGTTTCTGCCCAGATATTATTCCAGCTGTCACCATAAATAGAGGTAACATCGTAAAAAATATAGGATAATGACCAGGTTGAACCGTTCCAGTGCATGAGGAAATTTTTACCGCCAGCCCACACATCAGATTCGCTTGAGCCGTAAACACTTTTCATGGTATCAGGCATTGTGACTTTGTTTGTATGCCAGAATTTACCATCAAATTTTCCAACAAGCCCGTTAGAACCTGCAAAATAGATTAAGTTATCCTTTTTATACAAACTCTTTATGTCGTATTTACCTAAAATCATTGGGACATTTCTTATTTTTCGCCCATCAAAAAGAAGCAGTGCTCCGCTTTTGCCGCCAAACCAAATCCTGTCTTTAAAAAATCCGTTTACTGCATAAAGAGGATTTTCCCCTGCTCCGGCAAGCTCTGTCCACGATTTTCCGTCAGAATATGCAATGTAGCCTTTGCCATCTTTTTCACCAGCAGCCCAGATATTGTTATCATCAAAAGCCCAAAGTTTATAAATAGTTGCGGAAAAATCCATGATTTTTGACCAGGTTTTTCCGTTGTATTCATACATTGCATTTATACCTGCAGCCATAATTTTTCCGGATGGAAGAGCTGCAATTGAATAAATTCTCTTTGATATATCAACTTTAAAAACTTCTGTCCAGTCAGTTCCGTTATATTGAATAATACCCTCGCTGCAAACAGCAAAAATGTTATCAAAGCTTGAGCCCCAAATATCATAAAGTCCATATTTAGATTGGCATTCCATTTTCATTTATAGCTTTTGCATTTTCAAATGCACCATCTTTGTAAAGAAGAATCGAGCCATCAGTTGCAGTTGCCCACAGAGCTTTGGAATCTCCCCAGAAACCGCTGAAATTACCGCCGCTTCTCATCTGAGCGTGTACAAATTCCCAGGAAATTCCATTATTTAGGATAACAGAGCCGTAGTCTCCGCCGGCAAAAATATTTTTACCATCAATATCCATGATCATTGGTGCAATTACCAAGGCTACCACGGAGATCAACTTCAACAAAATGTTAAGTGACGGGCCAGAGGTATCTTTAAAT
>CAZISX010000066.1:6910-16823 GCA_964542005.1 uncultured Spirochaetales bacterium
TAAGGATTTTCAAAACAAAATCCGTACATACAAAGGGTGTGACTGCATTTGTTTTTGACACCAGTTCCGCCGCAAATGTCAGAACCTGAGCACTCGCCGCAATTTATTTTGGAGTTGTCGCCAAGTGTAATCTCGCCGCAGTCTGCTCCTCTGGCCTCGCAGGTATCAGGATTTTTACTCAGCAAATTTTCGTCACCATGCCAGTAAACCGAAATTTCATCAGAATCGTTTGTTACAACCTCGCCCTCTTTTATTTCAGGCTTATCAGAATCTGCTGGTAGAGACTCTGTATCATCTTTTGAATCATCTTCATCGTTTAAAGCATCTGATTCAGCAATCAAATCAACATCTTCAATAACATCGTAATCGCCAGTTAAATCAGCATCTTCAACAACATCCGTGTCAACTACATCAGAATCCTGAACAACAGTTTTGTCCTTAGATTTTTCATCCTTGCACCCAGCAAAACAGAGAACAAGCAGTGAAATAACAATAAATAAATACCTCATAAACACCTCCGAAAATAAAATTACAAAAGGGTTATACCATAACTATTTCAAAAAATAAACCAAAATCACTTGCAACTAGGTAACATTTAACTACAATTCAACCGGCTTTATTGAGAGGATTTATGATTTACCTTTTCTGCACAATGTTTTGCAGTGCTTCAATTGCAATGATTTTAAAATTTAGTGAAGAGAAAAAGTGCAACAGGTTTGCTGTAACAACCGCAAACTACTTTACAGCTTTTTTGGTAAGTGTTGCGATGATTATCTCAAACAACATTCTGAATTCATTTAGCTTTTTGGATTTTTTCACTAATTTTAGTCAAGAATTCATCCCTGTTTTTACAGCAGGCAACACCAAATTTTCATCTTCATCAAGCGTTTTGTGGGGAATAATAACAGGAATTCCGGGAGGATTGTTTTACTTCCTTGGATTTATCTACATACTCAAAAGTATTGAGAAAAACGGCGTTTCCATGACCGGGGTTTTTGCCAGACTCGGCATACTGATTCCGATAGCTGTCTCGATAATTTTTTGGGAAGAGTATCCTGCAGTTATTCAGATTTCCGGCATGTTTCTGGCACTTTTTGCAATTGTTGCTGCAAATATTTCATTAAAAGAGAGTGCAAAATTTTCGCCAGTTCTCCTTATTCTATTTTTAACTGTCGGTGCAGGGGAATTCATAAACAAATTTTTTCAGAAGTACGCTCTTGAAACATTTACTCCGATATTTCTTTTCTCCATATTTTTCACAGCATTTCTAATCAGTCTCTTTTATTTAAAACCGAAAACTGCGAAAACAGATAAAAGCTCATTAATATTAGGCTTTTTAGTTGGAATACCAAACATCTTCTCAACCTACTTTTTCATAAAAGCACTAGAAACAGTTAAAGCTGGCATCGCCTACCCTGCGTACAGTGCTGGAACAATAATTTTAATAGCACTTGGCGGAAAAATAATTTTTAAAGAAAAACTTTCAACAATTAAAAAAATCGCTCTTTGTTTTGCGGCTTTTGCGATTGTTATGATGAATATGGGGGAACAATGAAAGGTTACAAACTTATTGATAGCGGAAGATTCAGAAAACTAGAGCAATTTGGGGATATTATAATAGACAGACCTGTTCCTTTTGCTGACTGGCCGAAAAATGATGAATCACTTTGGGACAACACTGACGCTTATTACCAGAAAAGCAAAGATGGTGGCGAGTGGATAATAAACAAAGTAATTCCAGAGATTTGGCAGGTTCAAATTGACAAAGTAGTATTTAATTTAAAGCTATCGCCGGGAGGTTCTGTCGGGATTTTTCCTGAACAGATCAAAAACTGGAACTGGCTCAAAAATATATGTAAAGACCAATCTTTACGGGTACTTAACGGATTTGCCTACACTGGCGGTTCAACACTCTTTTCCGCACTTCACAGCGAAGGAGAAATTGTTCATCTTGATGGAGCAAAAAGCTCAGTTTTATGGGCAAAAGAAAACGCAGCAGCATCAAATCTAACTGACAAAAAAATCCGCTGGATTACAGAAGATGTGCTGAAATTCATGGAAAGGGAAATCAAAAGAGGCAACAGCTACAATGGTATAATTCTTGATCCTCCAGCATTTGGAAGAGGGCCGGACGGTAAGACATGGAAACTTTCAAAAGATATAGCTCAACTATTTGAATATACGGGGAAATTAATGCAAGAAGACCCTAAATTCCTCCTTTTTTCATGTCACGATACACTCATAAAAAAAGAAACCCTTCTGGAGCTGGCGAAAACGCTTCCGTTTTTCAAACAAAAATATGCAGAAGTTATTGATTTAACTATTGGTTCTGAAACTAATCATAAGATGGAAATGGGAATAGCACTAAAAATCGTTATATAGCTACAAAAGAGAGATTCTTTTTCTTTTCATCAGCTCTTCCCGCTGTTTTTTAAAAAGATAATTCGCAATTGTAGCCTCATCAGTCGGATTTATATTAGTAAAATCAACACCCATTATATATTTGAATTTTCTGAGTCTTGTCTTTTTTGAATGAATAATTTTTATAGTAATCGGCATTCTGACCTTGCCGTAAAAAACAAGCTCTGCATCAACAACTATCGGCTCAGGCTCTTTTTCTTCAACAATTTCAGGAACCTCAGTATTGACAGCCTCAACATTTTCACCAGTATTTTCACCAGTATTTTCAACAACTTCCTCTTCTTTTTCAGGAACAAAATCCTCTGGCTTATAGTTTGATAAAAAAGCAGCGCCTGACTCTGAAATATTTCGGACAGGAAATTCAGCTTTTGTTCCATCCGGCAGATATATTGAAAAAACAAGATTTTCAGATTTCATAACTTCCAGCCTGAAATGTTGTCTCCGTTGAAGTCTGTAAAGAGCATTTGGAAATGCAAGAATTAGCGCGCCGCGAACATCATCATATTTAACTGCGGCTGTACTAAATCCGACAGGAACATGATCTATTTCGTAAGTAATTACCAATCTTGACATCTGAACAGCCAGCCTGTTTGAAGAGCGGGGAATCATTGCGTCCATAACAATAAAAAACTCTTTATTTGATGCGCCTAATTTTACAAAATTTGTAACAGCATTTATTGAATTATCTCCAGGGAAAAAAACAGAGGCTTTTAATTCGTGCTCAACAGCCTGCAAAAGGAGAAATTTCATGCTCGACCAGTCGTTAAAAACCTGAACAAATCTATATTCTGGCTCTGTGCCATTAAAAAGAAATTCAAATCCCTTTATTTTTTCAAATCTCGAACTTTTCTTTATGCCATTTCCCACCGCAACCATCAAAAACTCCTATTCAACAGGTTGATTATCTCTGAATTTGCCGTCATAAACCCGTCCATCAGGTAAAGAGAGCTTACCAGCTCCATTCCATTTTCCATTCTTCCATTCGCCAGTATAAACTGTTCCATCAGGATAGGTAATTGTGCCGGTTCCTGTAATATTATTATTAACAATATCACCTATATACTTTCTTCCGTCAGGAAAAATAAAAGAGCCGTAACCATTCATTTTATCATTTTTCCACTCGCCACTGTATTTAATACCATTTGGAAAAATATAGATTCCGTTACCATCTCTTTTCCCAAGATTCCATGAACCTGTGTATTTTGAACCGTTTTTAGAAACTAGCGTGCCGCGACCATGTTTTTTTCCCTCTTTTAGCTCTCCATAATATCCTGGAGCAAGCTTCTCTTCCTGACGGCAAACCTCTTCTTTTTGCTCTGGAATTTCCTGTTTAAACTCTTTAGCCGGCTCTTTTTCTGTTTCAGACTCAGATTCTGGCTCAGGCTTTATATCGTCAAGATTAATTCCCCACTGATATTTTTTCCCAACAAACTTAACATCATCAGAAGCTATTAAATTTATTGAAAAAAAGAGAATTATTATAAAAGCTGTCCTGATCATTCCTGTTCACCCTTTTCTTTTTTCGGAGGATAAAGAATTGAAAGTATAACTGAGAAAAAGAGGATTCCAGCAACAATTCCAAGAGCTTGGCCAATAGGCATCTTATAAAAATCAGTGATAAGCATCTTAACACCTATAAATCCGAGAATCAAAGCTAATCCATACTTCAGATAATGAAAAATAGGCATCAGTCCTGCAAGTGCAAAATAGAGACTTCTGAGGCCTAATATAGCAAAAATATTGGAGGTATAGATAATAAAAGGATCGGTTGAAACAGCTAAGACAGCCGGAATTGAATCAACCGCAAATGCAAGGTCAGAGGTCTCGATAGCAATAAGAACAATAAACAGTGGTGTAGCAAAAAGTTTTCCATTAATTTTTTCAAAAAAGTGACCTTTTTTATAATCATTTGTGACAGGAAAAAATTTCTTAAAAAGCTTTATAAGAGGATTGTCGTCAAGATGAACTTCCTCATCTTTTTTAACAACCATCTTAATAGCTGAAAAAACAAGGAACGCACCAAAAATATAGATAACCCAATGAAATTTAGTAACAAGAGCAACACCCGTCAGAATAAAAACAAATCGCATCACAATTGCACTCAAAATACCCCAGTACAAAATCTTATGCTGATACTTTGGAGGAACCTTGAAATATGAAAAAATCATCAGGAAAACAAACAGGTTATCAATAGATAATGATTCCTCAATCAGATAACCGGCAAGAAATTCAAGTGCTTTTTGATGGCCAAACCAGAAATAAACAAAAATATTAAAAATTACAGCAACAGAAATCCAGAAAGCAGAAAATTTAAGAGCTTCTTTCAGCTTTATTTCATGCTCTTTTTTGTTGAAAACATGCAAATCAAGAAACAGAAAAGAGGCAACTAAAAGAAAAAACGAAATCCAAAGGACAATCATACAAAAACTCCTTATAAAAACAGATAAATTTACTCAACAGAACAGCTTTAATCCTGAACAAATTAAATACAGAATCAAACAGATTAGCTCTATAATATTTAAAAAGAGGAATTTTTAAAGAAAAACTATTGCGCTGATTTCAAAACACAGAATTACAGGGGAATCATTCTGCACTTATCAGCTTAACCATGTCAGATTTCATCGAATTGTTGTCTGTAACATAAAGGTAGCTGCTCCCCGATTTTTCCCAGAAAAGCATGTTGTGACCATCTTTCGATCTCTCTTTTGCCTTGCAGTTAAGCTCTTTTACACATTCGGAACTACCAAAAATCTTTTTCAAAGCATCGCTGTTTTTTGAAAGAAGCAGTGTCCCAGTCCCCTTATTTCCATCTCTAACCTTAATCGAAGCAACAGGAACAGCACCAATGTGCGTAAACCTGCCGCCAATATTCTGGTGAGCTGAAATTAGCTTTTGAATATTCGGCGTAATCTTCAGATTTTGCTCAACAATTGACTCAACATTCTCTTTTGTAAATTCATTTGGAAGCGAATTTTTATGGACAGTCAAAATCTCATCCATCATAAGAGATTTTTCAGAATCAATAGAAAAAACAGAAAAAAGAAAAACAAACAAAACAGTAGAAAAAGCCATCGCACCCGCCGAAACAGCAAAAACATTGCTCTTGAAAACAGGTTTTAATGAAAGCCAAATCTGAAGAACTCTTTCACGAAAAGAGAGCCTTGACTCCTCCTCAATCAGCTTAAAAAAACCGTTTTTCTCAATATTTGTAAGTGACTCATTTTTAACAGTATTTCGCACAAAAACCTTCAGAGATTTAATCTCGTTATAGTATTTGCGGCACTCAGAGCAAACCTTAATATGATTGCTCATTTCAGCACTTTCCTCATACCCCAGCTCGTTATCGAGAAACTGCTCGATAAAAACATGTTCAATGTCGCAGCTTTTATTTTGCATGGCGCACCTTCTTTTCTGCAACAATATTCATCTCTTTTGCTTCCGCATATAACTTTTTCCGTAAAAACTCACGCCCGCGAAAAAGCCTTGACATAACAGTACCAACCGGAAGGGAAAGAGATTCCGCAACCTCTTCATATTTCAATCCCTCAACATCAACAAGATAAGTCACATCCTTGTATTCATGCGGCATCTGCTCAAAAGCAGACATAATCTTATCTTTCAGCAGAGGATCGCTGTTTGTCGCAGATTTTTTATCCTCAAAAACACCTGAAATCACATTGTCATTAAGATAATCTGTTTCTGTTATCTCCCTGTGAAGATTGGCTTTTTTGTAAGTATTTATGTAATTATTCTTAAGAATTGTAAAAATCCACGATTTAAAACCCGACTGCTCGGTGTAAAGATGGGTTTTCCGCAAAACCGTCACCATCGTATCCTGCATCAAATCAAGAGCTTTTTCACGATTTCCGGTAATAAAAAGAGCATACCCGAAAATAGTATCAATATTGTCCTGCAAAAGTTTTTTCATCATAGAACTCTCCGTCTCAAATCAAAACGAATAGCCAAACAAAAGGTGTCACTATTTTATTTCAGAAAATTTCGTGCGCAAGTGAAATTTAGCTTCTCACAAAATGAGGCATCTCAAAAGGAATCTCAAGCGAAAGCTCAAGAAGTCCTGCGACCTTACCCGATTCATACCACGGAGTCTGGTAAATCATTTTTTTTATTCCCTCTTTTTCAATTGTATAGGCATTTGTTCCGCCGTTTGTAAGAAGCTCCTTGATTTTTGCGACAGAATTAGGATTGTGACAGTCAAAAAGAGATTTGCCAAGAAGCTCAATTCCGCCCCATTTCGCAAATGTTTTTGCCGACTTGTCATTCATATAAATAATTGTGCCGTTAATGTCGCAGACAGTTGCCGCAACAGTCAATTCTTTTACCCAGTCAGGTATCATTTTTGCGCCTCCTTTTCTATTGCTCACTGTTTTTAAAAATGAAAGGATAGTTGACAACGACAATTCCGCCGCCTTTTGGTTCCGGGAATTTTATTTTTTTGATCTGATCTGCTACACAGGATTCAACAGCTGGTGCATTCATAGTGCTCCGCTCGAGCTTAGATAAGGAGACATTCCCCGTGGAAGATATGACAAAATTAATCACAATTTTGCCTGCTAAAGCAGGGTTTTTATTGAGCTCTTTTTCATAACACCAATATATTTTTGCAAGGTTTTTTCTGATATGACCATCAATCACAGCTCTGTCTATAGCTCCCATAATTTCAGATGCGTTTACAGTTTTGTCTGAGTTGAAATTAATCATTAATGAAAGTTTTCTGGCAGTCGTTTTTTTTATCTGAAAATCATACGCCGGAATATACTCTTTTTTGCTGTAAAAATCTGTAAGATATTTGCAGAGTTCCGGCTCTTTTGGCTCATCACAGATTATTTCAGCTTTTCCTGATTCATTAACTCTGATTTTAAGGTTTACAGAAATAGGAAGCTCTCTATTTTGAATAAAATCAGGGAATTGAGGCGGTTCTTGATTTTTTAGCTGTGGCTCAAAATCATACAAAAACCCGTTTTTTCTAAGCTCATTTAAAGCAGACTTTTTAAGCTCTTTTGTATCTGCATTTTTATCCGCAGCAAAATAAGCAAGCTGATAATCCTTCATCTCAAAAGCAATCACCGCAATATTATTCCAGGCATCAAGATGATTTTCCTGAATCTCAACCGTTTTTCTGAAATATTCCAAAGCCTTATCTTTGTTTCCCTGTTTCATGTAAGCTAGTCCTGCATTGTAGGCTGCTTTAGCCAGTTTGGGATCAATTTTTAGTGCTTCATCATAGTTTGTAACAGCCTCCGCATAATTTTTTGAAGCTGAGGCATCAACTCCGCGGTTGTAATAGTAGTTAGCACTTTTAGGCGTTGCACAGCCAATAATCGCAAATACCATAATTGCTGTTATGATTTTTTTCTGAAACATCACTTTAATCTCCATAAAAGTTTGCGGCTTAATATTAGCCAAAACTATCCAATTTTCCAATTAATAATTAAGATATTACCGACTTTTGACAATCTACTTTTTGGAGAAGAAAATTTTTTTGCAAAGCTTATGTATTGCAGAATGCTTGCTCTAATCGTTTTTTAAGGAGTTTTTACAAGTGTTTTCAGAAAAGCACCTTAGCAACTGCCATTATTGAGCGCTCATCGCCTCGATAATCATAAGGCGCATCAAAATTTTTAATCAGCAAATTTTGTGAATTCAACATATTTTTTACAATCACACCTGTTTCAAGCTGCTTGAAAAACACAAAAAAAATGTTTGCATCCAGAGAAACCCAGGCATCTACCTGTTTACCGCGTAAGTCTGTATTCGCAGCAGTAGCTAAATCTGTATCGCGGCGTTTTGCAGGACCTTGAATATGGCTGACAATTGCCGCATTCAATAAATCATTTTTGTAAAGCATTCCTATATTTGCTGTCAAGGCTGGTGCCCAGGTAACCTCATTTGGATGAGAAGAAATTGATACAGTCTCTACCCCGGCATCATCCTGAATTGTAGCTGCGCTGATCTTTTCATCCAGACGCATTGCGTATGAAATATTGGCAAAACCAGAAAAATAAGAATAGCTGAACAAAATTTCACCCTCTACACCGCCTGTTGAAAGTGTATACATATTTTCAACAAGATTTGTTTTAGGAGAATAGCCTATCTGGTTTGAAGCCTTGTTGTAGTATGTATTAAAGCGGAAAACTGTATGCTTAATAAAACTTGTATCAAAACCAATTTCTGCCGTATCAACAGTTTCAGGTTTCAATTCATGAATGTTTGAAACAGCTGTCCAGCTATTTGCGCCAAACATTTCATTTGGTGATGGTGACCGGAAAGCACGGCCTGCAAGCAGTTTTACACTTGCCTCATCGGTAAAAGCAAATACTGCCGCAAGACGCGGTGAAAATTGATGCATAAACATAGTATCTTTTGTTCCAGGAACTTCTGCAGTCAAATCATCATAAGCAAAATAAGTTGTGTCATATCTGCCGCTTGCTGTAATTTCCAACTTTTTACTTAAAAGCTCACCACTTGAAAACTGTGCAAATAATCCTGTAGAATTTACCGGATGTTTCATTATCCATTCAAGCGCAGGACCTAATTTTATATTTCGACCATCCGCTGTAGGGCCATAATTTGGGGAAGAATTGTTTATATCATAATTACTGAAATGTTCTTTGTCACCATCATAATAAAACAAAGAATGCTCAATTCCGCCGAGAAGTTTCATTTTTTCAGGCAAAGAATATGTAAGCTGTGCACGACCAAAAACATCTGAAGCTGCTGTAGAAAGATGTTCCCACATCCCAGCTGGTGTGTCAGTAGAATCTGCCGGCATATATTGAATATTCCAGTCAATTGCATGATGCTGGAACCGCAGCGCATATTCCATCTGCAGCGGTTTTTCTGTTGGAGTAGCATAGCGCAATGCAACCATATAACGGGATTCATTCATCTCTTCACCAAAATCCGGTGCCATAAGCATCCAGCCGTGTCCTGTCTGAAATCCCCATTGTTGCTGATGAAACTGAAGCGAAAACCCTTCCAAAGCTTCATGGCCTTCAATTTTTGTAAAAAAATATGAACCGTCTTTACCATCATGTATCTTGAATTTTTTCAGAGAATTGTCAGCATTTACTCTGCCGGAAGAATCATAATCCTTGTACTCTGTTCCAGAATCCTGATACAGAGAAAAAGAGGAAACCATAGAAATACTTTTCCCCTTAAAACCACCAATAAAATCATAATATTGCTGTGATAAACTACCAAAACGCAAAGAAGCGGAATTATTGTTTTTCATATCAGCAGCAGAGAATGTCTTAATATTTATTGCACCGTTCATAGCATTTGAGCCATATAACGCTGAGCCAGGACCTTTAATAATTTCCATGTTTTTCGTAAACACTAGCGGAGTAATTTCCCAAGTAAATGCTGTTCCATATTCCTATAATTCAGTGACAAAGGATTATCTCAAGGCTCCACTTATTACCTCGTCTGATTTTTCTGCAGTTCCTCGCTCTGAGCTCACCAATATTTACAG
>CAZISX010000066.1:16833-20719 GCA_964542005.1 uncultured Spirochaetales bacterium
ATGGCAAACCGTCAATCAGTAGTAAGAGGTGATTATTATTCCAGTTTTCAAACATACCGCGAAAGCCGACAGTTCTTCTGTCATAATCATAAGAGGGGAAAAAAGCTGTCTGATGAAAAAGAATATCATTGATTGAGCTATATCCATAATCATGAATCTGATTTCGTGATATTGCAATTACAGAAGCAGGTGCCAGAGCAACAGTCTGGGAGGTTTTTGAGGCAGTTGTAACCTCAATGTTAAGCAGTTCATCAAGCGATAAATTTATTAAATCATTAACTTTTTCCTGTTCTTCTTTTTTATTTGAGTCTACTTTTTCCTGAGAAAACACTGAGAAAAATGAGATAACAAACAAACATAGCAGCAGTCTTTTCATAACCTTTCCATTAATAGTTTGGCAAAAAACACCCTTTTTTAAAAAATAGTTTACTTTGACATGGAATTTATAATATATTTCAAAATGTATTGTGTCAAATTAATAATATTCTATTATTATAATATTACTCGCCGTACTCACAAATAAAGGCAAGGCAGGAAGCTGTTCTGCAGCTAAATCAAGTCAGTAATTTCGACATCAACACCGCATCTTCGGCAGGATTTTCATAGTAATTACGGCGTTTTCCACTGACAAAAAATCCTAGCTTTTCGTATAATGTGCGGGCTGGAAGATTGCTTTCTCTAACTTCAAGAAAAATAACGCTGACACGGTTTTCTTTCGCAAAAACAAAAGATTCATTGAGAAGTTTTTCTCCAATTCCTTGTTTTCTGTGTGTACTTTTTACTGCAATATCAAGGACTTCTGCAGTATCTTCAACAACAGAAAAAATCAGATAGGCTAACATTTTTGATGATTCGTCAAATTCTGCAAAAAAATAGAAGCATGAATTGTTTGATTTGCAAAGAGAGGTAAATGATGAAAAAGACCACGGATCAGAAAAACTTTCAAGAGCAATATCAGCAGCTTCTTTGGCAACCTTAAGAAATTGTTCACTATTTAGCCGCAAACGCCATCCTCATTGTAGAACTTTGTTTTAAGATTTTTTTTAAGAAGAGATGCCCAAACGCCAAAACCTTCATTCCAACCGCTATTTCGGATAAATACTTTGTGAAGTCCGCATGAAGGGCTTTTTTCTTTGAGAATGACAACATCTGGATTGAATTTGACTACTGAAATAAGAAGCGAATTCAATGCTTTAGCAAAATCTTCTCCGAGAGGTGTTCCATCTTCAAACACAATTGTCGAGCTGTTTTCCAGCATAATTTTGTCTCTTGGAGTTTTATGAAAAAAGGAAAATTCGGGACAAATTCCCATAATTTCCACATCACAATTCTCCTTTAATAAATCTGTCAAAATCTGTGGAATCTCTTTCTTTTCAGCATCATATCTGCATTGCAAATTGAGAAGACACGGACTTACAAAGATTCTCATAACTTCATGTCGCTGATAATTTTTCTGAAATTTACCGGATCTGTGTCGCCTTCAGTGTTGATTAAAAGTATTTTTGAGTTTCTGTTTATGCCGATTCGATCTTTTGCTTCTTTGAGATTCTCGTCTTCAAGAAGAGCAATTAGTCCAGCAAGAGTTGAGGCTCCAGATTCGCCTGAAATTATCTCTTCCTGAAAGTACATTTTCATTGCTTTTTCAGCGTAATCATCAGTAATTCCAAGGAAAAGGTCAGAACAATCTCTTAAAATCGGCCAGGCGCACAATGACGGAATTCCACAATTAAGTCCTGCCATAATTGTTTCCATTTTTCCTTTTGCCGGTATTGGTTTCCCATTGCCGGATTCAGCAGAATCAAGAAAACAGGAAGCCTCAATTGGTTCAACTATAATTATTTCAGGCCGTTTTTCTCCATATCTCATTGAGTAGTAGCTAGCTCCTGAGGCAGCAAAAGCACCAACGCCTGCCTGCAGAAAAACATAATCAATTTCAGAGGTTGGCATTTTATTTACAGAATTTTCCATTTCTCTGAAGATTGTTGAATATCCGTTTAAAACCCAGGAAGGAATTTCGGTGTAGCCTTTGTATGCGGTGTCTCCGATTTCAATCCACCCGTTTTTGCGAGATTCATAGGATGCTTTTCTTACGCAATCATCATAAGTTCCATCAATAATTATGACTTCAGCTCCTTCATTTTGGATGCTCTCTATTCTTGCCTTGACTGTGTTTGCAGGCATAAAAATCACAGCTTTCTGATGAAGTTTTCTTGCAGTCCAGGCCACAGCTCTGCCGTGATTTCCATCCGTTGCAGCACAAAAAGTAAAAGAACCGAGCTTAGACAGAACCATTGGAATACGAAAGCTTTCATAAGTAAATTCAGTATCATAGCTTGATTCCCACTGTTTTTTCAGGAATCTGTAAATAGCATAGCTTGCGCCCAAAGCCTTAAACGCTTTTATTCCAAAGCGGTGTGATTCATCTTTTACATAGATTTCTTTGACCCCGAGTTTTTTTGCAAGATTTTCGAGGCGGTGAAGCGGCGTTGGCTGATAGCCTTCTAATGAAGTGTGAAACTCATACATATCATTGTTTTTCAAAAATTCAAAGTCTCGACCGCTCCATATCGGATTGCGCTGATAGAATGAATTGAATTTAAATTTACACAAGATTTCACCTCTTTTTATTATCTTTAAAACCTGCTGGATTATAACAAAATCCGCTGTTTTTGGAAATTTTTTACTTCAGAAGTTGACAGAATCATCAAAATAGAGTTGAATTAGCCCGTTATTTTTTATGGAGATATTTTATGGAAACTACAAAAGAAAAAATTGCGGCGATTTTTGAACTTTCAAGCCTTGAGCCAAAAGGTGATGATATTAAGGAAATGTCAGAGCATCTTGAAAAAATACTTAAACATGTTGAAGACTTAAATCAAGTCAGCGTTGAAGGTGTCGTTCCTTATTTTGAGATTTCATCAAAACAGCTCCCAATGGCTGACGATGAATTTTCTGTGTCAGAAAATGCGCATGAATGTGTACTCTCTTTTACTGAGCGGGAAGAAAATTTTCTTGTAGTTAATAAATTTGTCTCAAAAGGTGAAGAGGAATAGTTTAGAACTTAATCCTTTGTTTTTTCAATTAATTAATCAAGTTTATGACGCAATTTTTGAAGATGGATTCCTGCCTTCGCAGGAATGGATATACAAGCACGCATAAATATAGTAAAGCAATTTCACCATAAAGAGGCAGTAGCAGTTTGAAAAACGGATGCTGTTATGACACCCTGAAAACATTAGAGAAAACATTTGTGAGAGAAGAAATATGTATATATTGTGTCCTGACGGTGGTGGATTCTATTACAGTTTTTTGATTTCTTCTGCGGAAAGGCCGGTAAATTTCACAATTTTTTCAATAGAAACACCATCAGAAAGCATTTCTTTCGCAATCTCAATTTTGGCCAGATGTTCGCCTTCAGCTCGCCCTTTTTTGATTCCGATTTCTTCGCCTTCAACTCTTCCTTCAACTCTACCAATCTCAATTCCCTCAGCTTTCCCAAGCTCTATTCCTTCATCTTTGGCAGTTTCAATGACTCCTTTCATGTCGCGGTAAACTTTTAAACTCTCTTCGTAATCGTCGAGCTGCTCTTTTGTGAAGTTGGCTATCTCAGCGATTTCAAAGAGTTTTTTGAATACTTTTTCCTGCAATCTTTCGGGGCGGTTCATCAGATTTGGAAGATTTTTCAGGACGAAAAGCCATTTATCAAAGTTTGTTTCAAGCTCTTCCTCGGTTTTTTTGAATTTCGGCATTTCGAGATAGATATAGGTCAGCTTGTCATAAAAGACTTTATTTCTAATAATATCAACAAGTTTAGCTTTGTGCATTATCTGGTTCGGCTCGTCGCCATCTTCTTTGTCAAACTCAAAATCCAGGATGCCAATTGTGT
>CAZISX010000067.1:0-15770 GCA_964542005.1 uncultured Spirochaetales bacterium
AAAAAACCTGCCGAATTACGCATATCCGAAGACAGAGGCGCGGCAGGTGTGATGTGGCTATAGTATTGAAAATTGAAGTCATTGTCAACAGAAAATTTTTCAATCAATTTTTGTAATGTTTCGCGCGGCATTTATGACTCCGTTTGTTTTTCTGAATTATATTTATCTTTTTCCCATTTTTCCGGATTTATATTAATGTAATATCTGATTTTTTCCAATTCATTTTCGTTGCGGATTATGTGTTCGTAATAATTGCGTTGCCATACATTATAAATATTTGAATTTTTTCGGATATTTTTTGTTACAGATGATTTGAATGAACCAATTATTGTTGATAATGAACCAGCAACAGGTTTCCCAAATTTATTGTAGGGGCACGGCATGCCGTGCCCAGTATTTTGTGGCATATTTTCGGGCAAGGCGTTTTCGGGCAAGGCGTTTTCGGGCACGGCGTTTTTGGGCACGGCATTTTCGGGCACGGCGTTTTCGGGCATGACATTTTCGGGCATGACATTTTCGGGCAAGGCGTTTTCGGGCAAGGCATGCCTTGCCCCTACAATGAAAATAATTCCGTGAAAATGGTTTGGCATTATACAAAATTCATCTAATTCAACATTCTGAAAATGCTGCGGAATTTCCTGCCAGCAGTTAAGCACAATCTTGCCCGCCTGACTCAATATCATCTTCCCTTCAACAATTTCACCAAACAGATTTTCGCGGTTTTGTGTGCAAACAGTGACAAAATATGCACCATTTTCAGAATAATTATAATCTTTTAATCTTATTGATTCTCTGTGATGAATTTCAGGATTAAATCTCATTTTTTCTGTTTTCTATCGCAATAATTATCTCGCTGTTAATGTTTTCTGACGCAATTTTTACAGATTCAATATAATCTTCGCCAAGTTCCTTGTCTATTTTTTCGAGTGTTTTCTGTAGTAATTTTAGCGATTTTTCGTTTTTGAAATCAAGCTTAAGCTGAGAAATAACAGAAAGTGTGTAGTCGGGAAGTGTTCTGAATTCCTGAATATCTTCAAGAAGTGCTGTAACAAGCGGTCGGTAAGGCTCAAAATCTTCTGGTAAAAACTGCTCAATTGCTTTGAGGTTGTTAAGAGCTTTTTTTTCTGTGCTGTTTTCTTTATAAATTACTGCTTCTTCTTTTTTCTCTTTTATAAACTGGTATCGTCGCCAGAAATTACTTGAAAGCATCTGTTTTTTTTCATCTTTTTGGCACTCGATATGCAAAATTGCCTCTTCAAGCGGATAATCTTTTACCTCATCTCCATCTTTAACTGCTCCTCTGACAAAAAAGCCAAGCCCTTTTTTGATGAATACAAAAAGTTCGTTTTCGGGATAGTTTTTTGCTGTTTTTATTCTTGAAGGCAGTTTTTCAATTTTATCAATAATTTCGGGATGATTTCTCTTAACTTCAAGAAATGCTTTTCTAATTTTTGTTTGTAAACTTTCCTCTTCATTTTCAGAAGGATTTTCATTTATTTTTTTGAATAATCCTGATGGCTTAAGCTCTTCGTCAGACTCAAAAATCTGGGTATCTTCGCCAAGAGTGTTGTGAATCATAAACATTTTTTCAGCTGCAATTTCTCTTGATTTTACAACATCTGCTCCTTGCTCTGTCGGAAAAAAATTGTAGATAAAAAGGTCGTCAAACACTTTTTTTCCTATTCGGTTGATTCTGCCGACTCGCTGAATAACTCTTGTCGGATTCCAGGGAATATCATAGTTTATTATTGCGCCAGCTCTTGAAAGGTTGAATCCTTCAGATATTTTATCTGTTGCAACAAGTATTTGAAAATCATCTTTTTGAATTTTTGATGAAGCATCAAAATTATAAAGAATTTCTTTCAAAGCATTTTCTGAGATTGTTCCATCAACTTTGAAAACCTGATTCTGGTATTTTTTTTGAATAAAATTAAAAAGATAACTTGCTGTGTCTGCATATTCAGTAAAAATTATGACCTTCCTGAGCGGTTCTTTCTTGTTTTTGTTTAGAAAAATTGCTTCAATTTCATTTGTCAGTTTTACTGCTTTTGGATCTTTTTCTATTAAATTCAACTCATTTATTTCATTAAGTATTTTTGTGAAAAGCTGTTTGTCTGCCTCTATATTTGCAAAAAACTCCTGTTTTGCTTTGAATTTATTTGTGTCGTAAATTTTCTGTTTTACTAATTTTTTCTCATCAAGTTCAGAAAGTTTTTGTTCGTAATCTTCAAGAATTTTTTCTATATCAGCATCATTCTGCATTGCCTGCTCAATCAGCTTACGGTCAAGAACAAATTTTCCATTTGTTTTTTCAATAAAATTTTGCGCCAGTTCATTGATTTTTTTGAAGTTTTCGATTGATTTTGCAAAAGAATTAAAAGAGCTTTCAAATCTTTTTACAAGTAATCTTCTCATAAAATCAAACAAGTTTTTCTGTGACTGGATTTCAAAATTTTCAGCACTTCCTTCGATTTTTTCTTCTGAATCTTTTACTCCAATTTCATACAAAAACGGGGTGTAGATTGCGCCCAAAAATTCGCCCTCCTCTCCGAAATAATCATTAATAACTTTGTCATAAAATAATGACTGCTCTTTTGTAAGCTCAAAAAAAAGCTCTTTTGGAGCGTTGACATTTGGCAAGTCATTGATTTCTTTAGAATATTCAGGGTCGTTTTTTATGTCAATTCTGTTGCGGCGGATTAAAACAGGCTCAATTACGCTTCTTATTTCTGTTGAGAGTGCTCTTGCTCTCTCTTTTACTTTTTTGATGTCAATATTTTTACTGCCAAATAGCTCAATAAAATATGTTTGAGCTTTTGTTCTTTTTGAGTCGTTTTTTGAAAGATAGTTTTTGTTTATGTGACTTAATTTGTTAAATATTTTCTGGAAATAGTTAAACTTGAATTCCAAATCATTCGAGAGTGTAATTTTTGATTTTCCGGGAATTACAAAAAGTTTCAGAAGGGCAAAAACATCAGCCGGCGAGTTGTTAAATGGCGTTGCACTTAAAAGTATAACTTTTTTTCCTCTGCAAATGTGAGATAAAAGCTCATAAGCCTCTGTGTTCTGATTTCTGAATCTGTGTGCTTCATCAATAATAACTATTCCTATATCTTCATGGTTTCTTACAAATTCGAGAGTGTTTTTTAGTGTTTCAACACCGCAGGAGCGAACTTCCCAGTCATGAAGTGCAAAATCTTCACAATATTTTTTCCAGCCGCTTGTTCTGTTTTCGTCTCCAACAAGATAGGGTGGACAGATTATAACTCCCCGTTTTTCATGCTGTTTTGCTGTTATGCCGGCAATAATACTTTTACCCAAACCAACAACATCAGCAATTATAACACCGCCGTAGTAATCAATGATTGTTGATGCCTGCGCTGCTGCATCCATCTGATATTTATAGTCAAAATAGCCTTTTTCCAAAAGCAGTTCGCGAATACTTTTTTTAATCTCTTTTTGAGAAAGTGTGTCGAGGTAGGTTTTTAAAACAATTGTGTATGCTTCAAATGGTGTTACCTCGGCAACCAGAGTATTCATCTCAATTGTGTCAATCAGTTTTTGTTTTCTAACATTATTTTCAGTTATTTCAACAGCTTGCTCCCATAATTCATCAAAATATTTTTCTGCATCTTCTGTGCCGTAATCAGATATCTCAACATTAAATTCGTGCTGATTTTTTAGTCCTGCCTGTGTTAGGTTGCTGCTTCCAGTTATAAAACATGAGTTTTTAAAAAGCCGCTCTTTCAGCTTAAAAATATAAAGTTTGGCATGATTCGGGTCGCTTGTTTTTCTGATAACAATCCTGTTTTTCTTAATCATTTCAAGAAAAAACAAAACCTGACTGTAAAATTCTTCGGTGTCAAATTCATCTCTGTTTATCCCTTTTTTTATTGAGTTAAGATAATTTTCCACAATTCTGGCATCACTGTTATCTTTTTTCTCAACAAGAATTATTTGAGACAAAAAGGAATCAACATCAAGTCCGACAAGTATTTTAAGAACAACATCACTCTCCTCTTTAAGTGAGTGATAAAGTTCTTTCATTCCTGAAAAGTAGAAAAATCCGACAAGAAATTTCAACTCACTACTGCATTTTATTAACTCATCTATCCGTTTTTTCAATGTTTTTTCTTTGCTGTTGGTAATAAAACTCAATTTAAAATCTCCTTAATTGATACAAAAATTAATGTGGAAATATAATATAAAAAGCCTCTAAATACAAGCTTTCTGAAGGCTTTATAAAGATAATGAAATATTGTATGGTTGTTGAAAGAGGTATTTCTTCACCACATAAAAAAAGTCTCTTTCGTCAGGTCTTGTTAAAAATCTTAGTCCGCCGCCCCGCAAAGTTGAAGGCTCGGCTGCTTCCATATCTGTATTTAGATATTCCCGTCTGATTATGCCGTTTTCCTCTTTTGAAAGGGCAAAAAATGTGTGCATTGGTGCATTTATGTCGAGCATCATCGCGTAACTGCACTGATAAGCCTGGAAAACCCTTGCCATAAGGCTCGGCGTTGCTGCTGTAAACATGGCAAAAATCAGGTATTTTCCATGACTTGACTCCTGATAGCAAATGCCGGAACGCATGGTTACAGGATCTCCTTTCTGATCTCCCGACCACGAGCCTGTTCCGCTTGAAACTCTTGAGCCAGGAATGTGTGATTCTATTATGGGAAGTCCATTTTGTCTTATGTGTCTTGCTTTTTTGAGTAGGTTTTTGTCTGACTGCGGCCAGGTCAAGAGATTCATTGTTCCATCATTTTCAATCATAGCTGTTGCCAGAAAAGGGTTGATTTTACTGAATATTGTGCCATTTTCCATAAATCCGTAGTGAGAGCCATTGTTGATTTCAGCAAATTTGCCCATCGAAAATGCGCCGTGTCCTCTTTTGAAACCTCCGGCAAAGGTTGCAGCAACTTTGCTTTTTAATGCCGGATTTACAATTCCGGCGCGGCCTAACGGGTAGGTTGTTGTAATTCCATCAGGCCCAGGCATTTCGTAGCCTGGATAATTTGGAGATCTGTAAGACCAGCCGATTTCAGGAAATTCTGTTCCAAGGACAAATCCAAATCCATAATGAGAAACATCAATAGCAACCAGATAAACAAGTGATTTAGGCTCTTTACCTCTAAGTTTGCGGACTCTTTCAGGCCAGCTTTTTAAAATACTTTCCGGCAGATAGCTTGGATGCAGCAGGCTTACAAAAATATTTTCAAAATTTCGAGCTTTCGACCAGTAGCCATAATAAAGCGGTGATTCGTACAAAATTCCAATCTGATGTTCCCCTGGAATAGATTTTTCTTCAGGATTTGCAAGAAATGCATTAAGCGGCCCTGAATCGGCTTCTTTATCGGTGTTTTTTACTATTTCGGAAACAGTTGCCTCTTCTGAGTCATCAAGAAACATAGATTTGGCAATTTCTACAACACTTCCAAGTCCGCTTTCTCTTGCTTTTGCAACAGCAAGCTCTTTTACAGTTGCGTAACCTGAAACTTCGTGACCCCGGATATGTGCCCAGCCTCCACAGATTTCATGGTGAGCAACAAGTGGTTTCACAATAAAATCAGATGCCAGAAAACGAATTTTTGTGAGATTTTTCTTTTTAATATTACTCTCTTGTTCGTTTTCAGTCGCAGTTTTATCAAGCTCATAAATTTTTGATTCTGTCGTTTTTACATTTATGATGCGGCAGTAGTTTGTTTCACCATCGTTTCTTATAAAAAGACCGTCAGGCGCAAGATAAATTCCGCCGTCAGGATATGTAATTTCTAAATGAAAAATTTTTGGAGAATCTAATCTTTTTGACCTGATTTCAAGGACATACCATGTATTTGTCATCGAGTTTATGTTGGTGAGAATCATCAAATCGCCAAAGCTGTTTGTTATCTTTGTCTGGGATAAAAATTTCTGAAGCTTTGAAAGATAGAGAGGGTTTTCCTCTGAAGAGAAAAATGTTAGAGAGTAACATATTATAAATATCAGAAGTGCTGCTTTTATTATTTTCATTTTCATCTCATTTTGTCAAAAAACTGAACGACATCTGTTCGCTATTATCGGCCAATTCGTATCACTATCAAGTTATTTTTTATTAATTTTTAGTTTTTTTCAGAATTTTCTTTTTATTGAAAAAAATAAGGAGTATAAACAAATGTTTTAATATAATCTCCAAGAGAGGTGTTCTCATGCGTTTTGTTTTTTTAGTGCTTTGTCTTTCTTTTACGCTCTCATTGTTTGGATACAATGCGGACGATTTATTCACAGTTGCGAAAACAGGAACAAAATCACAGGTCGAGATGATTTTGAAAGACGGTGTAGAGATTAATGTCAGAGATTCTGAGGGAAATTCACCACTTATCTTGGCGGCTTTTGCCGGACGAGATGAGGTTGCCACCTATCTTGTCGAAAAAGGGGCAGATATTGAAGCAAGAAACAATCTTGGCATGACTGCGCTGATGGCTGCTTCTTCAAAAGGACAGCTTAAGGTTGTCAAAGTTCTTTTGAATAGCCCGCTTCAGCTTGATGCAAAAGATTCTTCAGGAAATTCAGCACTAATGTTAGCCGCAGGTTCTAAAAACAGCAATGTTGTTAAACTCCTTGTCACAAAAAATATTGATATAAATGCGTCTAATGCAAAAGGTGAGACAGCTCTTACAATTGCGGCTCATCAGAATAATAAAGATATAGCAGCTATTCTTTATGCAAAAGGTGCTATAATTCCTGAGAATTTTGCCGGAACACTTGGTTGGATAAAAGATCTGAATGCCCAGAAAAGTGAAGGTGTTCTTGAGTATCTTAATGATTTTGCAGAGACCACATCATTTTACAACCTCAGCTGGGGTAATATTTTGATGATTCTTACAGGTATGTTTTTTATTTTTCTTGCTATTAAATTTGGCTTTGAACCTCTTTTATTAATTCCAATTGGTTTTGGAATGATAATTGGTAATGTTCCTGTTGCGTTCGGCGATGCAATTAGTCTTTATGAGCAGGGTTCAGTCTTGAGTTATCTCTATTTTGGAGTAAAAGAGGGAATCTATCCGCCGCTCATTTTTCTTGGAATTGGAGCATTGACCGATTTTTCATACATGATTTCAAATCCAAAGCTGATTTTGCTTGGTGCTGGGGCGCAAGTTGGTATATTTGTTGCTCTTTTTATTGCATATTACTGGGGATTTAACATTCAGGAAGCAGCATCAATCGGCATAATTGGCGGAGCTGACGGCCCGACAACAATATTCACAACAAGTAAAATGGCACCTTATTTACTTGGAGCCACGGCTGTTGCCGGATATTCCTATATGGCACTTGTTCCAGTAATTCAGCGTCCGATTATTTATATGATGACAACAAAAAAAGAGCGACTAATTAGAATGGCTTCTCCAAGAATTGTGGGTAGAACTGAAAAACTGATTTTTCCTGTTGCAACATTTATTCTCTGCTGTTTTGTTGCACCAGGCGCAATTCCGCTGATGGGAATGCTTCTTCTTGGAAACCTTTTAAAAGAATCAGGACAGACAGACAGACTCGCAAAAACAGCAGGAACCGCACTTATTGATATAGTAACAATCCTTGTTGGACTTTGTGTTGGCGCAAGTGCATCTGCCGATTATTTCTGGACAATTTCAACAGTTAAGATTGTAGGCATTGGACTTGTGGCTTTTATTTGTTCAACGATTGGCGGCATTGCTGTTGCAAAAATTATGAATCTTTTTCTTAGAGAAGGAAATAAAATCAACCCGATTATTGGTTGCGCCGGCGTTTCAGCAGTTCCGATTGCAGCCCGCGTTGCGCAGAGTGTAGGCCGTGAAAACGATCCTGACAACCATCTTTTAATGCACGCAATGGCCCCAAATGTTGCCGGAGTTATTGGTTCAGCGATTGCTGCAGGGATCTTGCTTGGACTTATTCCTCATTAGAACCTAATCTATTTGATTCTTTAATTAATTCTTAAAAAACCTTTTTGTTTGCAAGAGCTTATGAGTTTTTTTGTGTAGAAATTATCAGATTAATTGATTGAATTATTTGAGCATTTCTTCTTTCAGGTCGCTGTCAGCCGGACTTTTTCCAAGCCAGATTCCAAACACTGCTTTTTTGAAATCAAGGTTGCCGAACGAACCTTTTGAAGAGCCGTTTACTTTTACAGAGATTCCTTTTCCAGGTTCATAACTGATTTCGTAAGAGTCGCCTTTTTTTAAATCGCTGGCAAAGCAGCCATTGAATCTGTCAATTTCAGCTTTCATTGCGCCGAATTTACTGCCTGCGCTTTTTTTGAATCCTTCACTCCATGCTTCAGTGATTTTTTCTCTTGGAACTTCTCGTAAAAACTGAAGTTTTATTGCCATTGGCTCGTCGGCTGCAATAATTGATTCTGCAGCAGTTGATTTTGACTTGAGATAAAGGCCGCCAGCATAAACTTTTACAAAGAATTTTGTTCTGAGTCCTGCGCCATTCAGGATAAGTTTTGTGCCGCCTACAGTTGCGGAATCAGGCATATTCGCACCGCCAACTTCTTTGCCAAAAATCGTAAGTGAAATCATAAGGATAAGGACAAGTGAGAGAGTTTTCATTTTTTCCTCCGAAAAATTTAAGTAGTTTCTAATTCATCAATTTTAACTGGATGAACTTTCCATATTTCGTTTGCGTATTCCATAATTGTTCTGTCGCTGGAAAATTTACCGGAACGGGCTGTGTTTAAAATAGATTTTTTAATCCAGAGTTCAGGATTTTTGTAAAGCTCATCAACCGCATCCTGAGCTTTGATGTATGCTTCATAGTCAGCCAGGAGGCAATAGGTATCACCATAATTCAAAAGAGAATTTATTATAGGTTGGAAGATGCCGGTTTCATTTTTTGAGAATTGGTTACTCATAATAGAATCAAGGGTTTTTCTGAGTTCCCTATTTGTTTCATAGAAATATCCAGGGTTGTAGCTTGAGTGTTTCAGCGCATCGACCTCATGTGCTTTCATGCCGAAAATAAAGATATTGTCAAGTCCAACCTCTTCACTCATTTCAACATTTGCTCCATCAAGCGTTCCAATTGTGAGTGCGCCGTTTAACATGAATTTCATATTTCCAGTTCCACTAGCCTCAAAGCCTGCAGTCGAAATCTGTTCAGAAAGTTCGGTCGCCGGGATGACTTTTTCAGCCTGAGAAACACAGTAATTTTTGAGAAAAACAACCTTAAGTTTTTTAGAAACCTCAGGATCGCTATTTACAACATCTGCGACTGAATTTATCAGTTTTATTATAAGTTTAGCCATAAAATAGCCTGGTGCAGCCTTGCCTGCAAAAATTATATTTCTCTTCACAAAATCCTGATTTGGGTTTTCTTTTATTCTGTTGTATCTGGTTATGACATGCAAAACATTGAGAAGTTGCCGTTTATATTCATGAATTCTCTTAACCTGCGTGTCAAACATAGCCATTGGATCAAGCTCAACGCCCATGTTGCTGCGAACATAGCGAACAAGATGTTTTTTGGAGAGCCATTTTGCCTCAGACCAGAGTTCCTGAAAATTTTTGTCATCAGCATATTTTTCAAGTTGACGCAAATCATCAAGATTTCTTACCCAGTTGTCTCCAATTGTATCTGTTATGATTGCTGAGAGAAAAGGATTTGCTTTTTTCAGCCAGCGGCGCGGTGTAATTCCATTTGTTTTGTTGTTGAATTTGTCCGGTTCAAGCTGATAAAAATCATTGAAAATCCTGTCTTTCAAAATCTGAGTGTGGAGTTCGGAAACGCCATTTACCGAGTGACTTCCAACAATTGCGAGATTTGCCATACGGATTTTTTTAGGCATTCCTTCGTCTATAATTGACATTTTTTTTACTTTTTCATAGTCAAAATTGTAGAAATCCCTTACTTCAGTCATAAATCTGCGGTTTATTTCATAAATAATCTGAAGCTGTCTTGGAAGTAGCGGCTCAAAAATATCAATAGGCCACGACTCAAGAGCTTCCGGCATAACTGTGTGATTTGTATAGGCAAAAGTTCGTTTTACAATATCCCATGCCTCAATCCATTCAACATTTTCCTCATCAACAAGAATTCTCATAAATTCAGCAATTGCAATTGTAGGGTGGGTGTCATTAAGCTGAATCGCAATTTTTTCAGGAATCATCTTGAGATCTTTGTTTGATTTTTTGAAATGAAACATAATATCCTGCAAAGTCGCAGAAGCGAAAAAATACTGCTGTTTAAGTCTGAGAACTTTTCCAGAGTGCATATTGTCGTTCGGATAGAGAACTTTTGAGATGTTTTCTGAATCGTTTTTATCAGCAACAGACGCAATATAATCGCCATTATTAAAATAGTTGAAGTTGAAATCGTTTGTTGCTTTTGCCTGCCAAAGACGGAGATTGTTTACAGTATTGTTCATATATCCGGGAATTGGAACATCATAAGCAAGAGCTTCAATATCATTTGTATCAACCCATTTAAAAACAAGTTTGCCATTTTCGCCGGCTTCAGTCACAACACGACCGCCAAAACGGACTTTGTAGACAAGATTTCGCCTCATAATTTCCCACGGGCAGCCGTATTTCAGCCAGTTGTCAGGCAGTTCAAGCTGATGACCGTTTTTTATGTTCTGAATAAAAATACCATATTCGTATCTGATTCCGTAGCCATAAGCCGGAATCCCGAGCGTTGCCATAGAATCAAGAAAACAGGCAGCAAGACGACCAAGACCGCCATTTCCAAGTCCCATATCAGGCTCGATTTCCCTAATATCTTCAAGATTGTAGCCAAGATTAGTCAAAATATCGCTACATTCACGATAATATCCCAAATTTATCAGCATATTTCCAAGAAGTCTTCCCATCAAAAATTCCATTGAAAGATAGTAGAGTCTTTTTACCTCTTTTTTTGTATATTCCTGTTGAGTTCGGAGCCATTTCCTGATAAGTCTGTGACGAATAGACATTGCCAGAGCAACATAGGAATCTGCTTCAGTTACCGTGGTTTTATCACGGACAAGAAAATATTCCATAGTTTCAGCAAAATCTCTTTCCATAGAATCGGGGTTTTTATCCATGAAATCGGTAAAAAATATTGAGCCTTTTCTAATCATATCAGCCTCGCTAAAGTGTTGTTGAAAAAATTCGATTCAATTATAATGAAATATTTTAGAGATTACAATTTTATTGGAGTGCAGGCATCATTTGCATTTCCAGGTGTTCCAAAATCTCCGTTAGAAATAAGAGATGTCGAAGCGCAGAAATTTGTGGTTGTGTCGTTGTAAATATAAGGCTGCTCCACAGACTGAACTATAAATTCAGGATTAAGACTGAACGAATGGCCGGCAGTGTTTTTTGTGTATGTTACAGAATCTACTAAAGTTTCGCCGCATGTTAGAGATATTAAAGGCGGTGTTGTGTTGTTGAGATTAAGTGAACCGAAGTCGTAAAACAAAAAATCGCCATAGGCAGCAACTTCAGTTTTCCCCAAAACAGCATACTCAAAAGAGAGAATTACAAAATTTTCTTTTATTAAAACCTTGGAATCTCCGACATTTAAAAAACACCCTTCAAGACTGAGTGTTTCAGAGCTTAAGTTAATGATTTCAATATATTCCCCGATTGAATCAGCAACAGCATCTGGATCAAACATGATTTCTGTAAAAACTATTTCGCCTGTTTGTGGAGCTGGGTATTGAGGTAAATCAGAATCAGGCAGAGCTTCAACATCATTTTCCGCTATATCGTTATCTAAAAAATCTAAATCAGGCTCAATATCAATATCTTCAGAGCTGTCAAAATCGCTTAACGCTTCAATATCGTTGTCTAAAACGGTAAAATCGCTATCTTTATCAGATTCAGTCAAATCTTCATCAGGTTCAGCTTTGTCGCTATCTCCATTATTGTCATTATCTGTGGTTTCATCAGAATCGCTATTTTCAACAATGTCAATATCAACAAAATTTGAGCCTTGATTTTCATCTGTTTTTTCATAAGTAGCAGTTTTGCATCCAGATAAAATAAGGAGAAATGCAAAAAGAATAATAACTTTCAAAACTTACTCCGGAATATAAGGGTTGTGTTTTTTTTCCCAGCCAATAGTTGATTTGCCGCTATGCCCAGGTAAAACCTCTGTAGAATCGGGTAGTTTGTATAGTTTTTTTCTGATGCTTATTCCGATTTCAGTTTCGTTTCCGCCCGGAAGATCTGTTCTTCCAACACCTTCTCTAAAAAGAGTGTCGCCAGCAAAAAGAGTGTTGTCAACAAGAAAGCAGGTGCCGCCTTTGGTGTGACCAGGCGTGTGAATTACCTTGATTTTTTTGTCGCCAAAATCGAGTTCCATCCCGTCTTCGAGAAGAATGGAAACCTTTCCATTGAAAACAAACTGGAGACCAAAATGATTGGAAAGATTGAGTTCCGGCTTGTAAAGATGATTTTCCTCTTTCGGGTTTATACATATTTTTGCGTCAGGAAATTTGTCAACAAGATAGTTAAGCGCGCCAATATGATCGTAATGTGAATGAGTTATAAGAATATACTCAACAATTCTACCCCCAATTTCGCTTTCAATTATATCGCCGTCTCCACCCGGATCTACAACAAAAACCCGCTCACTATTTCCTGCAACGAAACAGTTTGTAGAAATTTCTCCAACACCAAGTCTTGTGATCTGCATAAAAACTCCTCATTGTTTTTTTTCAAAAGAATTATTTATAAACAACCTTATTCCTTCCGGTTTTCTTTGCTTCATAAAGATTTGTATCAGCTTTTTCAATAAGTTGAATTGCCCCGTCGTTTTCTGAAAAAACAGAAATTCCTATACTTATTGTTGCGTTGAATCTGGTTTCATTTGCCTCGAAATTGTACGCCTCAACCTTGTTTCTAAGTCTTTCGCCAATCATGGCAGCTTCTTCAATATCACTGTTTTTGAGAATAATTCCAAACTCTTCACCGCCATAACGGGAGCCGATATCAGAGCTTCTTATTGTCTCTAAAATCATCGCAGAAATTTGTTTTAGCACTGTGTCGCCTACAACATGGCCGTATCTGTCATTTACTTTTTTGAAAAAATCAACATCAATCATCATTAAGCAAAGCGGTGTGCTGTATCGTCTTGAATATTGAATTTCCTTTTCCAGCGTATCCATAAAAAACCGTCTGTTGTAAAGACCAGTCAAGTAGTCTGTTTCTGCAACACGCATCAGCTCAATATTCATTTTGTAAATCTTTTCTTCAAGCATTTTTTTTTCGGTAATATCCTCTTTTATCGCAATATAGTAGATTTCTCCATCATCATTAAGAGTCGAAATTAAAGCTCGTTCCCAATATAACTCACCGGATTTTTTACGATTTACAAAAAATCCCTCCCATTCTTTGTTTTGGGAAAGATTCGTTTTCATATCTTCGTAAGTCTCTTTTGGTGTAACGCCTGAGTTTAAAAATCCAGGGTTTTTCCCGATTACCTCTTCAGGTGAATAGCCTGTCAGTGTAAAAAATTTTTTATTAACATAGATGATTTTAGAATTTTTGTCTGTAATCATTATTGTTGCTGGCGAGTTTTCAACTGCAAAAACAAGGAACTCTCTATTTTTTGGAAGCATTTTTACCTCAAAACCTGTTTTTAAGCATTGTTTACTTCAAAAAGATAAATCTGGTCATCAAAATTGATTTTTTCGTTGAGAGAGATTTCGGCCAGATTATTGATGATTGCCTCAACTTTCTTAATAATTTCAATGTTAATGTTGTGACTATGTTGTTCAATGCCGTCTGTCAGATATGATTTGAATTCATTAACCGTTGCCATAACATTTACGCAGGCAAGCTCTTTGTGAATATATTCGACATTGTGTTCTTCCGCATATTCGCCAAGAAAATTAGAAAGAGTTCCAATCCCGTTTATAATCATTTTTCCCATTGTTTTTGAGAAGAAAACAACATTAAACCCTTTTTCGAGAAATGTTTTCATCTCATCATCATTCCTGAATATTTCATAGATATTAACAAAAAATGCAGAAAGAAATATTGATCTTCTCAGCGTGCTGAACCCATACCAGCCGCTATCAAGAAGATAGCTGACAACAGAAAGCGAGTCGTTAATCATGTCGCTTGAAATCTCAAGAGCTGCAAGGGAATTAAGCCCTGAGTTTTTGATTTTTACCCGGTCTTCCTCTGAAAAAAGTGAAAGATTTCTGTTTAAAAACTCTGCAAATTTCTGCTTGGACATTTCATCAAGAGTAAGCCATTTCAATCTAATTAATATCTTGAAATTTCTGATGAAATCGTACGCTGAGGAAATGTTTTTCTCAAGAATATCTTTAACTTCAACATGTTCAATAACAAAATCGCCCCAAGGCTCTCTTTGAATGTATTTAACACCGCCGCTCATAATAAAACCTCCAATCGTTTGTTTGTCATTCGGTAAAATACCGTAACATAAGAGTTGGTCTAAGTCAATTTATGTTTATCTTGCAAAAATTTCATTTTTATTGAAAAATTATTTTGACAAGCAAAACAGGATAGTGTAAATTGATTCCGATAATGATAATGATTATCGTTATTGGCCGGAGGTTGTATGCAGTGTATTAAAATTATGAAAAATTCAAAACAGCGAAACAAGCTGCTTGAAATTTTGTCTGAAAAAAATTACCACCCAACAGTTGACGAGCTTTATTTAATTATAAAAAAAGAGTTTCCCAATTTAAGCCTTGCAACTGTTTATAGAAATCTTGAACAGCTTGTTCAAAATGGAGCTGTTGTTAAAATTGAACAACTGTCAGGCCCGGCACGGTATGATGGTAATCCTGAGAGACATTTGCATATTAAGTGTACAAAATGTGGTAAAATAGAAGATGTCTGGGTGACTATAGACTTGAAATTATTCGCGAATCAGGCGGAGGAGGTAACGGGCTATAAAGTTACCGGATATAAAATTGACTTTTATGGCGTGTGTGATAAATGTATTAATCGGATTTAAAACATTGTTATTGAACAGGAACTTTCTTTAAAGGAGAAAATTATGGGTATTAAAGGAACTAGAACAGAAGAGAATCTTCTTAAGTCATTCGCAGGCGAATCACAGGCTAGAAACCGTTACACATTTTTTGCCAGTGCTGCAAAAAAAGAGGGTTTAGAGAAAATTTCACGAATTTTTGAAGAGACTGCTAATCAGGAAAAAGAGCACGCAAAAAGATTTTTCAGCTTCCTTGAAGGCGGAGATCTTTGTATTGAAGCAACTTTTCCTGCTGGAAAAATTGGAACAACTGCTGAAAATCTTAAAGCATCAGCAATGGGCGAACATGAGGAATATACAGATCTTTACCCTGAATTTGCAAGAATTGCTGAAGAAGAGGGTTTCCCTGTAATTGCAGCTCTTTGGAAACATATTTCAAACGCTGAAAAACATCACGGCGAAAGATTTGATGAGCTTTATAAGCTGCTTGAGGTTGGTTTTTTCAAAAGAGATGCCAGTGCCACATGGCGTTGTCTTAACTGCGGATATATTGCTGATGGATTAGAAGCTCCAAAATCATGTCCTGCATGTGCTCATCCGCAGGCTTATTTCGAGGAACTGAATAAAAACTGGTAGTTTTTGATTGGGCGCGGGGGCGCTGGGTAAGCAATTTCATCAACTTAATGATTTTTGAGTTGTCATCCTCGCGAAGGCGGGGATCCATGAGTTTGATTTTATTGAAGATGGATTCCCGTTTTCACGGGAATGACACGGTTTTTTGTTTTTGATTGGGGGCTAGGTGAGCAATTTCATCAACTTAATGATTTTTGAGTTGTCATCCTCGCGAAGGCGGGGAT
>CAZISX010000067.1:15870-18167 GCA_964542005.1 uncultured Spirochaetales bacterium
TTGATTTTATTGAAGATGGATTCCCGTTTTCACGGGAATGACACGGTTTTTTGTTAATTTTTTTAAGTTGATAGCATTTGCTGGGTTAAGGGGGATTTTGGTTTTTAACTGTTTTAAAAGGAGATTATTATGAATACAAGAAATGGCGTTTTTAAATGTGAACTTTGTGGAAATATTGTAGAAATGGTTCATGTTTCTGCGGGCGAGCTTGTTTGCTGCGGCCAGAAAATGACTTTTATGGAAGAAAAATCTGCTGATTTTACAACAGAAAAACATGTTCCAATTATTGAAGAAACTCCGGAAGGAATCCGTGTAACTGTTGGCTCAACACTTCATCCGATGGACGAGAAACATTTTATTGAGTGGATTGAAGTAATTAATGGTGATTATATTCAGAGAAAATATCTTAAACCTGGGGAAAAACCTGTGGCTGAATTTTTTGTTAAATATTCAGATAAACTTATCGCAAGAGAATACTGCAATATTCATGGAAACTGGACTACCAAAAAATAGGAGACATTATGCTTAATCCGAAAATAGAAAAAATGCTTGTTGACCAGATGAACTTCGAGTTTTATTCTGCCTACATTTATATGTCAATGGTTGCATATCTTGAAAGTGTTGATCTTCAGGGTTTTGCTCACTGGATGAAGATTCAGGTTCAGGAAGAGATGTCTCACTCGCTTAAATTCTACAATTATATTGTTGAAAGAGGAGGCCGTCCTTTTTTCACAGCTGTACCTGAGCCTAAAAAAGAGTGGGCAAGCGTGAAAGAGGTTTTTGAGGATGCTCTTCACCATGAATTAGAGGTTACAAGAAGGATAAACGAGATTGCTACAACAACAATCGCAGAAAACGATCATGCAACCCGTTCATTTCTCAACTGGTATGTTGACGAGCAGGTTGAGGAGGAATCAAACGCAGAACAGATTATCAAAAAGCTGAAGATGATAAATGATAACGCAAGTGCGTTATTTCTTCTTGACAAAGAGCTGGCTCTCAGGTTATTTGTAATGCCTGTTGGCGTTACTATTTAGTTTTTTTCGGAGGAATTATGTTACAGCATCTTAAGGCGATTCAAATTTCGCCGTCGGTTTACTGGGTTGGAGCTATTGACTGGGGTGTGAGAAATTTTCACGGCTATGCAACAAACAGAGGTACAACTTACAATGCTTATTTGATTATGGCTGATAAAATCACACTTGTTGACACTGTTAAGCATGGCTTTATTGACGAAATGATGAGTAGAATTGCTTCTATTGTTGACCCATCAAAAATTGATTACATTATTTCAAATCATGCAGAGCCGGATCACAGCGGAGAGCTTCCTAATGTTATAAAAGCTGTAAATCCTGAAAAAGTTTTTGCTTCCACAATGGGAGTTAAAGCTCTATCAGAGCATTTCCGGAATATGGATTATGCGATAACTCCTGTAAAAGAGGGCGACACACTCTCTCTTGGCAATATGACAATTGCTTTCATGGAAACAAGGATGCTTCACTGGCCGGACAGTATGTTCAGCTATCTTGTTGAAGAAAAAATTCTTTTTTCTCAGGATGCTTTCGGTATGCATCTCGCATCATCAGAGCGGTTTGACCATGAACTTCCGTGGGAACTTATGCACAGACAGGCAAGAGATTACTATGCAAACATTATTACCCTTTACTCACCGCATGTACTTAAACTTATTGAGAAAGTTGCGGCGTCAGGTCTTGAATTTAAGGTAATTGCACCTGATCACGGACCAGTCTGGAGTGATATGAATTTGTTCGGGAAACTGCTTGAATCATATAAAAACTGGGCAAGCAGAAAGCTTACACATAAAGCTGTAATTGTTTATGACACAATGTGGCACAGCACAGAAATTATGGCAAACTATATTGCTGACGGAATCAAAAGCTGTGGCGTAAAAGTTGAAACAATGCCGCTTGCAAGCTGTTCCAGAAGTGATATTGCTGATGAGATGATTGATGCAGCTGCGATAATAGTTGGCGCGCCGACACTCAACAACAATATTTATCCTTCAGTTGCTGATGCGATGACTTATATCCGCGGACTCAAGTTTATGACGCCATACTCAGCAGCATTCGGCTCTTATGGCTGGAGCGGAGAAAGTGTTAAGCAGGTTCGCGAATATCTTGAATCAATGAATACCGAGATTTTAGGGGAAGTAAAATCAAAATATGTTCCGGATGAAAATGTTTTAAAAGAATGTTTTGAGCTCGGCGTAAAAGTGGCCGAAAAAATTAAAGAAAATATTAAATAGGAGATTAAAATGAAAAAGTTCGTTTGTGATG
>CAZISX010000067.1:18177-20652 GCA_964542005.1 uncultured Spirochaetales bacterium
GTGATGTTTGCGGTTATGTTTACGATCCTGCAGTTGGTGATACTGATAGTGGAATAGCGGCTGGAACTTCTTTTGAAGATATTCCTGAAGATTGGGTTTGCCCTGTTTGCGGCGTTGGCAAAGACAGCTTTTCCGAGGAATAATTATGGATAACAAAGAAAAAGTCCTAAAAGTATTTATGGAATCTGACAAACCGCTCCGTCCAGGAGATGTTGCGGAAAAGACAGGTCTTGAGGGTAAAATTGTTTCAGATGTAATAAAATCTCTTAAAGATGAGGGAAAAATCATAAGTCCGAAACGGTGCTTCTACTCACTTCCGTAATTAACACCTAAATTGTTAAGCCAGTAAATTTTTTTTACTATGCAGAGGTCTTATCTTTTTCGATTTTGTAATTAATTTTTCTGAGGATATTTTTTGAGTTTTGTTATGTCATATTTTTGGTCAACAAGCCTTGATATTATAGCGTCATAGGTTGACTGATCCATTTTAGGAGTCCGTGATAAAATCCATAGATAATTTCGTTCAGGTTCGCCAACAACTGCATACTGATAGTTTGCATCAAGGTCAATTATCCAGTAGTTCCCAGAAAAAGGCCAGAAAAAAGTAACTTTTAGTTTTGCGTTTGATTCTTTGTCAACAACCCAGGCAGTGCCTTCAGCCATTTTTTCTTTGCCATCTATAGAATCAATTCTGCAACGGTTAATTACGCGAATTTTATCTTCATTTTTTAGAGAATATTCTGCTGTTGTTGCGACACACCCTTTTTGAAAGTTCTGATCAAATCTGGCAATTTCATACCATAGTCCTAAATAACGGTTTAAATCAACCTTTGCAACTGTTTTAAGAGGAGGCAGATTATTTGTGGCGCATGAAAAAAATGAACATAAAGCAAAAAAGATACAAATACATTTAAATTTCATTGTTCTCTCCAATTTACAGAAAATACTTAACTTCTACTTGGGATTTTATCCATTATTTTTCTAATAAGAAATTAGGGCGCAATAAATATACATAAAAAGATATTATTATTAAGATCGCTACAATAATTTTTATCAGACATCTCCATGATTTATTCGTTAGATTCTTTGCAATATGAGTCTATTGTGTTTTTGAGTTGTTCTGAGTAGTTATAAATGTCATCAATTTTCACGAGTTCTATTTTGGTTTCTTTTTTGTTTTCATCAAAAAGAGCTAAGTATTTTTTACTATTGTTGAAATAAAGTCGGCATATAGGCTTCCTGTTATTGTCGTCAAGAAGAATTCCAAAGTAGCTTTGAGTATCACGATAAATTATTCGGCTTGATTCTATTTTTTGTCTCAATATTGCTTTTATAATGTAAAAACCTTCAAGTTCTTCTTCTGTAGTGATTATCTTAGAATCTTCTTTTTCTTGAGATATTTGTGGTTCAGTGGTTTTCTTCAGTTCTGCATCGTCTTCCTTGTCTTTTGCAAGTGCTTGTTTAAGCCTGTTATTAACAAGTTCTTCGGTAAACTGTTTTGCAACTTTTTCAACAAGAATGCTAAATTGTTCTATTATTTTTGTAGATGCTCTTCCAGGATAAATTTTTGACACAAAAAGTCTTACAAAGTCTTCTGATGGTTTTTCAAGTTCTTTTTTTAATGTTTTTTTAATTTCTCCGGAATATTTAAGCTCGCGGGCTGCGGAAAATCTTTCTGAAGCGTCAAAATATGACTTGTGAAATTTTTTAAGTTCTTCTATTTCTTGATCTTTTATGTCTACAATATTAAATTCAAAAAAAGGATTTTCATCCATTTTATTTGCTTCGTTGAGGTCTGTATAAAATCTATAGTTAATACCATTCGTTAGAACTCCAAATTTGGCTTTTGATGTGTGAAAATATCTGAGAAGTTGTGAATTGTGTAAGTCAAGATTTTGTTCATGGTGTTTACATTCTATCAAAATTATGGGCTGTTCTGGATTGTTATTTTGTGTTATCGCATAATCAACTTTTTCACCTTTTTTCAGACCTATATCTGAAATGTATTCAGGCACAACTTCGGAAGGATCAAACACATTGTATCCAAGGCTTTGAATAAACGGGAGAATAAATGCGTGCTTTGTTGCTTCTTCTGTTTTAATGGTGTGTTGTGTTTTTGTAATCTTTTCAGACAACTGTTTTATAATGTCTATGAAATCCATTTTTTATCTCCTTATTGGTGTTTGAACAACTTTTATAAAGTTTAATTACATTAATGCTTATTTTGCTAAAATTCAAGTTTGTTTTTGATTGTTTTGAAAAAACATCTTTATCCCTCTTTCCTATTCTATTTTTGATGATAAAAATTCTCGACCGCTAGACACACCCGCTTTTAAGAAGTGGATAACTAAATAATTTTGTGGTCTACTGGCTTACACACTGGACAACGAAAGAGACATCATTTACAAAAGAGACCATTAGGTGTCGGCAAAATTATATAAATACCTTTTTGTATTTCATAAAAAATAAGCACTG
>CAZISX010000068.1:0-14138 GCA_964542005.1 uncultured Spirochaetales bacterium
ATTTGTCTGAAAAGCAATATCATTAACAACTTCAATAACATTCTGAATTTTTGAACTTGCGTCTTTTATCTCCTGCATTGAGTCAAGTGCCTGATCAAGAATCTTGGAACTTGCGTCAGATTTTTTTGAAACGCCCATGACGACCTTATTTATGTCATCCATGCTGTGTCTGGTTGTGCTAAGCTGGCTTGATATTTCTGAAAGGTTATGAGAAATTGCATCTGCGTAAGAACTTGTTTCTGAAATTTTGGCAGAAGCATCGTTTGTTCCTTCAGAAATCGCACTTGAAAGTCCATTCAAATCGCCGGCAACTCTTTTTACCCGACCAATAATATCCCTTAGATTTGCAAGAAAATCGTTGAGACAAGCTGTCATTGCACCAATTTCATCGTTTGCAAAAATCGGGATAGAAACTGTCAAATCACCTCCGCGCGAAGAGAGGTCTGCGAGTTTTTCTTTCATTGAAATTATAGGATTTACAGTTGCACGGACAAGCCACAGAATAACAACGACAACAAGAATTAGTGAAATAATCGCAATAATTATAAGGAGATTCGTCACAGCTGTCTTTGTGAAATCAAGCTCTTTTTTCTTTTCCTGCAAAGAGGCAATTTCTTTTTCTTCAATTTTGAGAAATCTTGCTATAACTTCACCATAGATTGTATTCATTCTGTTTTTGAATATCTCAACATGTTTCTCATTTTTATCACTCAAATCAGCAAGCGCATACTTTGCATCTTCTAAAGAAGTTAAAATATCGCTGTATGATTTTGAAATATCAGGAACAACTCCTGTTTTTTCTGCAGCAATTGCAGCCTCAAAAACTGCTTTCACTTTTTCAAGATTCTCTTTTTCCTGAGCACTGTTATTTGCCATTCCTTTTTTGATATTATCATAAAGATTAATGGTTTCAATACTTTGAGGCGCATTTGTTTTTTCAAGAGCAACTATTTTTTTGTAGACATCTTCGTGTGATGTGGAGAGGTATTCATCCAGAGTATTGTCAATTTTTACAAAATCATGACTGATTGCAGTTGCTTTTTCAAGATATTCCTTCCACATTGCTTCAATTTCTGTAGCATCTTTTTTGGAAAGAATCTGACCGTCTTTTTTTATCCATTTTATGAGTGCTGTCTTTTGCGGATCGCTCGGAACCTCTCTTTTCTGTCCGTCAATAATTGTAAGAGAAACCGAGTTTCGGATGCCTGCAAGTTCTTCTTTGATTTTTGCAATATCAGAAGATCGCTGCACTGCATCAAAAAGCTGTGTTGTTGAATTCTGATAGCTCATTAAGCCCTTAAAGGAGAACCCAATAAGTAAAGCCAAACTGACAACAACAACGCAAATAGTAATAGAAAATTTAATTTTCAGTGACCAGTTATTCATACAGAAATCCTCTCGCAAAATATTTAACTTACACCTTGCCTATAGAAATACCATTTCACAAGTCAAAATTCAATTTTTTATTCAAAAAACTGTTTTTTAGCAGTATAAATTTATAAGAGGCAAACTATTTGACAAAAAAAGTGTCAAGTGCTATTCTTTGCCGGTTTTTTAGAAGGGTAAAACAGATGAAAAAGCTTATGTGGGCATTTTTTCCATTATCAATATTTTTTATCTCAGCTGTATATTTTTTTTCAGGTTATGGAGATCAAAATATTCAAAAGGATAAAGAGTCATTTCAAAAAGAAATAATTACTGTTTTTGTCACAATTGCTCCCCAAAAATATATTGTTTCAAGGATTGCCGGAAATAAAGCCTCTGTTTTTGTTATGACCAGTCCTGGGCAAAATCCTCACAACTACGAGCCACTTCCTCTCCAGATGGAAACGCTCTCAAAAACAGATATTTTTTTTCTAATTGGTTTTGGATTTGAAAGAGGCTGGATTGAAAAAGTCAAACCTAGCCACAAAAACATTGATTTTGTTGATACTTCATCGGCTGTAAATCCTAGAAAAATCGAAAAAATACAGGAACTTGCCGGCATCCACAAAGAAGAGTGCGAAGGAAGCGACTGCCACCACCATGAAAACGACAATTCAGACGATCCGCATACATGGCTTTCGCCCGAAAACACTAGGAAAATTGCAAGGCTTATAACAGATAAACTTAAATCAAAAGCTCCAGCAGATGGTGATTATTTTGAGGAAAATCTTGCTCTTTTTTTGAAAGATCTTGATGAAAAAGATATGGAGATAAAGGCTGCGTTTTCTAAAATTTCTTCAAAAAATCTAATGGTTTTTCATCCAAGCTGGGGATATTTCTGCGATTACTACGGCTTAAAACAGATTCCTATTGAAATCGATGGAAAAAATCCTGGCTCAAAAGAACTTTCATCTATTATTGAATTTGCAAAAAAGGAAAAAATCAAGGTGATTTTTATACAGTCGCAGTTTTCAACAGCTGATGCAAAAGCTGTTGCTGAAGCGATTGATGGAATAGTTGTTTCCATTGATCCTCTTGCTGAAAACTATCTTGAAAACCTTAAAACAATGGCTTTTACAATTAGCGGGAATCTTAATAAATGAGTGCTGTTTTATTTGAAAATGTAACTTTTGCCTACGAAGCCCATCCAGTTGTTGAGGAGATTAATTTTCGCGTTGAAAAGAGAGATTTTTTTGCACTTATCGGCCCAAACGGCGGAGGCAAAACAACAATCCTTAAGCTTATGCTTGGCCTGATAAAACCGCAAAAAGGAACAATAAAAATATTTGACTCGACACCTCATAAAACATCAGCAATTATTGGATATGTTCCCCAATTCAGCAATTTTGATAAAGATTTTCCAATAAGCGTAAAAGAGGTTGTGCTCCACGGACTGATTAAAAAAGCCTCTTTTTTCCCATTTTTTTCCAAAAAAGAGGAGCTCTCGGCCGAAAAAGCGATGCGGCAGGTTGATATATTTAATTTGAGAAATGAAAAATTTGGCTCTCTTTCCGGAGGTCAAAAGCAAAGAGCACTGATAGCCAGAGCTCTTGTTTCAAATCCTGAGCTTTTACTTCTTGACGAGCCTGTTGCAAGTGTGGACAGCCATGTTGAGCAGGATATTTATTCCCTTTTTAAAGAGCTTAACAAACAAATTACAATAATTATGGTTTCTCACGATATAGGTTTTGTTTCAAACTATGTCAACAAAACTGCCTGCATAAACAAAAAACTTTTTTTTGAAGAAAACGGAATTGCAAGTGCGTCTCAAATTATGGAAAAATATAATGGAGCAACACGAATAATTAACCACCATTGTGAGTTGTAAATGGAATTTTTAAAAGCTCTTTCCAGCCATATATTTCTTCAAAATGCTATTTTTGGCGGACTTCTTGCAACAATTGCCTGCGGAATTGCCGGAACATTTGTTGTTATAAAAAGAATCGGATACATTGCCGGCGGAATTGCCCATGCTATTATGGGCGGTGTCGGAATTGCTTATTATCTTGGGGTTAATCCTCTTATTGGCGGAGCTGTAAGTTCTTTATTTTTCAGCATAATTCTAGGTTTTATCAGGATTAAAGGCTCTGAACATGAAGACACTGTTATTGGTGCTCTCTGGGCGTTAGGCATGGCAACAGGAATTATTTTTATCCATCTGACACCAGGCTACAATGTTGATTTGATGAGCTTTCTTTTTGGCAATATCCTCATGATTTCCTCAAACGACATAAAACTGCTTTTGGTTCTCAATGTTGTTGTGTTTTCTATTGTTTTTCTTTTTTATCGTCATTTTATTTCAATTTGTTTTGATGAAGAATATGCAAAACTCAAAAAAATTCCGGTTACTATTATTTACATAATACTTCTTTCTGTAATTTCACTCACAATTGTTGCACTTATGCAGGTTGTGGGGCTTATTCTTGTTATTGCGCTTCTAACTTTACCTTCCGCAATATCGGCCATGTTTTCAAAAAGCCCTATTGTTATTATGAGTTTAGCTTCAATTCTAGGCTCGTTTTTTGTTGTTTCTGGAATATATTTTTCATACACGACAAATCTTCCGGCCGGCTCAGCAATAATTGTTTTTGCATCAATGGTTTATCTTTTTGCACTTTCAGGAAAAAAACTGGTTAAAAGATGAGAAAAAAAATAAGATTTTCACCTGATGAATGTTCAAAATGCGATGGAGCTTGTTGCAGATATGTCATAATTGATCTTGATTATGAACCAAGAAGCGAGAAAAGCTTTGATGAAATTATCTGGTTTTTATATCATAACAACATGAAAATATTAAAGGAAGGTCGCAGATGGGCACTAATGGTTATGTCCGACTGCAAAAATCTTCTTCCGGATAACAGATGTAAAATATATGACTCAAGACCTGATGTTTGCAGGGATTATCCTCCCAAAAATGATGAAGAATGTCACGGCCCTGGATGCAAATATCTTGATGGAATACTTTTTAAATCTGCCGAAGAACTTTTAAAATATCTTGCAGAAAAAAGAAAATACAAATGGGCGGAGCTCAGACTTGAAAATGGCTGAAATGATAATAAACAGCGATAGCTACATTGCTATTAGAATTGATTCAATAAAAGACAACGAGATAATTAATTTTAATCTTTATACACTTGAGCAGGATCGCTATTTTCTTTTCTGCAACGCATTTTCATCCGTCAAAATGAAAGATTTATCGCAGACTTATCTCAAAACCAAGAAGTTTTTCTATATTAAAAAAGATGACCGCTTAATCTATGCTCAACATGTTGAAAAACATCTTGCCGAAATACTTTCAAACAACAATGTTTCTACAGAAGCCAAAGTCGATATTGTTTATGAAATATCAAATCTTATGGCAGATCAGGTTTTTACAAAAAAGATTCCTTTATCAGAGTCTCGTGTTAAAAACTTTGCATCAGAAAGCATTAATTTTATATTTTCTGAACAAAACTCACTAAGACAGATAATCAAAATATCAGATGTCGATTTGTACACTTACAGCCACTCGCTGCATGTTATGATTTATATGGTTTCATTTTTCTCATTTATGGGAGAAACAAACCAATCTGTACTTCAAAGAATTGCAACAGGCTCTTTTTTGCATGATATTGGAAAATCGAAAATTGATAAAAAAATAATAGCAAAACAGGGCGACCTTTCGGTTCTTGAATGGGAGGAGATGAAAAGGCACACGATTTATGGTCTTGAAATTATCAAAAATGAGATGTCAATTCAAGACCCGATGATTGAATCCCTTATAACAAATCATCACGAAAGGATTGATGGCAGCGGCTATCCTCACAAGAAAAAAGAGCTTTCTATTTATGAAAAAGCTATTGGAATTATTGACACTTTTGATGCTATGACATCGGAACGCTCATATCAGCACGCATTCAAGCCTTTTGATGCAATTGAGTTTCTAATTAAAAACAAAAAAGAAAAGTTTGACCTTAAACTTCTTCAGCTTTTTACCTTGATGTTGGGCAATAAATAAAAATCCCTAAATTTTTTACACAGAGACTTTACTTGACCTTTAATTTGTTTGTGTCATAATCGCTTCGTTATTAACTGTTCGCGTTGAAATCATGGACTTTAAAGAAAAATCGCTTCACTATCACAACAAACCCTTCCCCGGAAAACTTTCTGTGGAAGCATCAAAAATCTGCAACACACAGGAACATTTGAGTTTTGCCTACACTCCAGGCGTTGCCTATCCTTGCCTTGAAATTGCCGAAAACGAGGAAATGTCTTATGAATACACTGGAAAAGGAAATCTTGTCGGTGTAATTTCTGACGGTTCCGCTGTTTTGGGACTCGGTAATATTGGCGCATCAGCAGGAAAACCTGTGATGGAAGGGAAAGCACTTCTTTTCAAAAAATTTGCAGATGTTAATGCTTTTGATTTAGAAATTAACGAGTCAAATCCTCAAAAACTTATAGAAATCATCAAATCGCTTGAACCAACATTCGGCGGGATAAATCTCGAAGATATCAACTCTCCAAGATGTTTTGAAATTGAGGAAAAGCTGAAACAAATTATGGACATACCTGTTTTTCATGATGATCAGCACGGAACTGCGGTTATTGCAGGAGCTGCTGTTTTAAATGGACTTGAAATTGCCGGCAAAGATATAAAAAATGTAAAAATCGTTATTTCAGGTGCCGGAGCTGCTGGCGTTGCTGTTTCTAAACACCTGATAAATCTTGGTGCAAATCCGGAAAATCTATTCTGTTTTGACAAATCAGGTGTACTGTACAAAGGTCGCGCCGATACTGTAAGTCCTTGGCATGACTTCCTTTTTAGGGAAACAGAATCAAGATCTCTCAAAGAACTTATGTCTGGTGCTGATATTTTTATCGGGGTCTCTGTTAAAGGCCTCGTTTCTGAGGAAATGGTCGCAGTAATGGCTCCAAATCCGATAATTTTTCCGATGGCTAATCCTGATCCAGAAATAACTTATGACGATGTTAAAAAAACACGGCCTGATGCAATAATCGGAACTGGAAGAAGCGATTTTCCGAATCAGGTCAATAATGTACTGGGGTTTCCTGCGATTTTTAGGGGCGCACTTGATATCAGAGCAAAATCAATAACAGAAAACATGAAAATAGCGGCAAGCAAGGCTCTTGCGGAACTTGCTAAAAAACCTGTTCCGAAAGATGTTTTAAGAGCTTACAACCTTAAAGAATTGAATTTTGGCAGAGATTATTTGATTCCGAAACCTTTTGACAAAAGGGTTTTACTTGAGGTTGCGACTGCTGTTGCTCTGGCAGGAATAAGCGACGGGGTTCACAGGAAAGAACTTGATATTTTGAAATACCGCCGTTTTTTAAAAGAAAAATTTGTAATAGAGGAATAAATGAAAGGATTTGTTCAAGTCTACACCGGAAACGGAAAAGGGAAAACAACGGCAGCGCTTGGACTTGCATTACGAGCTGCGGCAGCTGGAAAAAAAATCTTTATCGGTCAGTTTGTAAAAGGAATGCACTACAGCGAGCTTGATATTATTGATAAAATCGCAGGAATTGAACTCAAACAATACGGAAGAGGCTGTTTTATCTACAATAAACCTTCAGAAGAGGATTTCGTGGCAGCAAAAAATGGGCTTGCTGAAATAAGGGAGATTTTAAAATCGGGCAAATATGATATTGTCATTCTCGATGAGGCAAATATTGCCCTTTACTACGAACTTTTCACATTTGAAGAGTTTTGGGAGGCAGTCCAAAATCGAGCAGAGCATGTTGAAGTTATTATAACCGGCCGCTACGCACCTGAAAAACTTATTGAAAAAGCTGATCTAGTTACAGAGATGAAAGAGATAAAACACTACTATAATCAGGGTGTTGAAGCAAGAGTTGGAATCGAGAAATAGCTAGACATTAAATCTGAAATTTATAATATCGCCATCTTTAACTGTGTATTCTTTGCCTTCAAGTCTGAAAACACCAGCTTTTTTGCACTCTGATTCTGAGCCGTGTTTTACAAAAGTATCAAAATCTATAGTTTCTGCACGGATGAAACCTCTTGCAATATCTGAGTGGATTTTGCCGGCAGCGACAACTGCTGTTGCCCCTTTTTTAATCGGCCATGCACGAACTTCATCTTCGCCGGCAGTAAGAAATGAGATAAGTCCAAGAGATTTATAGGCTTCCTGGATAAATCGCTCTTTTGCTGTTTCCTTAATTCCATAAGAAGCAAGAAACTCAATCTGCTCGTCGTAAGAAAGATCATTAAGTTCTGTCTCAAGTGCTGCAGAAACAGAAAAACATGGAACTCCATCTTTTTCAAGAAGTGTTTTCAAATCTGCCGGAATCTCACTTTCCCCTTCACTTTGGTTGATAAGAACAATCTTCTTTTTCAGTGAAAGGAAGTTGTAGTTGGAGACTTCGGCAATCTCATCATCGCTCAAATCAGTGTCATTTGGAAATACACCCTGCTCAAGTATTGCCATAAGTTTTTTCAAAACACCCATTTCCGGTGGATTTTTTTTCTCTTTCAGATCTCGCTCTATTCTTTTTTCAATAACAATAAAATCAGTAATTATAAGATCTTCCTTGATTTTTGTATACTCAGCGGCAGGATTTTTAGCATCACTACTCATTATTGAATCAAAGTTTCTAAGAGTAAGAATAAGAAGCTCTGTTTTCTGAATCATGTTTTTGACTTTTGCTGAAATTATAGAGCTTTTAGATTCCTGAATATTAAAATCTGAGAGAACAAACTCGGCATAAGTTTTTTTCTTCGGGTTATAAATCAGAGATAATTGATCAATTCTTTTGTCAGGAACTTTTATTGTTCCAACTGTTTCTTCTTTTTTTGACTGTTCTATTCCGGTAAGTGCCTGAAAAACTAATGATTTCCCGGAAAATGATGATCCGATAAGTGCTGCGCGCATAATTTTCTCCTTTTTAAAAAGTCTCGGTGAGATTTTATTTTTTATGAATGAGTTGTCAAATAAAGAGAGGCAAAAAAAAGGCGGCCGAAGCCGCCTTGAAAATAGGAGAAACTATTTAGTGACTATTTTCTGGATCTTGCATAAGCAACTCTGAATGCTGCAAAAAGAGCAATCATAGCCATGAATACAATGCCTGCCATTTCACCTGTGGTTGAAGATGAAGCAACAACACTGCAGCCGCAACTTGGAGGAGACTCAACGCCATCGCCAGGGCCAAATTCATTTGATGACATAGGAAGACCATCAATTTTAGCGGTTGGAGAGACTGTAACATCTCCATCAAAAATAGTGAAAACAGCTGACTGAGCTGTTGAAAGACTGAAATTAGCTTCAACAAGGTAGTAGTAATTTTCGCCTGGTTTTGCAGGTTTAATATTAAGGTTCGCAAATTCTGCAACACCACTATTGTTAATATTTCCAGCACTAATTAATGAACCTTTTTTGCCTGTAGCATCTGAATTGTAAAGAGCAATCGAGTCAACGCCGCTGCCAAAACCAGCGCCAGTTGTTTCATCAACATTAATTAGAATACTCTTAACTGCTGCTCCTGATGTTGTCTTGTCTTTCATTCTGATATGGAAAACAGCTTGTGTTTTTCCTTCAGTTACATCTGCACCAACTTTTCCAGCCATTGAAAGACCTGAAGTAAAGATAAATACATCATCTAACTCAAGCTTAAATATTGCGAAATCAATAGTTGTCGGGCTAACAGTTGCTTTTGGAGTTCCGCTGTCAATAAACTTAAGATTTCCTTCCGAAATTCTAGTTTGGAGGGTAACTTTAGAAGCTACTTTTCCGTTATATCCAACATCTGCAACAACAAGAAAGTTGTGAACACTGTCTGCTGTGAAGTTTGCTTTCATTGAAAACTTTATATTATTATTAGTGTTTACACCCTCTGCAATAACTCTTTCTGTAGTTTCAAAAAGGCCGTTATTGTTGGCATCATCAATAAGTCTGAAATTAGAAACATTAAGATTTGTATCGCTTGTTGGATTCTTTATTAAAAGAGTTGTTAATTCAGCAAAAGTGTAGGATTTTCCTTTGTTTGCCTTTGCAGAAGCTTCTGTCGGGGTAACTGTAATCTGTGACAATACAAGATTTTTAGAATCTTTTTCTATTGTTGCATCAACAGGAGAAGCAAGACCTTTTGTAACAACAAGCTGAGCATCTTTAGAAGCAGTTTTATCGTCGCCGCCGCCGCCGCCGCAATCAGCTCCTACACAACCTTCTGGTGCCGGGCATGTTTTCGGATCTGCATCAGCGCACTGAGCTATAGGCACACAGCTATTGTCTACACGAAGAACAAGTGCTTTTCTTGAGTTTGTTTTGTAAGCATCGCCTTCTGTTGACTTAATAGTTGCCCAATTTTCAAGAACTCCAGCTTTTGGGAAAGTTGTACCAACAGGCTCAACCTTAAATTTAACCCATATAGATTTATCTGTCGGCAACATTTCTGCTACAACAACTTTTGCACTCTTATACGGGAAGACACCTCCAGCATCATCTGCAACTGCTGTCCATTTTTCATCTTTGTAGATAGTAGTTGTTCCAGGAACATACTTCATATCTCCGGAAGGCAGCGTATCTTCAAGTGTTACATTTTTAGCAATATTTTGGCCAGAGTTTTTGATCTCAATTGTGTAATAAAAACCTCTGTCAGAGCATACCTTATCTTTCTGGGTACTGCATGAGCAGACATCCTTCTCTCTTTTGTTAGGGATGTCCCATGTCGGAGTTTTTGTATCAATAGCAAGAGCAATAAAGTTTGTAAAGATCATATCCTGGTTTACAGACATTGTAACTTTAAGAGATTCCTGACCTATAGTAAGGTGGTTAGTTAATGTTGCGTCAACTTCTTTATTTAAAATAAAGGTATCGACATCAACACCATAGTAAATATCTGTTCCTTTTTGACCTTTTCTGCATTCAATGCTTGTTCCATCAAAATTTGGGATAGATGAATTTGAGTTGTAGATTTCTGTATAAAAATATCCAACAGGTATCACATCAGTTGTTTGGGTTTTTTCTTCATTGCAAATATCATGAAGAGCGTAAGGCTCGCTTGCTTCAGGCCCTTTTATAAACACATTTTCAGGATATTTTGCTGGAATTTTGCTTCCATTGTCTAATTGCTCCATAGAAGTCTGATTAGCAGAATCTCCTTCAGCAACCATAAAAGAAAGTCTTACAGAAGCATCAAGAGGAAACTCAAACCCAGAGATATTAATATCCTGAACATTGTGATTTACAGCTGCTAAGCCATTATAAAAATAAACTTTTTTAGCACTTACTTTTTCAGAAACATAAACAAAAAATATGGCCCAGTTTGAAACCATTGTTGTCCTGCATTTATAGTAGGAGTGGGCTGTGCAGGCATTTACATCTCTGCTTACTTCATAAGTTCCAAGGTAAGCATCACCATCAAATTTTCCGAGAGCTCTTCCTGCTTTCAAAATTTCTGCAAAAAATGATGTAACTTCAACTCGGTATGTGTAGTAAGCAACTGTTGCTTTAACTAATTCAGTTGTCGCTTGTGTAGAGCAATCATCTTTAGGATCAAGATAATTATCCTCATAGGAAATTGCTTCATATCCAAAAGAGTGTTCTTCTGTTGTAGCATTTGTTTTTGACTCACCAATAGCATCTGTTTCTATGACAGTTTTACCATCAGCAGATGTAAACTTTATATGAACTTTATTGTTCGGAGCAGCGTTGAGTTTTGAAGGGTCAACTGCTTCCATCCATGTAACATAAGCGGTTTCTCCAATAGCATCAACAGGAATATGCGTGTCTGTAAGCTGAAACTTACTGCTTGCAATACAAACATCTCCGTTGTATTTTGCTGATTCCTGCGTAGAGTAATCTTTTGTGTCATCAAGAAGTGAATTAAACATTACAAAATAATTAAAAGCTCCATCTACGAATGATTTTGATGGGTTACCACCATTCGGCTCACTAGGAAATTGACCTTCTTTAATTCCCGAGAATCCCAGAACAGGGACAATCAGGAGTAAAAATGCGGCCATTAAACGACTAATTTTCTTCATTTTGTTTCCTCCAAAAAATTTTTAATATGGGATGACACCAAGCTCGCAAAATTATAAACAATCAAGATTTTATCTAGGATTGTGATATTGTCAATTAAAGAGGTGGTGAAATGAAATAATTTTTTTTAGAAAAATATAAAATTGATACAAAAACTATTTTTCAGCTCTTCCAAAACCAAGTCTGAAAAAGGCAAAAACAGCTATAATAGCCAGTAATATAATGCCGGCTATATCATTTTGATTTGAAGAAGAAACAACACTGCAGCCACATCCTGAAGTTGAAGAAGCTGACACACCTTCACCAGGGCCATAAATATTTGATTCTACAGGAAGTCCTTCTATATTTGTAGAAACCGCAAGAATTACATCGCCTTCATTAATTGCAAATTGAGCAGTCTGAGTTGATGAAAGCAATAGTTTTGCCTGAACAATGAAGTAGGTGTTTGTGTTCGGAGCAATTTTTTCATTCAAACCTGTGAAGTCAGCCTTCTGATTTGAGGCAACAACGCCTTCGGTTATAACATCAAGAACTTCGCCACTCTCATTTGATTTATAAAGTCCAACACTAATAACACCATCACCAAAATAGGTCTTTGTTTCATCATCTAAAATATTTACAGATATTGAATTGATTGCCTGACCTGTTTTGCCGGTTTTGTCCTTAACTCTGATGTGCATAACCGGCATCAAAGTTGATGCTGCAGCCTCTTTTCCGGCTTTAGATTCGATATTAACACCATTTGTAAAGATAAAAACATTATCTTTTTCAAGTTTAAAAGTCGCAAAATCAATTCCAGATGTTGGATCAAGCGTTACTACAGGTGTTCCGCTGTCTTTAAAAACAATGTTTGCCGCATTTACAAGTCTAGTATCAAACGAAACAATTTTCTCAACTTTTCCAGCATAAGCAATATCTGCAACTATAATAAAATTGTTTGGACTCTCGCTGATTTTAAATTTAGGCATTCCTTCAAGAACAAAAGAAACAAAAGAACCCGCATCTGCCAATTTTTCTGTTGCCAGAACATTTTCACCAGCATCAACTTTTCCGTTTCCGTTTGCATCACTAATAAGCCGGTAATTGGAAACTGAAAGAGAATTGTCTGAATTAATATTACGATATTGAATCTTCAGATCGCTAAATTTATAATATTTATCTTTATTTGCAGCAACATCCTTAGCTGAAACTGCAATCTGGGAAATAACAAGATCTTTAGCAGGGCTTTCTATTATTGTGTCTACAGGAGAGTTGCTTCCCTTTTTCACAATCAGCTGAATGTCTTTTGTAAGCTCTCCAGAGATAGAATCATTGTCTGTAGGCTCATCATCAGTAACCTCTCCGTCCTGCGGTCCGCAATTTGCCAAATCAGGTTCTTTGCACTCATTTGTGCTAGGGCAGCTTAAATCCATGCGGATAGTGAGCTTTTTGCCCGAATTTGTTCCATAAAGCTTTGCCTGATTTTCTGAGTTGATATATCCAATATTATCAATTACTTCAGCCTTTGGAAAAGTTTCTCCGGTTGGTCCAACTTTAAAACGAATCCAAATAGGCTCATCATCAGGCTTCACCTCTGCCGCAACTAACTTTTCTGTTGTGTACGGAAATTTTCCGCCGTCAGCATCCTCAACTTTTTCCCACTTGCCATTCTTGAAAATCTGGGTTGTTCCAGAATAATACTTCACTGTTGCCGGCAACTCATCTTTGAATGTTACATTTTTAGCTGCATTTTGGCCAATGTTATCTATCTGGATTGTGTAGTAAAAAGGTCTATCAATGCAGACTCTGTCTTTTACAGGGCTGCAAGTACATAAATCCTTCTCTCTACCGGGAATATTCCAGTCTGCAGATTTAGTATCAACAGAAAGAGCAATAAAGTTTGTGAAAATCATATCCTGATTTACAGACATCTCAACACCAAGGCTTTCCTGTCCAAAAATAAGATGCTCTTTAAGCGCAGCATCTTTCTCTCCGCTTAACAAAAAGGTGTCAACATCAACTCCGTAATAAATTCCAGTTCCTTTTCCGCCTGTTCTGCAGGTAATGTTTTCTCCTAAGAAATCAATAACAGAAGAATTAGAATTGTAAATTTCTGTGTAAGCATAATATCCAGCAGTCTCAGGTTTAGCCTCATTGCATATATCATGCAAAGAATAAGGGTCGTTTGCTTCCGGCCCCATTATATAGATGTTTTCTGCATGTTTTATAGGATCTGTTGGATTATCCTTGTCATTTTTTAATTGAATTGCAGGATCTCCCTCGGAAACCATTATAGAAAGTTTTACAGTTGGATCGTATGGAAACTGGAAGCCTGAAACCCAGAAATATGGATCATAATAAGGTTCTTCTGTCCCTGTCGAGGTATGGCTTGCAGCAGCAAGTCCGTGATAAAAATATATTTTTTTTGGACTTACCTCTTCAGAAAGGTAAACAAAAAATATTGCCCAGTTAGAAACCATTGTAGAAGGACATTTGTAGTAAAAATGATTGGTGCAGGCATTAACATCGCGGCTTACCTCATAAACTCCGAGATATGCTTCTCCATCCATTTTTTTGGCTGCTCGTCCTGCGGCAAGAATTTCTCCAAAGAAAGCTGTTATTTCAACACGATATGTGTAAACAGCAACCGTTGCCTTAATTGTTTTATCACTCGTGAGCCAACCACATTCAGGCTTTGAATCAACCACAGATGATGTATAAGATATA
>CAZISX010000068.1:14255-15434 GCA_964542005.1 uncultured Spirochaetales bacterium
GAATTTGTGTTGCCTCAAGTGTAAAATCACTTTTTTCGATACAGGTATCACCTTGTCTGTTACCTGAAGTTGCCTCATCATTAATGTCCTGCTGGTCATCAATCAGAGAATTAAACATAATAAAGTAGTTGTAAGAACCATCTTCAAACGAAAAGGTAGGTTTCCCGCCCATAGGCTCGCTCGGGAATTTACCAACTTTTGTTTCTCCAAATCCTAAAACAGGAATAAGGAGAAGCATCGCGGCAAGTAAGAGTTTCATTTTTCTCATTTTGTCCTCCGAAAAAGTTTTCCAAAAAAACCAATTTGCACCAAACTTATATATATAACTATTTGTTTTTACCTTGATTAATCAGCTCCCGCTGTCTTTTAAATGTATAGCGGATAATCAGCTCTCTGTCATCATTATCAATTAGAACAAAATTAGCCTGATAAAAGAATGCTTTTTTTTCAGGATGATAAACAGACTCACCGACAATTTTTGCGACAGCTTTTACCATCATTGGAAGTTCAAGCGGCAAGACAATAGAACATTCTACAATAGAATCTTTTGCAAACTCTCTTTCATCAAAAAAAGAGATTCCTCCGCCTGAAATATTGAGTTCTTTCTTATAAAGAAGAGCGTCTTCGATTCCGAGTCTCTCTTTTATTGTTCTAAGCTCGTCTGTTATCTGGCCTAAAGCAGAATAAATAAGACGAAACATCTCCTCATTTTCGATAGATTCCTTATGAACAGGAATGTCAAGAGCGGTTTTTGTTAGGTAAACAGAAGAAGTTCTAAGCCATATCTCAGGAATTGCTTCAATTTTTTTAACAGAAAACATCAGCTCCGAGTCAACTCTTACAAAATTTCTTTTTTTATCATCATACATTTGAAACTCTCTTAAATTATGAAAACAGCAAATCATATTAAATAAAATTACTAAGAAAAATCAAGTAAAAACTAAAACAAGCAAGAGCTTCGCTCTGCCAAAATTCAAAAAAGATTTAGGCATTAGCAATAGCGGTTTTTGATTTTGAAAACTAGTGAGTTTCCAGATATTTTTTGAGACCTTCTTTAAGAATAAACATAGCTCTTTTTGTCTTCTCAGCATTTAAAACAAAAGCAATTCTTGCCTCATTTCTGCCAAGCCCGGGAGTTGAATAAAATCCTTCAGCCGGAGCAAGCATAACTGTCTCATT
>CAZISX010000068.1:15444-20323 GCA_964542005.1 uncultured Spirochaetales bacterium
TTCAGTTAAAAGCCATATAATAAAATCCTCTGCGTTTTGAACAGGAAGCTTAAAGATAATGTAGAACGCACCGTTTGGAATTTTATATTCAACACCGTCCATCTCAGCAAGACCAGCAAGAACAGCATCTCTTCTTTTTTTGTATTCGCCAACAACCTCAACATAATAGGAATCAGGCAGATCAACCGAAGGAATAGCCATATACTGATCAATTGTCGGAGGGCAAAGTCTTGCCTGAGCAAAAGCAAGAGCAGCCGCCATAACTGTTTTGTTTTTTGTAACAAAAGCACCAAGTCTAGCACCGCACGCAGAATATCTTTTTGAAATAGAATCCATAACAATTACATGATCTTCCACATCTTTAAAATCAAGGAGCGATATGTGTTTGTCTCCATTAAAAATAAATTCCCTGTAAACCTCATCTCCAAAAAGCCAGAGATTATATTTTCTAGCCAGATATGCAATTTTTCTAAGCTCATCCTCGCCATAAACTTTTCCGGTTGGATTATTCGGATTGCAAATCATGATAGCTTTTGTTTTAGGCCCTATCATCCGCTCGATTGTTTCAATTTCAGGAAGTTCCCAATCATCTTCAAGCCTGGTTGTAATAGGCTTTATTATAACATCAGCAGCAATAGCAAATCCATTGTAATTTGTATAAAAAGGCTCAGGAATAAGAACTTCATCACCAGAATCAAGACAAACAGTAAACCCCATTGTTATAGCTTCGCTTCCGCCATTTGTAACAATTACATTGTCTCGAGTCAGCTCTACGCCCTGTTTTTTATAGTATTTAACAAGAGCATCCTGGTACTCAGGAAGTCCCTGACTTGGGCCATAAGCAATAACTTTGGAATCAAAATTCTTAAGAATATCAAGCATTTGCTGTGGTGTCTCTATGTCTGGCTGGCCAATATTAAGATGATAAACTGACTTGCCTGCAGCAATAGCCTTGTCTGCATAAGGTTTTAATTTTCTTATTGGTGACGGAGGCATCATCGCGCCTCTTTTGGAAAGATTCATCATATCACTCCTTCTAAATAAATTAAAGAATAGACCGCTACAGGTTTATTATCTTTACCTTAAAAAATCAAGCTTTTTCTTGAGTTTCATCCCCTTTTATCAGATAATGATGCGTCTAAACATGAACTACAAATAGAGGTGTTATGAATCTTCGTGAAAAAACCTATCTTTTTCTTTTTGATAAAAAAGGCTGGATTCCAGTAATTTTTATCTTATTGTTTGTATTTACAGTCATTTATATGCCTACAATTACTTCAATTATTATGTTTTCGCTATTTTTTTCCTATGCAATCTCGCCGCTTGTTGGCTTTCTGACAGAAAAACTTAAATTCCCGCGGGTAATAGCTGTTGCTTTTATAATGTTTTTAATAATTCTTTTAATAGTGCTTTTAACAATAATAGTTCTACCCATTATTTTTCAAGAACTCTCCACCCTCATAAAAAATCTCCCTGCAATACTTGGGACACTTGTTGCGTGGTTTGAGGAAAAATCGTTGGCACTTGGCATAAACATGAATCAGTCGCCAGCCATTTCTCAGGAAGTTATCCTTGAAAAACTTTCCTCACTCACCCCGTTTATGAATTCTTTTCAGTCATTTGTCGAAATAATTTTTAAGCAGACATTCATGATTTTGGGGCTCTTTGTAAATTTTATAATTTTTGCAGTAATAACATTTTTTGTTTCACTGAAACTCCCATTTCTTTATTCAAGTTTCCAGGCACTTCTTCCCAAAGATCACAAAAGAGCAATTCTTTACTGGATTCAGCGATTTGACACAGTTTTAAGCGGATTTATTCGCGGACAGCTGACTGTAGGTTTTGTTTTAGGTTCGCTCTATGCACTAGGACTCACAATTGCCGGACTTGAAGCCGGCGGCAGCTTTGGCGCAATGATGGGCGTTTTCTGCCTTGTTCCCTATGTCGGATTATTTTCAGGCTTTGTGATAATTTCACTTATGGCACTCAGCAAAGGCGGATTTCTCCTTGTTTTGAAAATTGTTATAGTGTTTTTAGCAATTCAAATATGTGACACAATATTCATAACACCCAACATAATGGGAAAAAAAGTTGGAATAAGCCCTGTATTTGTCATAATAGCACTCTTCGCAGGCGCGGAAATCGGGGGATTTCTCGGAATTCTTGTTGCAGTACCGACATTTGCTATATTAAAAATAATCTCTGAAGACATGATTGCTAGATACAAAGAAAGTGATTTTTACAAAGGACAAAACAACATAACAAAAGAGCCCAATATTCTGAGAAAAGAAGAGCCTTCTAAATAAAACTTGACTTGCAATCTGAACAATATATAAATGTAATCGCTTTTTCTTTTAAAAGCAAAGTGCCGGGGTGGTGAAATTGGCAGACACGCTAGTTTCAGGTACTAGTGGGGGCAACTCTGTGTCGGTTCGAGTCCGGTCCCCGGCACCATTTTCAATACTATTTACAAAAAAATATTTTGCTTAGCTAATTTTATGAAGTGTTAGGCTAAATTTGGTGTGTTTTTTCTTTCCTAATTCTTAAAAACCATTTTTGTTTATGGAATCTATCTTCAAGCAACAACTGCTCTTTCTGTGCAGGAAATAAAGGTAGGCAGCTTATTAATTTTCAAAAAACAATAAAAACTTCTCTCGTCACTCAATTTCTTGACTCTTTTGCAATATAAAAATATTATATTCACGCCAAGGGGAGTAGTTCTCATCTTTTGATGAAGGAAAGATCGTCAGCACGGCTTATCAGCCCGGTCTTCCACCTGTTACAGGCGAACAAGACCTTCGTGCAGATTTATTGTTATCTGGGCGAGGTTTGGTCTTTTGGTATCCAACTTGTCCTATTAATTGGAGGAAACATGGCTGATTTCAAATCAATCAACTGGTATGCGGAAAAAACAGAGGAGATTATTCAAAAAGCTGAAACATCTGTCTCTGGTCTTTCATCTGAGGAGGCTTCAAAACGGCAGTCTTTGTATGGCCTTAATATTATTGACAAAAAAAAGGCTGACAGCGCGCTGGCTCTTTTGTGGAGGCAGATAAACAACCCTCTTATCTGGGTTCTTTTAACTTCAACTCTTATCGCAATTGTGCTAGGAAAAATCACTGACGGTCTTGTTGTTTTGTCTGTTGTTGTTGTAAATACAATCATTGGTTTTATTCAGGAATTTAAGGCGGGCAAGGCAATTGAGGCACTTTCAGCCATGGTTCCGCAAAATGCAACAGTTTTACGGGATGGCAAAAGTGTGATTATTCCGGTCAAAGAGCTTGTTCCGGGTGATATTGTGACGCTTGCTTCCGGTGACAGAGTTCCGGCAGATATGAGGCTGATTGCTGCAAAAAATCTTTCTGTTGAAGAGGCTGCTTTAACCGGCGAATCTGTTCCTTCGCAGAAGTTTGTTGACCCGGTTGATGAAAAATCGGCTCTTGCAGACAGAACCTGCATGGTTTATGGTGGAACGCTTGTAACTTATGGAACTGCGACCGCTGTTGTTGTCGGAACAGGCTTTTCAACTGAACTTGGCAGAATTTCTGATATGATAAGCAGTGTGACAGAGCTTGAGACACCGCTCACAAAAAAACTTGCAGCAATCGGCCGCTATCTGACAATCGGAATTGTTGCGATAACACTTGTGATTCTTGTTGTCGGAACTCTCCGGACACTTAGTTACGGCGTTGACACATTTTCTGCAATCCGCGAAACTCTGATGTTTGCGATTGCTCTTGCTGTTGGTGCAATTCCTGAAGGACTTCCGGCAGTTGTGACAATTGCTCTTGCAATCGGCGTCCAGCGAATGGCAAAAAGAAACGCGATTATCAGAAAGCTTCCGGCTGTTGAGACGCTTAGCTCTACAACTGTTATCTGCACCGATAAAACAGGAACTCTAACCAAAAATGAGATGACTGTAAAAGAAATCTGGACTCCGGAAAAAATATTTACAGTATCAGGAACAGGCTACAATCCTGAAGGAAACTTTTCTGTTGACGGAATTCAATGTAAAGAAATCCCTTCTAAACTTTCCGAACTTTTGAAAAATGCTCTTTTATGCAGTGATGCAACTGTTCACAAAAACGGTGAAAAGTGGGAAATAACAGGCGATCCGACTGAAGCTGCGATAATAACTGCGGCCATCAAATCGGGTTTGTTACCTGAAAAAGAGCGGGAAACAGACAAAAGAATTGATGTTATTCCTTTTGAATCAGAGCATCAGTTTATGGCAACACTTAATAACGGCAGCGAAAAAAGGCTTATTTTAAAAGGTGCGCCGGAAGTTATTCTGAAAAAATGCAATCTTCAGGAAAACGAAAAATTAGCACTCGTGGAAATGGAGCGGATGGGCAAAAACGGTATGCGCGTTTTGGCTGTTGCAATGAAAAAATGGGGGAAAGAATCAGATGAAATTTCTGACAGCGATGTTGAAAACAGCTTTTCGCTGATTGGACTTTTGGGGATGATTGATCCGCCGCGAGTCGAAGTTATTGAGGCGGTAAAACTTTGCCAGGATGCCGGAATTGTTGTGAAAATGATTACCGGTTACCACAAAACAACAGCAAGCGCAATTGGTGCAGAAATCGGACTTTCAAGCGATGGAAAAGCAGTGAGCGGCAACGAGCTCTCTGCACTTAATGATGCGGAATTTTCAGAACATTCAAAAAATCTCAATGTTTTTGCGAGAGTTGCGCCGGAGCATAAACTAAGACTTGTAAAAGCACTTCAGCAGCAAAATCAGATAGTTGCAATGACAGGTGACGGAGTAAACGATGCGCCGTCACTCAAACAGTCAAATATCGGGATTGCAATGGGAATAACAGGAACCTCTGTTTCAAAGGAATCGGCAGATATAATCCTTGCTGATGACAACTTT
>CAZISX010000069.1:0-5226 GCA_964542005.1 uncultured Spirochaetales bacterium
ATAAAAGGTTCGTGAAAATATAGTTAAATCAGCTGGTTTTGTCAATGAATTATTGATGGGGAGTAACTTAAGAGCCTAGGCTCAAAATAACTTTTCCAGACCAAATCACATACTATTCAATCAAGAGAAAGCTCTGCATAAACACTATGTTGAACCATCAATCCGGGAACAGAAACAGAAAGCGACACAGACGCAATCCCAAACGCAGACACCGACTCAAGCAAAACCCCAGATTAATTCTTGAAATTTCCCCAGCATACAATACAATCCCTTGACCCTCTCCCCTTTTTTTTTATTTAGAAAGTAGGACGAGGGGAGGGGGCCTATTTTTAATTTAGATGAAAAGATAGATGTTTAAAATATAGTAAAATTATTGATTGAGAGAGGAATATTAATTTAAAATGGAGAAAACTCATGGCATTACCTGAAAAAAAACAGCAAAAATTTACATTTGCAGATTATTTAACTTGGAGCAATGAAAAAAGATGGGAAATTGTTGATGGAATTCCGCTTGAAATGTCAGCACCCTCTACCAGTCATCAACGAATAGTAAGAAATTTATCTAAAGTATTAATTGATGTTCTGGAAAAAAACAAAAGCAGGTGTGAACTCTTTTTTGCCCCTTTTGATGTAATTTTGGATGGAGATGTTATTGAAGATAGTAATAAAAGCGAAAATGTAGTGCAGCCTGATATTTCAATTATTTGTGACCAATCAAAAATAAAGGAAAGCGGATGCTTTGGTGCGCCTGATTTAATCATTGAGATTGTTTCTCCATCCTCTGTCATTAAAGACTTCAACACAAAGTTTGATAAATATGAATTGTTTGGAGTAAAAGAGTACTGGATTATATCACCGGTTGAAAAAGAAATATCAGTCTATAAGCTTGTTGATGGCAAATATCGTAAGCATAATGTCTATAAAAAAGAGGATAAAATACTTTTTGGCAAGGAAAATATATTTGAAATTGAGCTGCTTGGGATATTTGATTAGTAAAATATTATTTTTTGTTCTTTTTATTATGTTTAATGAAAAAATATAGATAATAGTTATGGCTATAATTATCAATATGTTATGCAATATTTTGCTCACAAATGTACTTGTGTTAAATCATGGTCTCAATCCTGAAAATGTCGTTTTTCGGGGAATGGGCGAAAAACCCCAATATCTTCCCTTTTTGTTGATGTTTTTTGAAAACACACTATGGTATGTAGAGGTAAGAGTGTACTTTTAAAAGGTGCGGCTATGTTAAACAAAAACTTAGTGCTGGACAATGAAACCATTAATCTTCTGAATATGTTACAACCAAAAAATACAAACAAATTCATCAGAGAAGCAATCAAAGAAAAAGCTCGAAGAGAGCTGGATCTGCAAATGATTGAAGGTTATAAAGCTAGATGCGCAGAAAACAACACCGGTATTTCGCAAGAATTTAGCGCAATTGATTTGGAGGGCTGGACTGATGATGATTGTTAGCTGTGTGGAAATTTGGTTTGTTGATTTAGATCCGATTGTTGGGTGTGAACAAGGTGAAAAAGACCTGTTTTAGTAGTTTCAAACAATTGGATGTATATTTAAACACTTATGCGGAGGTTTTTTATGAACAATTTATTAGAATACAAAGGTTTTTATGGCTCTGTAGAGTTTTCCGCAGCAGACAGAGTATTCTTTGGGAAGCTTGAATTTATTAATGATTTGGTAAATTATGAAGCTGAAGTTGTTAAAGATATTGAAAAGGCTTTTCATGAAGCTGTAGAGAATTATTTGGAAACATGCAAAGAAATAGGAAAAAGCTGATAAGTCTGAAAGCACATAACAAAACAATGTAAAGCAGATTGCAATGCTGGTCTTAATTAAAAGAGAAACAGATATGCTTTTTTCTAGGGAAGCAATAAATAATGCGTGGCAGACTGCCTCTGCGTGTATGGCCCCAGGGAATATAAATGGCCAAGCAAAAAACTTCTTCAAATAACAGCCCAAAAAATACAACCAACCAAAATATATTCTTTTTTTTGCATTGAAACAATATATAATCAAGTAGTTTTTTGAAAAAAGGAGATTCTTGTGAAAATAAATATCCACACCGCAGCAAATTTAATAAAATCAGCTTTTGTTGATTTATTAGATATCCCTGTAAAAATTACACCCACAAAAATTAAGCAAGTTAAACAATTAACAAAAACAAAAATGCTTTCCGATAAAGAATCTCTTTCCAATGACTGGTCAAATATAGGAAAAGACTTTGAGCAAGCAATTAAAAAATTCCAACAAACAATCAAATAATCAATCCGTTATTTACGCTTCTTATTCTGGCACCATTCCAATACCTGATCTCATGCAAAATTTTTTGAAGAAAATCCTAACTCGGAAAGTGCAATTACAAAGGTCGGAATGTTCTTATACAAAACAAAGCTAGAAAGTTCTTTGACACCCTTTTCAATCTGAAACATCAGCTAAAATTCTTGACAACAAACTATCAAGTAATTACAGTGTAGTTACTATATTATTTTTTGAAGGAATATAAAATGCAAACAAACATCATAAATATTGGTAACTCAAAAGGAATCCGAATCCCTGCATCGTTGCTAAAATCCTTGAACATTCAAAACAAAGTAGAGTTAATAACAGAGAAGGATTATCTCATTATTAAACCTATAAGAGAAAAATCTCGCGCAAATTGGAGTTTAGATGCACAAAAATGTCACAATAACCAGGATGATTTACCTCTAATTAATGATAATTTGGATATTCCTAAGGATTGGAAATGGTGAAACAGTATGATATTTTTCTAATTGATCTTGACCCCGCAAAAGAACATGAGATGAAAAAAACCAGCCCATGTATCATAATTTCTCCTGACGAACTCAACAAATTTTTAGCAACAGTAATTATTGCTCCCCTAACTTCTGCCGAAAAAAATTATAAATTTAGAGCAAATATTACTTTTCAAAATAAAAAAGGTGCTATTGTTCTTGACCAATTAAGAACTGTAGACAAATCAGGATTAATAAAACAAATCGGCCATCTTGATAATTCAACAATAGTAAAAATAAAAAACATTCTCAAAGAAATGCTTGTTGACGAGTGACTAATTTCAGAATCTTTAACCACAATTTTTCAAAAAACGGGCGAAGTTTATTGGCAACCCCTCCCGTTTCATTTTTGTGAATAAAACCCTGGTTTTCCTCTCGAACAATAATTTGACAGAAAAGTCTTTTTATTGTAGTTTAGTTGCAATAATTTTTGGTAAAGTGATTTAGAGTTGATAGTAGTTTTAAAATCGGCTCAGGTAGGATTTTGTTTTAATAAATCTAGGGTTTTTTGAATATTTGTGAGTAAAAATGAATTGTTCTCATAGCTATGAGTTAAAGCCGGGAAAAGGCTCTGTTCACACAAAAAGAACCATAATGTTAAAAGAATTGTCTAATCTTTTAGACTATGTCAATAATGACCATGCTGATCTAGCAGCATACCGCTCTGCCATCATTGAAGAAAACTGTCTTGGAAAAAAAACATCATCTAACAGAAGATATACTGCACAATATTTACAATCACTTTATATCTTAGATACATCAGAAATAGTTTATAAAGCTTTTCTTTTCTACTGGAAACGAGATGCTGCAAGTAGGCCGATGTTGGCGCTTTTATTATCATATTTAAGAGAAGTTTGGGTGAGGGAAAGCTTTCCTTACATAACAACACTTTCTGTCGGAATGATTGTGGATAAAAATGTAATAGAAGATTTTATAGAAAAAAAATATCCGCTTAGATTTAGTCCTATTATGAAAAGTTCTCTTGTTAGAAATCTCCTTTCTACATGGACGCAATCAGGTTATCTGCTTGGAAAAACAAAAAAAACCAGAAAAAGACCTGCGATAGGAGTTGGTGCTGTTGCTTTTGCGCTGTATTTGGGATACATTTTTGGAAAAAGAGGAGAGATGCTTCTTCAAACTGACTACACTAAACTGCTTGAAACATTAGAGTCTGAAATTTTGGAACATGCTCAGATTGCATCAATGAAAGGGTGGCTTGTGTTAAAAAGAGCTGGTAATGTGGTAGAAATTCTTTTTCCTAACTTCAAACAGGAGAAATGCGAGTGAGTAGAGTCAAAAAACTTTTAGAATCATATTCACGCTTTATATCCATTCCGTGGCGAGAAGATGCAGCCGCAGCACAGCGAGTTATTTTTTGTGTTTACAATCCTTCAGATGAACTTTCTTTAAGAACGCATATAGATGAATTTGAAATTGCAACTAAGCAAGCAAATCATTTTTGGGCTCTTTATGATCTGACAAACACTTTTGCCCAGTGGCTTGCTGCTCAACGATATGCCAAAAGTTATTTTGAAAAACCGCAGCTTTTAATTTCTCTGTTACCAAAATATTTAGATTTTATAGAAGATAATTTTATCGAATTTATTGATCAACTTGATGTTAATGCAAATCATGTTTTAGCGATCAAAGGCACAGGTTCTTTATTTGGATTTGTTAAAGTTAAAGATGTTGTTGATCGTCTTGCTCCTCATGTAAAAGGTCGCTTGGTATTGTTTTTTCCCGGAGAGATGCCTAGTCAAGATAATTATCGTCTTTTAGATGCCTATGATGGTTGGAATTACTTGGCAATTGCCATTACACCGGATAAAGAATTTTAAGGGAGTCACTGATGAATAACCGTGCTTTATATCAAATAGATCCGTCAACTCGCAAACTTGTGAACGAAGGTGTGGCAAGTGTAAATGATGAAAAAACATTAAAAGCCTTGTCTGTTCTTCGCTACGAGCTTGAAACATTTGTTTGTGATGGACAATATGAAAAAGGTATAGAACACATACTTGATACATATTTGAAAAATATTGAAAAAAAGGAAGCTCAACAACAGCCTGGAGTTTGGATTAGCGGATTTTTCGGGTCAGGAAAAACGCATCTTGTAAAAATGTTGAGAGCTTTGTGGATTGATACGGTTTTTAGTGATGACGCAACTGCACGCGGTTTGGCCGTTTTGCCTCAAAAAATCAAAGATCTTTTACATGAATTAAGTATTCAGTCAAAAAGGCATGGTGGACTGCATGCCGCTTCTGGCACTCTTGGATCAGAATCACAAGACAAATCCGTTAGAATGGCATTGCTGGGTATAGTTTTAAAATCTGCCGGGTTGCCCGAACAGTACCCCCAGGCTTGCTTTGTATTATGGTTAAAAAAAGAGGGTATTTACGATTCTGTTAAACAT
>CAZISX010000069.1:5236-9600 GCA_964542005.1 uncultured Spirochaetales bacterium
AAATGGGTCAGACCTAAAAACTGAGCTTGACAATTTTTATGTTGCAGAAGTTCTTCACAAAGCTTTGGTTGAGATTAAGCCTTTATTGTTCTCTTCAATATCAGCATGTGTTGATACAATTAATAATCTATATCCCTATGTTAACGATGTTTCTAGTGATGAAATGATAAGAACAATAAGACTTGCCCTCACTAAAGATGGAAAATTTCCACTTACACTTATTGTTCTTGATGAAGTGCAGCAATACATTGGAGAAAACAGTGACCGTTCATTATATGTTCAAGAAGCGGTAGAAGCCTGTTGCAAAAATATTGGAGGTAAACTTCTTTTTATTGCCACCGGACAAACAGCAGTCACAGGAACAAATAACCTTAAAAAACTTGAGGGTCGTTTTACAGTTCGATTAGAGCTTTCGGACGCAGATGTTGATGTTGGAATAGGAAAAGTAATTCTTGCTAAAAAACCTGAAGCAAAAACCCCGATAGAACAAGTTTTGAATTTAAATCTTGGAGAGATATCAAGACACCTTTCGTCAACAACAATTGGTCACAAGCAGGATGATATACCGTTTTTCCCTCAAGATTATCCGATTCTACCAGTTCGTCGTAGATTTTGGGAGAATACACTTCGGGTGCTGGATCAGACAGGCACTGATAGTCAGCTTCGCAATCAGCTTAGCATGATTCACAAAGTTATTCAGACAAATCTTGATAACCCTATTGGCAGTGTCGTGTCAGCTGATTATCTATATTTTGATTCTGCGGACAAGTTGCTGCAAACAAAGGTGTTACCTAAAAAAGTACATGAAAAAACTATGATATGGAAAAACGGAAACGAAGACGAAAAGCTTATGGCAAGGGCATGCGGACTCGTTTTTTTGATAAATAAACTGGCATCTTACAATAATGAAATTGGTATTCACGCAACGATTGATACAATTGCTGATCTTCTTGTAGAAAACATAACGGAAGGCAGTGCGCAACTGCGTTCAAAATTACATAAACTTTTTGAAGAAAAACTGCAAAATGGTGCTAAAAAATATGATCTGCTTGTAAAAATTGGTGAAGAGTATCGGATTCAAACAGAAGAAAGTGCAGCGTGGAATGATGAATTTCTCAATCAACGCTCTATCCTCTCGAATGAGTCACATCGTATTGAGTCAGAGCGTAGTGATCGTCTGCGCTGGAGGTTTGCAGAATTAGTTGCCAAACGCTCTTTTTCTCATGGTAAATCGAAAGTGTCCCGCGACATTCATCCTATTTTTGACAAACAACTTCCAACAGATGCAGCTCAAAAAATCTATATATGGGTGCGTGACGGCTGGCAAACTGATGAAAATTCAGTAAAAGCAGATGCCCGTCAGGCTGGTGCAACATCTCCAACAATATTTGTCTTTATACCTAAAAGAGCGGCGGATGATCTTAGACATCATTTAATTGATTATAAAGCAGCAAAAGCAACACTTGATCGAAAAGGAGAAAATCATATTCCGCCTGAAGCAAAAGAAGCCTGCGAAGCGATGAAAACAACACTCGCTGTTGCTGAAGGGAAAATTAAAGAAATGCTAACAGAGATCTTTTCTGGGGCACGAGTTTTTCAAGGCGGTGGTAATGAAATTTTAGGTCAAAATCTTCAGGAAATAATTTTAGAAGCAGCAGGCAACTCTCTTCAACGGCTTTATCCACAATTTGCTATTGCAGATAATACAGGATGGGAAATAGTTTACAAAAAAGCAAAAACCGGTGCGCCTGATGCCTTGAAAGCTGTAGGAGAAGAAGGTGAACCATCAAAAAATCCTGTGTGCAAAGCAATATTAGGCTTTATAGCTGGAGGCAAAAAAGGTATTGATATCCGGAAACATTTTGAAGCTTCTCCTTATGGCTGGTCAGCGGATTCAATAGATGGCGCTATTCAGATTTTGCTGACTACCGGACTTATAAGAATAGATAAAACTGACGGGATAAATAAAATTCCACTGCCAAGCGAGCAGGAAAGAAAGCAGATAGGTGTGACCTATTTTAAAGTAAAATCAACAACCATTACTGCAGCGCAGAAAATACAGATCCGTAAAATAATGCAAACTATCGGTTTAAATATAAAACCCGAAGAGGAGCTTGCTGCAACTACCAAATTTATTCAAAAATTGATAGAACTTGCCCAGTCTGCCGGTGGTGAAGAGCCAAAACCGAAGATACCCGAAACTACATTTCTCGATGAAATCCGGTTATCAAATGGAAACGAGCAACTTCTTGCAATTTATAATAAATCAGAAGAAATAAAGAAATATATTGAGGAATGGACTCAGCAGGCTATAAAAATAGATAAAAATTGGCCAAACTGGATTACGCTTAAACGACTCATGAAATATTCTACTAATATTCAAGATTCTGAGATTATTTTTTCGCAAATAAGAACAATCGAAAAACAAAGACAGCTTCTTGTAGAACCTGATCCAATTCTGCCTTTAATTAAAAGCCTTGATCAGATTTTGAGAAAAGAACTAAATTCTATAAAATCTGAAATGGAAATTTTAATTCAACAAGGCGAGTTAATGTTGAATACAGATAAAAACTGGAACAAATTGGAACCTGAACAGAAATTTTCATTAAGAGAGCCACATGGATTAACTGAAGGAAAAACGCCGGAAATTAATGTTAGCACAACGGATCTTATTTTGCAGACACTCGATAGGCACAGCATCACATCACTCAAAGACCGCAGTGCTGCACTTCCCGGCAGATATCAGAAAATATTGCTTGAAGCAGCCCAGCTTCTTGAACCAAAATCACAAAGAGCAAATTTCCCGTCAGCAACACTCTCTACGGAGGAGGATGTTGACAAATGGCTTAAAGAGACTGCAGTAAAATTGAAAGAACAGATAAAAAAGGGACCGGTTATAATATCATGAATTTAATAGGATTGCCTATTTCAATCAAGGATTTGCTGAGTGGACACTCTGTAGAGTGGGAAAGACTTGAGTTTAAGTCAGGCTGGAATCCTGAGGATGTTTTACACCAAACAGGGACTAAGTCGGGACTAAGTTGGGACCAAGTTGATATTATGCGTAACTGTTTGATTGAAAAAAATATTCAGTTTTTAATAATTATAAGTTCAAGTTATCAGGAGAATTAAATGAAGGTATTGAGTATACTTCTACGAAATTTCCGAAGATATGAAGATGCGTTATTTCATTTTCATCCTCATTTCACAGTATTGATTGGCGAAAACGGAAAAGGAAAAACAACAATATTAGATGCGTTAGCTGTAATGCTTGGAACTTATTTTCAGGGTTCAAAAATACAAATAGGACAGAGTGTGATTCGTAAAGAAGATGCTCGTTTTATTGAACAAGAAAAAGGGGGGCAATTTTTTTTAGAACCTCAAAGAGAAGTTTATTTATCTGCGGAATCAATTACTAACGGTGAAAGATTAAATTGGTGTAGAGAAATAGGTGATCGTGGTGGAAAAGCTAAAAACTTTATCCAAAAAGGTGCTGAAGATAGAAAAAATATAAGTGAAGGGAAAAATGTTGAACCTCCTCTTCTGCTTTATTATGGTGTTGGGCGGCTCTGGGATCTTCATCGCGATGTTAAGCCGGACAAACCAGGCTCACGACTTGACGCATATCGTTTTTGTCTTGATCCAAAGTCCGATCAAAAAGCTTTTGAAAAATGGTTTAACAAGCTTACCTATGCTGAACTGCAAAAAAAACAAACTATTCCTGTATTACATGCTGTAAAAAATGCTGTTTTAAAATGTATTCCAAATGCAGGAGATTTTTATTTCGACACAAACGAGAACCAGATTATTATAAAAATTGATGGTGAAGGTTCAATCCCATTTAATAATTTGTCTGATGGCTATCGCAACATGGTTGCAATGGTTGCAGATATTGCCTATAGAGCCGCATTATTAAATCCGCATCTTGAAGCTGATGCTGCGGAGCAGACAAAAGGAATTATTCTGATTGATGAAATAGATTTACATCTCCATCCCAAGTGGCAGCGTAAGGTTGTGCGAGATTTGCAGAGTGCTTTTCCAAAGATGCAGTTTATTGCAACAACACACTCTCCATTCATAATTCAATCACTTGAGCCCGGCGAGGTAATAGATCTTAACCGTCCAGCAACGAAAGAAGAGGTGGAAAATGCTCAAGCTGGTGTCGCAGCTCCCGGTTCTGCAAACACTTATAGCAACCGCTCAATAGAAGATATTTTAGAAGATATAATGGGGATGCCTGTACCTCAACGAAGTGAACGCTATCAGGATATGTTTGACACTGCAAAACAATACTATCAAATTCAACAACAAGCTGAAACTGCAACGCCCGAAGAAAAGAACAATCTCTAACAAAACCTCGATTA
>CAZISX010000069.1:9610-18541 GCA_964542005.1 uncultured Spirochaetales bacterium
TATTCGCGGTGAATGGCCGAAAAATTTAGATGAAACACTTGCCGATTACTCAGACTATAAAAAAGCACGGGGAGAATTAATAAAAAGATTAGGGCAATATTGCTCATATTGTGAAATGAAACTAGACACCTCTCTTGCTGTCGAACATGTGGAGCCAAAAAAGCCGGAAGGAGTCAGCGTTATTATCAAAGAAAGAGAAACTGATTGGAATAACTTTCTTTTAGCCTGTACCAACTGCAACTCAACAAAAGGCGACACCAATGTTGCTTTGCAAGATTATTTCTGGCCTGACAGAGATAACACTTTTCTTGCTCTTGTCTATTCTGAAGGCGGATTGATTACGGTTAATAATAATTTGCCCAATGAAGATCTGAAAGAAAAAGCAAAAAAAACAATATCTCTGACAGGACTAGATAAACACCCGTTAAACAAACCTGAGGCATCTGACCGGCGTTGGAATAATCGAAGGGAAGTTTGGAATATTGCAAAAAGATCAAAAGAGAGGCTGGCTAGAAATAATAACAGCGATTTTCGCGAACAAATTGTAGAAACAGCTACAGGGTATGGATATTGGAGCATCTGGATGACTGTTTTTAGCGATGATGCTGATATGCTTTGCCGATTTATTGATGCATTGCCCGGAACATGCAAACAATGCTTTGATCAAAATAATAATTATCAGGCTGTCAGCAAAACTGGAGGTCAGATTTAATGCACCCCTTAGATAAATCTCTTCGCAATAAACTTGAATCAGCCATAAAAAGCGCACGGGATATTGCAGAATCAGCAGCCCGAGCCGCAGTTGAGCAGCTTGGTGTTGGCGAAGCATCACCGTACAGCCATCTGAGCGATAGCGAAAAAGAGTTGCGCCGCAAACTGCGGATACACAGCCGTCAGCTTGGTGATGTGCGTGATTCAGCAACAGAAAAACAGGAAACTTTAAGACTGGTTGAAGAAATAGCCTATGAGCACTGGCACAGAATGCTTTTTGCACGGTTCCTTGCTGAAAATAATCTGCTTATGTATGACGGCGTTGCAATTTCGCTTCAAGAATGTGATGAACTTGCACAAGATGAAGGTGCTAAAAACGGCTGGGAATTTGCTTCACGCTGTGCCGCCAAAATGCTGCCGCAGATATTTAGAACAGATTCTCCTGTGTTTCAGCTGGTTTTTCCTCTTGAATATCAGCAAAAACTTGAAAAACTGGTGGCTGTTCTTCCTTTGGAGGTTTTTACCGCATCAGATTCACTCGGCTGGGTCTATCAATTCTGGCAGGCTGATAATAAAGAGCGCATAAACAAATCTGAAGTCAAAATAGGTGCAAGAGAACTCCCAGCAGTTACACAGCTTTTCACCGAGCCATATATGGTGAGTTTTCTTCTTGATAATTCACTTGGCGCGTGGTGGGCAGCAAAAAAGCTTACAAAAGATGACTGGCAAAATGCAAAAAGTGAAGAAGAACTCAGACAAAAAGCATCAATTACCGGCGTTCCGCTTGAATATCTCCGGTTTGTTAAAAGTGATGGTGGCTTGTGGCAACCGGCAGCCGGCACATTTGACAGTTGGCCAAAACATTTAAGTGAACTCAAAACACTTGATCCGTGCTGCGGTTCTGGCCATTTTCTTGTTGCGGTGTTTATGATGCTTGTTGCTTTGCGGATAGAGCTTGAGAAATTATCACCCAAAGAAGCAGTTGACAAAGTTTTAAAAGAAAATATTCACGCCCTTGAGCTTGATCAGCGGTGTGTTGAGCTTGCCGCGTTTGCGCTTGCCCTTACAGCGTGGCGTTATCCAAATGCCGGCGGTTATAGAGTGTTGCCGGAGCTGCATCTGGCTTGTTCGGGATTATCAGTAAGTGTTGCAAAAGAAGAGTGGCGAAAGCTTGCACTTGATAAACAAAATATGCGTATAGCACTGGAATCAATGTATGAAGTTTTCAAAGATGCTCCCATTTTAGGCAGTCTGCTTGATCCTTCAAAAACAAATGCAGCAAAAATTGTAGAGTGGAAAGAACTTGAGCAAACCTTGCAACAGGCTTTAGCGCAGGAGCAAACAGAAGAACAGCATGAAATCGGCGTTGCTGCGCAGGGTTTGTCAAAAGCTGCAACACTTCTTGCAGGCAGCTATAACTGGGTTGTAACTAATGTCCCCTATCTTGCAAGAGGCAAACAAAATCAGGTTCTTGCAAATTTTTGTGAGCAAAACTATCCTGAAGCAAAAAATGATCTTGCTACCGTGTTTCTTGAAAGATGTCTTGAGTTATCAGAGCAGGGCGGCACAGCGAGCATCGTGTTACCTCAGAATTGGCTATTTTTAGGCAGCTACAAAAAATTTCGTGAAAAACTTCTGAAAAAAGATGTCTGGCATTTGATTGCACGGCTTGGTGAGCATGGTTTTGATTCTTCTGCCGCCGCTGGTGCTTTTGTTGCTATGATAAGCATCTCAAAAGGCGGGCTCACACAAGCCGGCGGTATTTTTGGCGAATCAACAAACACCAATATATTACGAGGTGTTGATGTCTCCGCCCCCAAAACAGCGCAGGAAAAAGCAGAAGCCCTTATAACTGAAGAAATAAAATCAGTGTCTCAGGCAAAACAGCTGGAGAATCCGGATGCACGGGTTGCTTTGGAGGAAGGTTCAGAATTGCCCAATCTTGATAATTTTGCAGAGTGTTTCGCTGGTGTTCTTAATGGGGATTCGCCAAGATTTCAAAAGAAATTTTGGGAAATATTAGAACGAGAAGACAAATGGACTTTTCAACAAACAACAATAGAAGAAAACAAGTTGTTTGGCGGATTAGAACTTATTCTTTTTTATGATAAAAAAAATGGCCATCTGCGCGAAGAAGTATGGATACGAAGAGACAAACTACATGATAGTGATCAAAGAGGAAATAAAGCTTGGGGCAAATATGGAATTTCAATTAGTCAAATGAGAATTCTTCCTGTTTCGATTTATACCGGAGAAACATTTGACTCAAATATTGCAGTAATATATCCAAAGGAACAGTCTTTAGTTTTGCCCATTTTGACATATTGCCAATATAATGAATACAACGAAGCAGTGCGGCGTATTGACCAAAAACTTAATGTTACCAATGCTACCCTTGTAAAAGTCCCGTTCGATCTTGACCATTGGACAAAAGTTGCAGCGGAAAAATATCCAAACGGTTTGCCAAAGCCATATTCTGATGATCCAACGCAGTGGATTTTTCATGGCCATCCATGCGGCTCTGTTGTGTGGGATGAAAAGAAAAAATGGACAGCTCACGCAACACTTCGCACAGATGACACAGTGCTTCAGATTGCTGTTGCGCGGCTACTTGGCTATCGCTGGCCGGCAGAGCTTGATGCAGGCATGGAGCTTGCCGATGAACAGCGTGCGTGGGTGAAAAAATGTGATGAACTGCTTGCTTTTGCCGATGAAGACGGCATTGTGTGCATTCCGCCGGTGCGCGGTGAAACTGCTGCAAGTGACAGGTTGCTCAATCTTCTTGCCGCTTCTTTTGGCGATAAGTGGAACAACTCCACACTTTCGCAGCTTTTAGCAAGTGCAGACCACGCTGGGAAAACTCTTGAATCATGGCTGCGGGAAAAATTCTTTATCCAGCACTGCAAACTGTTTCAGCATCGCCCTTTTATATGGCATATCTGGGATGGGCTGCGAGACGGCTTTTCAGCTCTGGTAAACTATCACAAACTTGATTATAAAAACCTTGAAACATTAATATATACCTATCTTGGAGACTGGATAACCCGCCAAAAACAGGATGCAAACGCCGAAGTTGACGGCGCGCAGGAAAAACTGGCAGCAGCAGAAAATCTTAAGAAAAAACTGGAGCTTATCCTTGAAGGTGAAGCACCTTTGGATATCTTTGTTCGCTGGAAACCGCTTTCAGCACAGCCAATCGGCTGGAATCCTGATATAAATGACGGTGTGCGGCTCAATATCCGCCCGTTTATGACAGCTGGTGTACTTAAACCAGCCAAACTCAACATAAAATGGGATAAAGACCGCGGCAAAGATGTTGAATCTGCCCCATGGTTTAAAAAATTTGGCGGCGACAGGATAAATGATTATCATTTGAAATTGGAAGAGAAGAGAACGGCGAAAAGTAGTGAGTAGTGATAATATAATAAAACAATGGAGATATGGATGCTCAAGCAACTGCAATTAAAAAACACGGGCCCAATTCCAAATCTTGATATTGAATTTGCCGACCGGATTAATTTGTTGACAGGCGATAACGGGTTGGGCAAAAGTTTTATAATGGATATTGCATGGTGGGCATTGACCAGAAAATGGCCGCAGGAGGTAAATTCAAAACTGACTTGTGGCTATATGGCAAGACCAACTGATCCTAAAAAAGATGCTGAAATAATAATTAAGGTTAAAGGAAAAATTAAAACACCAACAGAAACTAGTGTTTCTTTTAATCGAAATAAACAGTCGTGGATTTTTCCACAGGCTAAACCAACAATGCCAGGACTTGTAATTTATGCTCAACCTAATGGTGGTTTTGCTGTCTGGGATCCTGCAAGAAATTATTCAGAAGAACATTCTGGCGCTGGACACGATAGACAGCCTGCGTATATTTTTGATCCACAGGAAGTTTGGGATGGTTTGAAAAAAAAGGATGACAAACCTGTTTGCAATGGTCTTGTCAGTGACTGGTCTGGCTGGCAGAAGGAAAATGGTTCAGCGTTTGAACATCTTTGTAAAGTTTTAAAAGCACTTTCACCATCAGAAAACGAAAATATTGTTCCCGGAAAATTAACAAGAGTTAGTCTTGATGATGCCCGTGATATTCCAACAATAAAAATGCCTTATGGAATAGAAGTGCCTGTAATTTATGCTTCTGCCGGTATGAAAAGGATTATTTCACTTGCCTATTTGCTTGTCTGGGCATGGGCAGAACATGTGAAAAGCTGTGACCTTTTAGGTATAAAAACAACGAAGCAGCTTATTATGCTTATTGACGAGATTGAAGCTCATCTTCATCCAAAATGGCAGCGCACGATCTCCAGCGCTCTGCTTTCTGTTGTAAATAGTTTGAAAAAAGAATTAAAAGTCCAATTGATAATTGCTACTCACTCTCCGCTTGTTATGGCATCACTGGAACCAACTTTTGATGCAAAAAAAGATGCATGGTTTGATATTGATATCGAGCAAAATAAGGTTGTTTTAATTTCCCGTGAATTTGAAAAGCATGGAGATGCTACTAACTGGTTGACTAGCGAGGCTTTTGATTTGAAAAGCACTCGGTCTATTGAATCTGCAAAACTTATAGAAGAAGCTTCTGCCTTAATTCAATTAGAAATTCCAGATAAAACAAAGGTTAAAGCAATATATGAAAAACTTGTTTTGGCGCTTAGCCCGAAAGATGATTTTCTTTTTGTCTGGCGTTCTATCTGTCAAAAAAGGGAGTTGTTGAAATGATTCCAGTGACACTTCAACCAGAACCAGCTGATTTTGCTGCCGAAGTTCGTCAGCCGGGAAGAGTGTGGCTTACTTCAAATGGGATAGCGTTAAATTCTCCGCCACCTAAAGCATCTGACCTGCCAAATTATTGGACTCACTCAAATAAACAACTCTGGGACAGCTACGGTGGTGTTTGTGCATATTTGGCAATTTATTTTGAATGGGTAACAGGCGCTTCTTCAACAGATCATTTTGTTGCTAAATCAAAAAATGCCGGAGATGCCTATGAGTGGAGCAATTATAGGCTTTCCTGTCTTGGCGCAAACAGAAATAAAGGGGTGTCAACCAATATTTTAGATCCTATTGGATTGCAGGCGGATACTTTTTTTCTGAATTTATCAACTGGTGAAATAATGCCAAATTCGCAAAAAAATAAAACCCTTCAAAATAATGCTGAAAGAACTATTGAAGCTCTAAAGCTTAATAGTCCTGAAAACAAAAAAATGAGAGCTGATCATTATAAGAATTATCTTAACGGGGATGTAAGCAGCAATTTTCTTAAAAAAAATTCTCCTTTCGTATGGGATGAAGCCAATAGGCAAAAATTGCTATGAAAGTAATTGAAAATATTCTACAATCACTTCAATCAGCAGCTAAATTCAACTCAAATGCTCAAGTTGCGCCAGCCTGCATTCTCTGGCCTGATGCAGACCGTCAATGGGAAGCAGTGATTCCACGGTTGCAGGAAGAATTGCCGGAACTGCTCGTTCTTGGCAATTATACTCCAGATAAAAAAACTGGCCCGGCTATCTGGCTGCGCTGCGTACTTGCTGGAAAAATTGAAGAAATATCTTTTACTAAAAATAGTATTCCGATTATTTATCTTCCAGGTGTAGGGCGGTCAGATTTAAGAGCTGTTGATAACTGCTCGGATTATTTAAAACCTTTAGCCGAGCTTCAATATCGCGGTATTATCTGGTCACAGGTTAATGCTAAAGACTGGACTATTCTTGCATATTTAAAATCAGATCAGGGCGGACTAAAGCTTGATGTTGCACAGGATAATGAAACAAAAAATGCAATGCAACTTGCTCTCTCTGTTTTGCTTGATGAAGAGATAGAACTTCTTAAAGGAAAACGGCTTGATAAAGATTATTTCAACTCGCTTCTCACTGGCGGAGATACTATCAAAGATGTGTTGCAGTGGCTGGATCAAGGAGATGCTTTTCAATCAAAACGCGGACAAAATGAATGGAAAGCATTTTGCGAAATTTGTAAATCCCAGATTGGTTTTAATCCCCAGAGTGAAGGCATTCTTGCTGGCTCTGGAAAATTTGCAATGCATGAAGGGCCATGGAAAGCTGTCTGGGATCGCTTTTGTGAATCACCAAAAAGATACCCAAATATTCCTGCTAACATTAAAAAGTGCAGTCCGCCAAGTGATACGATTTTCTGGCAAATGGGCGGAAAAAACTGTGAGGGGTGGCCGCAATGGAATGATGGACAGGAAAAAAAACTTCTTGCAGATTTGTTAGCTTTAGAAAATCTTACAGCAGTTGATTCAAGAAAAAAACTGGCTGAACTGGAAAAATTACATGGTGAAAGGCGCGAGTTTGTCTGGACAGAACTTGGACAATCTCCTCTTGTGTCTGCTTTACTACACCTTTCTTTTTTGGCAGAATTAACAAAAAATAATCTTGCTTCCGGAAAGATAGTGGATTTATTGAACGGTTATTGCAGTTTTGGTTGGAAAGCCGACGATGCGGTTCTTAAAGCTTTGGAATATGCTGATAATGATCAGAATTTAAAGGCAATCACTGTTGCTATCCGCGCTGTTTATTTGCCTTGGATTGAAGAATCTGCCAGATATTTACAAAAAGTTGTAAGTGAAACAGGATATCCGGGTGAGATTGCTCAAAATTCAAAACCATTTATTCAAACAGATGACGAGTGTATTCTTTTTGTTGATGGTTTAAGATATGATACTGCAAAAAGACTTATCCAGTCTCTTTCTGATGAGTCAATTGATGTTCAGCAGGAAATAAAATGGGCAGCACTTCCAAGTGTTACAGCAACCGGAAAAGCTGCTGTAACTCCAGTAAAAAATAATATTACTGGTCTTCAGGATAATGATGATTTTGAGCCTGTTGTTAAAGATACAGAGCAACCTCTCAAAGGAGGATACCACCTGAAAAAACTTTTAAATAATAGTGGATGGAGTGTTTTAGAGCAACAGGAAAATGGCTATGGAAAAGGGAACTCATGGTGTGAGTTCGGAAACCTGGACCACGAAGGACATGATCGTGGTTGGAAAATGGCAAAACAGATTGATGTTTTGCTGAATGATATAAAAAACAGAGTCTTATCGCTTTTTAATGCTGGCTGGAAAACTATTCGTATTGTGTCAGATCATGGCTGGCTTTTAGTTCCAGGTGGGCTTCCAAAAACTGATTTGCCAGCTGCTTTGACTGAAAACAAATGGGGAAGATGTGCTTCTATCAAAACTGGTGCTTCAGTTAAAGCTGAGCTTTTCCCTTGGTACTGGAATAAAAATATTCACTTTGCACTTGCAGAGGGTGTCAGTTGTTACAAAAAAGGAGAAGAGTATGCTCATGGCGGGTTAAGTCTGCAAGAGTGTCTTTTGCTGGAACTGAAGATTTTTTCTCCCCAAATGATATTAACTTTATCAGCAGAAATTACAGACATTAAATGGACTGGATTGAGGTGCAAAGTGGCTGTTTCAGGTATATTTGAAGGAGCACGACTCGATCTGCGACTTAATGCAGGAGAACCACAAACTTCTGTTGTTCTTGAAATTAAACCTATAAACGAAAAAGGGATAGCCTCCATTGTTGTAGAGGATGATAACTTGGAAGGAAAAGAAGCTGTGCTGGTGTTAATTGATTCAACGGAATCATTAATTGCCCAGCAGGCTACAATCATTGGTGGAGGAAAGTAATGATAGAACTTGATTTACTCGATAAAAAGGCCGCAGAAGTTTTAGATGGTTATCTGGTTCGCAAAGATCTTGTACGCACTTTTAGTCGTCAATTTCCAGTCCCTACTTATGTTGTAGAATTTTTACTTGGTCGTTACTGTGCTAGCATTGATGAGGCAGAAATTGAAGAAGGACTTCAGATTGTTCAAAGACAACTTGCCAATCGCACAGTAAAAGCTGGAGAAGAGGAGCTTTTTAAGTCAAGAGCAAGAGAAAATAGAGAAATAAAAATAATAGACATTATTACCGCAAGACTGGATGCTAAAACCGATTCCTATTTAGCAATTATACCTAGTCTCAGGTTACATGATGTTAGAATTGAAGCGGATCTGGTTAGCAAACATGAACGCATGCTTACTGGTGGTTTTTATGCCGAAATAACTATAGTTTATGATCCAATTATCGCTCAGGAAAAAAATGGCCGCCCTTTTGGAGTTCCGGAATTAAGAGAAATTCAATTGTCAAATCGGGATGTTCTTGATACTTTGACTGCTGCGCGGAAAAATTTTTCA
>CAZISX010000069.1:18551-20288 GCA_964542005.1 uncultured Spirochaetales bacterium
AACTGAACAATGGCGTGATTTTCTGCTTCGGTCTATTGGTATTGAACCTCTCGGTTTATCTGAACGACAAAAAAATGCGTTGATGCTGCGTATGGTTCCATTTGTTGAGAGAAACTATAATCTAGTTGAACTTGGTCCAAGAGGAACAGGTAAAAGTCATTTGTTTCAGCAAATATCTCCATCAGCTCATTTGATTTCAGGCGGCAAAGCAACAGTTGCTCGTATGTTTGTGAACAATTCAACTGGACAGCGTGGACTTGTCTGCCAATATGATGTTGTTTGCTTTGATGAGGTTTCCGGCATATCTTTTGACCAAAAAGATGGTGTTAATATAATGAAAGGATATATGGAATCTGGTGAATTCAGTCGCGGGAAGGAAAGCATTAGAGCTGAAGGCAGTATCGTAATGGTTGGCAATTTTGATGTTGATGTCGAGCATCAGCAAAAGATTGGGCACCTTTTTGGTCCAATGCCGCCAGAAATGAAAGATGACACAGCTTTTATGGATCGTATTCACGCATTCTTGCCGGGTTGGGATGTCCCCAAAATAAGCAAAGAGCTTTTGACTAATCATTTTGGTTTAGTAAGTGACTTTTTATCCGAATGTTGGAGTCGTCTTAGAAATCAAAGCAGAATTAGCGTGTTGCAAAATAGAGTTTTTTTTGGTGGTGCGTTGTCTGGCAGAGATACTAATGCTATCAACAAAACAGTAAGCGGATTGCTTAAGCTTATAAATCCTGGAAATACAGATGTTTCAGACGATGATATTGAGTGGGCAGTCAGAATAGCAATGGAAGCAAGAAGAAGAGTAAAAGAACAACAAAAGCGAATTGGTGCTGCGGAATTTCGCAATACACATTTCAGTTATGTAATGGGTGCGGATGGAGTAGAGAAGTTTGTTTCAACACCTGAATTACAAAGCGAAAACAGCATTGGAAGTGATCCTCTGGAGCCTGGACAGGTTTGGACTATAAGTCCTGGCGGTGGAGAAGAGCACCCTGGTTTATACCGAATAGAAATTAATGAAGGCCCAGGTTCAGGAATCAAAATTCTAAATAAGCCTGTGCCACCAGCTTTTAAAGAAAGTGTAGGATATGCAGAGCAAAATCTTTATTCCCGCTCTTTGCAGCTTATTGGTGATAAAAATCCCCGACACCATGAATTTTCTGTTCAATTAAGAGCCTTTGATTCATCTAAAGCCGGAGCAAAGATTGGTGTGGCAGCATTGCTGGCATTGTGCACATCGCTTTTGAAAAAAAGCCTTCGCGGTGGCTTAATTGTTGTTGGTGAAATAAATTTAGGCGGGTCACTTGAAGCTATTCACAACCCTGTAACTATTGCCGAAATTGCTGTTGAAAAAGGGGCAACATCTCTTTTAATCCCAGTTACCTGTAGGCGGCAATTATTTGATCTTTCCGATGATATGGCTACAAAAATAGACATCCAATTTTATTCGGATGCAAAAGATGCATTAATTAAGGCTATGGTGGAGTGAGAATTTTTTGGTTCTTTCCAGTTGAATTGATTGGGTAAAAATTTGATTGAATTTTCCAAAATCTTCCGCCTAAAAGCTTTATGTCAAAAAATATTTTTTATTTTTTTATAATCTGATAACCAGTTAAATATTTTTTTTGAATTAACATCGTTTTTCCACTGACCCTTAAAAACAGATCGCCGCGTCATTTCCTGACTTCGTCACCCTTATCTCCTAAGTGCCTGAAAACTTTAGACATGTTA
>CAZISX010000070.1:0-7338 GCA_964542005.1 uncultured Spirochaetales bacterium
CTTATAAACAAAAAGAATTTTCAAGAATTAATTTGGGAATCGAACGATTTAGGTTCTAAAGCGGCTTATATGTTTGGAGTAATTCTTTGTTTTTTGCTTGAAATATGAAATTCATAACTTCAAGTGCCTCTTTTAGTGTGCACCAGTTTTCAGCCCTGCCAGCAATAAGAGCTTTCCACATTTCTCTGTAGGAACAATTCCTTTCTACTTCAAAATATTCGGTTTTTTCATTGGAACCTTCAGCTTTTGTCACTATTTCATTTTTAATAAGGTCAGCAATAATTGTCGAAGTTTTTGTATTTATTATTATTTTTCTATGCGGAATTTTTGAAATATAATCAAGTGAAATGCTGAATATTGCACCTGAATTCATAACCCCAAAAGATCTGAAAAAATCCTCAGAACTAATTTCAAGATTGCCTGAAAAGAAAGATATTGAATTGAATTTATTTGGTTTTCCGCAAAGCCAAAGTCCGTAGTCAATTTCGTGTGATAAATCCAGAAGCACTCCGCCGCCCCGATTTTTATCTGCGCTGTATATGGTTTTGTAGTCTCTTCCAGGTCTCCATTCAGGCAGAAATTGGCCGGCAGAAACATCAAAAGAGATAACTGTTTCATCTGAAATTTTATTTTTGAGAGCCTGAATAAGAGGGTGAAATCTAAGGTTGTAACTGCAAAATATAGCGTTTTGGTTTGATGAGGTAAATGAGGCGTATTTATCAAAAAGAGGCTTTTCGACAACAATGATTTTTCTTCTTACTACAGAATCAATTTTTTTAAGGATTTCATAGTGAAGATGAGTTTCGGAAGAAACTACAAATAAATCATAAGAATTGATGTCTACGATTTCTTCAATAGTTTTAAATGTTTTAAGCTCTTTAATCTCTCTTTTTGTTACAGCATTAATTTCTCCTGAGTTTATTTCTGATAGAATAGCTGCGTGACGCTCTCCAATTGAGCCAAAACCAATAATTAATGTTTTCAAGAGATTTGCTCCATAAAAAAATTATAAATTCAGAGGGTGTTTATAAAATCAATCAGCTTTAAAATACCATAAAAAAGTAGAAAAAGTCAAAATCTGAGAAAAATATAAAATTCTTTTGATATAGAGGGCTGTTGTTTCAAAAATTTTTTATAAATAGGCTAAAACTTGATTTTTTTTTATAATATGATATTAAGATAGCGACTTTTTTTATTTTTCCTTACGAAAAGTGGGATTAAAATCCCGCTTTTTTTTTATTCAGGAGTTTAAAAGTGTGGTACGGAAGGGCTAAAGAATTATTTGAAAAACTGGAGCCGTTAGCTGAATCTATCGGACTAAAAATAGTTGAGATTGATATTCCGGCAAATGCTAATGGAATTTGCAGGCTTTATGTTGATTCTCTTGTGATGGGAGAGGGTGTAACTTTGGACGAATGTGCAAAGTTTTCTCCAATTGTTTCAAATTACCTTGATACGATTGATGCATTTCCTTACAAATATTACCTTGAAATCAGCTCGCCGGGTCTTGATAGACCAATCAGGCGGTGGGATGAAATAGAATTTTTTATTGGAAAAAAGTTGAAAATTCAGCTTAGAGAAAAACTTAAGGATAAAAAAAATCTCACAGCAATTCTTATCTCAGTAAATAATAATGAAGAGACATTTTCTGTTGATGAAAATGGCGAAATAGTATCAATCGAAAAAGATTTGGTGAAAAAAATAAATATTATATGGGAAGGAGATAACTAATGGATTTTAATTTAAAGGAACTAATTGATCAGCTTGTCAAAATGAAAGGCATTAAGCGCGAAATTATTATTGATATATTAAAGGAAGCTCTCTACAAAGCTGTTCAGAAAAAGCTTGGAACAGATGCTGATATTGACATTATTTATGATGATACAACTGGCGATTTACAAGCTTTTTACTTTAGAGAAGTTGTTGCCAACATGAGAGATTCCGAGTATGAGATTTCTCTTGAAGAGGCTAGAGTTCTTAATCCTGAAGTTACAATTGGCGATACTTTGGGTGTTAAAATGGAAGGCGACGAGCTTGGCAGAATTGCGGCTCAGGTTGCAAAACAGATTATTATCCAAAAACTTAAATCAATAGAAGGCGAAATAATATTCAATGAATTTAAAGATAGAAAAAGTGAAGTAATTACCGGTGCTGTTCGCCGTTTTGAAAGAGGCGGTATGATTATTGATATTGGAAAAACAGAGGCTTATCTTCCATACAATCAGCAGATTCCAGGCGATTCCTTTAAAATTAATGAGAGAATTAAGGCGTATATTACTGAGGTTGCAAAGACAAATCAGGGCTGCAACATAATACTTTCTCGTATAAATACAATGTTTCTTATAAAACTTTTTGAACTTGAAGTGCCTGAAATTTCTGAGGGTATTGTCAAAATTGAGGGTGTTGCAAGAGATCCTGGCCACCGTTCAAAAATCTCTGTGCGCTCAATTGATTCTGCTGTTGATCCGGTTGGTGCCTGCGTTGGTCTTAAAGGTTCAAGAATTCAGAATATTGTTCACGAGCTTTCCGGCGAAAAGATTGATATAGTTCCTTGGGATTCAGATCCTGTAAGATATATCTGCAATACGCTTTCTCCAGTTGAGGTAAGCCAGATTATTATTGATGAAGAAGAACACAGCATGGATGTTATTGTGCCTGATGATTCACTCTCTGTTGCTATTGGCCGCGGCGGTGAAAATGTTCGTCTTGCATCTCAGCTTACCGGCTGGAATATTGATATTCAGAGTGAAAGTCAGATGAAAATGATGCTTGATGAAGCAAACAGAAGACTTCTTTTTATTGATGGTGTTGATGAAGGTATTGCTGATTCACTTATAAAGCTCGGTTATACAACTCTTGAAGATATTGTTGCTGTTGAACCTTCAGTTCTTGCTGAACTTCCTTCAATAACAATGGAGACTGCAAAAGTTATTATTGCTCAGGCAAAAGATATGCTTGAAAAAGGTATGGGAAACATTGAGATTGACAAATCGCTAGAAGACAGGCTTAATATCCCTACAACAAGTTTGAAGTGTGTCAACAAAGAGCTTTCAAACTATCTCGGAGATCGCGGCTATTACACGCTTGCAGATATTCAGAGTGAACCGGATACAGATACTTTTGCAAAAAATGCAGAGTTGAGTTTGCGCAGAGCCCGTCAGATAAGATATAGTCTTACAACATTTATAGATGAGCTTACTGGCAAGGATAAAAACAAAGAGACTATTATAACCGCTGATAATCTTTTCGATTTCAGCAAAATTGGTCAGGATAAGGACGAATAGGAAAATATGAAAAAAACCGTTTCTGAGAATCAGACTAGAACTTGTGTTGCCTGCAGAACCAAAAATTTTAAGCAACAGCTTTTCAGGTGGGCTGTAATTGATAAAACAGTTTATCTTGACTGGCTTCAAAAAGTGCCGGGTTCAACACTTTATACATGCACCTCGCAGGAATGTGTTAAAAAGTTTTTGTCCAGCAAAAAACTTCTTGATTTATATGAGCTCCCAAATCTTTCTTTTTTCAAAAAAAGTGACGAAATTATAAATCATATCAAAGAGATGAGCAGAGAATCCATGGAGCATTTTTTAAGACTTTGTATGAAGTCAGGGGTTCTTTATTATGGTCAGAATATAGTGTTTGAAAATCTTGAAAAAGAGGCTGGATTTTTTGATTTTATTATTCTTTCTGAGGATATTTCAGACAAAGTAACAAATAAGATTTTATTGAAAAAAAAAGAGTCAACAGATGTTATAAGATTGTTTACAATGGACTTGCTTGGAACGCTTTTAAACACAAGACCTGTCGGAGTTATTGGTTTTGTTAAAAGTGAACAAGCATCAAAGTTCAGGTTTTTCGTACAGATTTTTAGTAATTTTAATCAGGAGTTATAAATGCTTATCAGTTCACTTGCAAAAGAATTAAGCGTCAAATCTAAAGATATAACAGATTTTTTTTCTGTTAAGGGCATAAACAAAAATGCTATGAGCAAGCTTGACGCTGAAGAAGAACAGATAGTGAGAAATCATTTTTTGAAGGCTTCTCCTGAAATTTCTAAAAACAAAAAAGAACCTGAAAAAATTGATGATCCGAAAAAAACTGTTTCAACCATGATTCGCCGAAAGGGTGAAAGAAGTTTTGTTCCGGAAGAACAGCGCAAAGAGACCGACAGCACAGAATTCTTTACTGAAAAATTTATGGCAGAGCAAAAAGAATTAGCAGAAGAAACAGCTGCGGCAGAAAAACTTGAGGCTCAAAACGCAATTGAAACTCCAGCTCCAGTTCCAGAGGAAGAATTCAGACCGGAAGATCTTATTCTTCCAGGTTCCAGAAGACATCAGGAAGTTGTTCATGAAGAAAAAACTGATTCAGAATCTCATGAGTTTAAAAGAGGCGAAGAAAAGAAAAAAGAGATTCTTGAGGATGACGAAGAGCTTGATGCCAATGGTGTGAAAAAGAAGAAAAAGAAAATTATAATGATGCCTGAAACAGAGGCTGAGATTGCAAAAAAGAAGTTGCCGCAAAAAACAGTGAAAACTGCCAAAAAATCTGTTTATGAAAAGGATGCTTTTAAAGGCAAGATTAAAAGTGCGGATATTACAATGTTTTCAGAAGATGGTTTCCAGGGTGGTAAATTTGGCGGAAAGAAGAGAAAAGACAGAAGAAACAAGCTTCAGCCAAAACCTCAGCAAATTGTTAATCCGACAAAAGCAATCAAAAAAATTATTAAAATAGAAGATACGATTATATTGTCAGAACTTGCTCACAGAATGAGTCTCAAGCCTGCTTCTTTGATTAAAAAGATGATAGAACTTGGTGAAATTGTTAATATTAATGACAGAATTTCTTTTGAAAATGCACAGATTCTATCTGAAGAATTTGGCTTTCAGGTAGAAAATGTTGCTCTTAATGATGAGTATTTTGTTGATGCACACGAAGATACTGAAGATGAACTTGTGACTCGTCCACCAGTTGTTACTGTAATGGGTCATGTTGATCATGGCAAAACAAAACTTCTTGATGCAATCAGAAATACAAATGTTGTTGACCGTGAAGCTGGCGGAATAACTCAGCATATTGGAGCTTACACTGTTCAGCTTGAAGGTGGAGAGATAACTTTTCTTGACACCCCTGGGCATGAAGCATTTACAGGAATGAGAAGCCGTGGAGCAAAGGTTACCGATGTTGTTGTCCTTGTTGTTGCAGCTGATGATGGTGTTATGCCTCAGACTGTTGAAGCTATCAACCATGCAAAGGCGGCAGGAGTTCCTATTATTGTCGCAATCAACAAAATTGACAAACCTGATGCAAATCCGGACAGAGTTCGCCAGGAACTTTTGAAGTATGAAATTGTTGGAGAAGAGTGGGGCGGTGAGAATTTATTTGTTGAGATTTCTGCAAAACAGCATCTTAACATTGATAAGCTTCTCGAATCAATTCTTCTTCAGGTTGAGATGATGGATTTGAAGGCAAATCCAGACAAACTTGCTAGCGGTGTTGTTATTGAATCAAGAATGGATCTTGGAAAAGGTCCAATCGCAACAACTCTTGTTCAGGAAGGAACTTTGAAGGTTGGAGACCTTGTAGTTGTAGGAACTACAATGGGTTATATCCGTTCAATGATTGACTGGGTTGGTAAAAAAACGCTTAATGCAACACCTTCAATGGCTGTTGAAATCACAGGTCTTGACAGCGTTCCTTCTGCCGGCGACAAACTTTATGCTTTTAAAGACGAGAAAAAAGCAAAAGGACTTATTGAAATAAGAAAAAACAAACAGAAAGCTGAAAAATTTGAGAAAGAGAAGAAAGTCAGCCTTGAAAATCTGTTTGCAACAATTGAAGAAGGCGAGCTGATTGATCTTAACATTATTGTTAAAGGTGATGTTGATGGTTCTGTTGAAGCGATTAATCAGTCTCTTGGTAAGCTTGAGCATGAAAAAATCAAAGTCCGCACAATTCACAGCGGTGTTGGCGGTATTACAGAAAACGATGTTCTCCTTGCTGCTGCATCAAATGCAATTATTATAGGTTTCAATGTTCGTATTGATAATAAAGCGAAACAGATTGCTTCTGCTGAGCAGATAGAAATCAAAATATATTCAATTATTTACGATCTTATTGCACAGGTAAAAGCTGCTATGAGCGGTTTACTTGCTCCTATTGTTACCGAGGAATTTATTGGGAAGGTTGAAATCAGACAGCTTTTTAGAGTTCCAAAAGCCGGAACAGTTGCTGGTTGTATGGTAACAGAAGGTAGAGTTACAAGAAAAGCAAAAATCAAGCTTGTAAGAAACAACATTGTTATTTATGAAGGAACGCTCAATACTCTTAAACGCTTTAAAGATGATGTTAAAGAGGTTAAGCAGGGTTATGAATGCGGTATGGGAATTGATAATTATAATGATCTTAAAGAAGGCGATATTATTGAGTTTTATGAATCAAGAGAAACTGCTGATGAGGTTAAATAATGGCTGAATCAGTAAGACAACAGCGCGTAAATCAGGCTATTTTGCGCACAGTCAGTGTAATTATATTAAGAGAATATGGTGATTCTTCTATTGGAAATGTTATTGTAAGCCGTGTAAAAGTTTCTCCAGATCTTCGCTTTGCAACAGTTTACTATAAGCTGTTGAGTGAGGCTACTCCAAAGGCTTTAGTTGATGAAGCACTTAAAAGCGAGATTCGCCATATAAGATTTCTTCTTGCCAAAGAGATTAATCATCTTAAAAATGTTCCAGACCTTACCTTTGTGTTTGATACAGAAATAGACAAAATGATGAAAATGGAAGCTTTATTCGACTCTATCAAAAAGGAAAAACATGACTAGAAGTTACAGCCATTCAATGCCTGATTTTTTTGAAGTTCTTAAGTCCAAAAAAACAATTCTAATTTCTGCACATATAAATCCTGATGGTGATGCATTGGGTTCGAGCTTGGCATTGTATCATCTTCTAACAAATCTTGGTAAAGAGGTTGTTCTTTATTCAAAAGATGAAATCCCTTTTAATTTCAAGTTTTTAAATGGAGCACCTTTTGTTGTAAGAACTATTCCTCAGATAGCTTATGACATGTTTGTTTTTCTTGATATTGGTTCTCCCGAAAGAGTTGGGGCTGATTTGTATGAAAAATTTAAAACTTTTGCGGGTATAAAGGTTTGTTTTGATCATCATATAAGTTTTGATGATCCTGCAAATGATTATAATTACTACTTTATTGATGATCAGGCATGTGCCACGGCAGCCATGATTTTCAGATTTGCCAGAGAGAATGATCTGGAAATTACTAAGCCTATTGCGCAGTCAATGTATGCTGCAATTGTTGCTGACACAGGTTCATTTA
>CAZISX010000070.1:7348-15049 GCA_964542005.1 uncultured Spirochaetales bacterium
TACAGTTCAACAAACTCTGAGTCATTTGAAATAATGTCACACCTGATAAAGCAGGTAAATCCCTGGGAAATGGCAACAAATATCTGGGAAAATGTACCTTTAAATCAAATCAAATTTCTTGCAGAAGTTCTTTCCGAGCTTACGCTTATAGCAGATGGCAAAGCTGCAGTTGTTAAAATTACTCTCGATCAATTTGCAAAATTTAATGTAGGCCCTGATAATGCTGACAGTTTTGTCAATTATGCAAGGAGTATTCAAGGTGTTGAACTTGCTGTAAGATTTAGAGAAACAGGTAAAGACTACTGGAAAATCAGCCTTAGAAGCCGTGGAAATATTGATGCTTCAATTATTTCAAAACGATTTGGAGGCGGAGGCCATAAAAATGCTGCAGGATTCGATTTTTACGGTTCATTTGAAAATGGTGTAAAGTTGATTGAATCAATTATCAAAGAAGCTTTTCCAGGCAAATAGAAATCTCCAGAAACAAATCTTTTTATTTATTTTCCTTCGCCAAAAATCGAGTCAAATTCAGCAATAAGCTTTGTGCAGTCATATTCTCCATCTAATTTGGTAAGAGTTATGTTGCTTTTGCTTAAATCAGGATTTACCTTTGATTCAGGGTTTATGTTGAAAAGAGCAGGATCAGCCCCAATAGTTTTTTGCTCTGATTTGTCTGTAAATAGTCCGTAAAAATTGCCTTCCAAATCCATAGAAGCTGACCAGAGTCCTCTTTCTTTTCTTATCGTGTAGATTTTTCCAGTCATTCCGCTTGCTTTAACTTCAATAGTTACGCCAGGTTTTCCGTCTCCATCCTGATCCCAGATTCTGCTGTCTGACGGGTCTGTCGGAAGCGGGTCATTCCAAGGGTCTGCAAGTTTAACACCAACAGGCATAACAGTTTCTTCTTTATCAATTTTGATTGTTCCATCTTCATCTGTAACTGTAAGTTTTCCAACCAATGGCGGAATGCACTGAACAACAATGTCAGGAATTATTGTCTGGAATGCAGCATTTTTCGCAACACTTACCGATTTGCAGGAAATTGAAGTGCTGACATATTCTCCGCCAACAAATTCTATTGTATTTATGCCATAATAGCTGCTTGTTGTTTCAACATCGCCAACGCCTGGAAGTTTGTCAAGTGTTGATATTGTTACTTTTTCAGCATAGGTGCCGGTAAAATCCTTTGCTGGAGTTGTGTCTGTATCGCTAGGTGCAACCTCATCATTGTCTATAAAAATTTCATCTTCATCTCCAGGCACATCATTTTCAGGAGTAATATCTGTGTCAACAGCTACATCACCATCAGGCTCTATTGTTTCTGTGTCTGAAGTGACATTATCTGTGTCATTTAAATGGTTTTCTCCATCCGCAGTACTTGTTGGGCTGCTTGAAGAAGAACAAGCTACAGCCAGAAAAGAGAGAGCTGTAGTAAGAATAATCGCTTTTTTCATAGGAATCCTCCTGAACTCTTAATATTTTTAGATAATTGAACAACCGCAGGCTGACTCTTCGCTGGTTGTATTTAGATTTTCGTCATCAGTAACTCCGCCGTCAGAAAAATTGTCGGTGTCGGTGAAGGATTCATCGTTCTGCGGCGGAGTTGTTGCGTTGTCTGTGTCTGAATCAGACATCACATCTTTATCTATCGAAGCAAAATCATCTACTGCCTCGTCATAGTCATTTTGCATAGCTTCATCTGACGAGTCGGAGAGAGAAATCTCGTCTCCGTCGTCATCAGATGTTTCGGGGTTGTTGTCTGTGGTGCTGCTATCTTTATCGCTAAAGATAACATCTTCATCTGAAATGAAGTCTTTGTCTTCTGATAATGCACCGTCATTATCAGTTATAAAATCGTTATCGGCTAGAGGTTCATCATCTGATGGTTCTGTGCCGCTCCATGGATCATCTTTTCCGCTCCACGGCGAAGTCTCGTCAATATCATCACGAAGCGAGCCTGTAAGTGGAATTCCAGCCATTTCATAGGCAACAGCTACCGCTCTTAGTGCATTAATCCGTCCATAACCATAAGTGTCGCTGTGACCTTCAGAATCATATCCCGCTTTTGCTGGAGAAACCTTATCTGCGGTTTTAATAATGATTGACTTAACCTCTTCTGCTGTCAGTTCTGGATTTACAAAAAGCATAAGAGAAACAATGCCGCTTACAAGTGGCGCTGCAGAAGAAGTGTGGGAAAACCTGAATGAATACATGCCATTCCAGCTGTCGCCGCCAGCTACAGGTGAGGTTGGGTTCCAGCCTGCTTTATCGCTGCAGGAGGAGGTTGCAACTTCTCCATCTTCAAGACAATCCGGCTTTATATAGTTGTCTGTTGACCAGATCGCATCAACATATTTTGTCGTAAATCCAGACTCTTTTTCTGCACCTGATGTGGGTGCAAGAACAGTCAAAGCTTCGCCGAAATTGGAAAAATCATATCTTGTTCCTGTTGAATCACTTGCTCCAACACTAATAGCATTCGGCTGTGTCGCAAGCTTGTTCCAGGCAAAATCTTCACCACTGTTGCCTGAAGCAAAAACAATTACAGTCCCTTTTCCATTTCGTCCATTTGTTGTAATACTTTCAATAAGTTCTTTGAAGTAGCCTTCAGCGACATTGTCATCAGGGCCCCAGCTGCAGTTTATCACATCGGGATTCTGCTCCATGACCCATGAAAAAATCTGGTCATAATAAGCATCCATTGTAATGTTTTCCCCGGTTTCTGATAAATCTCCAGCCATACGGGCCCCTGTTAAAAAACAGGCCGGGCAAACCCCGGCCATGCCCCTGGTGTTGTCAGCAGAAGCTGCCGCGATTCCTGTCACCAGAGTTCCATGGAAATTCCTTGGATTATCTGGACTGAACAGATTACCTGTGGCCAAAGAAGAGCCGAAGTTTCGGTAAGCAACAAACTTCTCCTGAAATTCTTCATGAACGATATCAAATCCGTCATCTATTAACGCTAAGTTAACACTATTTCCAATCTCACCCGCATTGTCTGCAAAGCCAAGCATTTTTATAAGCTGCCACGCTTCTGCAATATGAGGATAATCGTAACCTGCAACCTTAATTTTTCCATTTCCTCTGGTGCCTGGGCCAACATTATGAATATTCCACTGATCTGCAAAATAGGGATCATTGGTTTCAAGCGGCTCTATTTTTCCGTAATACTGGTGTGAGACAAAAAAACTTGGCTCAGCCTCAAGGATTTCTCCCGATTCAACCAGTTTTCTTGCCTCACTAACCACATCTCTGGAGGTCTCTATTAAATACCATCCGGGTACATAGAGTTTTGATTTAAAGCTGTATGAATGCTTTGAAATAAACTGCTGCAGAGATGCGCCTTCTGCAGCAGTTCGGGGAAGTTTGACAAACATATAACCGGTAAGATAGTAAGATTTATTATTATCTCTACCGTTTTTCACAATATATTTAGGTAAAATTGTTCCGCTTTTTTCAAGCATTTTAGCAATTTTTTCTGATTTTTGAGGTAATAAATAGCGTCCTTCATGTTTAAAACTCTCAAGCTGACCAAGCAGTTTTGAGCTTTTTTTAGTCAATACAGATTTAGGAATAAAAGAGAAAGAACCATCTTTCACCTCTTCAACAAACACCTTTCTCCCATCGCGGTAGAAATAGTTTCCTTCGATTGCAAATGCAGAAATCGAAGTCAAAAGTATCAAAAGTGCAGAGATTCTTTTCATTATTTTTTACCTTTCCTGATAATTATTTATGTACGCAGCGAACACTTACATTGTTCCAGCCTTTGTTCATGTATTTAACGCTTCCGTACTGAAAATTAACTGTCCAGGCATCGCCTTTTGATGGGTTATTTGTCTCTTCTGTTGAGCTCCAGTAAGTCTGAGTATTCTGTCCAAGTTGTGCTGGAAGATGGTTTCCTGCGCCACAGCCTTTTTTACATGGTTCCGAACCTCCATCACAAGAAGTGTAGCCTGTGCAATCATCCACAATTCCGCACTGGGAAATTGTAGAACACTGTTTTACAAGTGATTTGAGCTCTGAAATAGTAGGAAGTGACCAGTTTTTAAGTGAACCTATTTCTAGTGATTCACAATATTTTTTGCCACCTTCCCAGGTCTCAAAAACTTCATCAGCTGCCCATGTATAGCCAGTATCTGTGTCTTTCCATGATGGTTCTGGCTTTACAACACAAGCCTGCTCAAAACACCAGTAATTATCAACACATTCGATATCTCTTATGCAGCTCTCAGGGTTTCTTCCTGTTGTATTCTCATTGATTCCATCATCATCAGGAAAAGTAAAGCCTTCAAGCTCTTTATCTGTTGTATTGCGAACACAACGAACCCAGTTCATGCCGGATAAGATATCGGAATCACTGTTAATAAGGCCTCTTTTAAAGTTAAGATACCATCTTGCACCAGCTGCTGTTCCTGCAAGTCCTGTATTTAAAGTAGAAGACCAGTCGCCGTCACAAGGTCCAAGAAGCTGAGGAACTCTGTAGCATTCCTGATTTGTTGTCTGTCTGTCATCAAGCTGGCAGTCACCTGCGGCAAGATAACTCATCGAAGGATCGTATTTAGGATCAAGAGCCTGGCATCCAAGACATGAGTAACCGAATCCGTTTTCATTTTTATCATCATCATGGCATTTACCCTGATCTGTGCAAGCTCCAGTTGTAGGGCATTTTCCGCCAGTCATTGTGGTTGAAACACCACGAACAATTGTTCTTAAATCATCAATTGTAGGAACTCTCCAGTCAGTTGAACCAGCAAGATTAAGATCATTACAATATTTTTCAGATGCTGCAAAAGTTGGAGCCATACCGCCAACAGCAGGGATATTTACATTTTTTTCCCAAGCAATTTTTGTTGCAGGATCAATCCATATATCTTTATTGTTAGGATCAAAACCGCTTACAGGAGCTGAATCAACATCAGGCGTAGGCGTTGTTGAATCATCATCCGTTACAGTAATATCTTCAACTACAGAATCCTGATCAATAGAATCAGGGGTTTCTTCTTTGTCCGGAGTTCCTGTATTTGAATCAAAATCAGTCTGACTAGTAATATCGTCGTCAGAGTTAGCAACTGGACTTGAGGGATCACTTGAGACGCATGCAACAAAAACAAAAACTGTTGCTAGTGATAAAATCACTGAAAATAAACTTGATTTCATTAGTATCCTCCAAAAAAAAATAAACAACCGACGGATTAAATTTATCTTTTTTTACACATCTATCGTCCTCAAATGTAATTTTGCACAAACAAAAAAGAGATTGATGGTCAAGTGCTTGTTATTATTGTTGTTATTTAATTATGTTCTAAGCATTTTTTGAGTATTAACTTAGAAGTCAGCACCTTTTGATAGAAAATTCAACCATTTTTTTTACTAAATAATGAAAAAAGTCTTTGTTTAAAAAAATATTTTTTTAGATTATGAGTGAAAATAAAATTTTTCCATATCTGATTCTATATTTTTTTTGGAAAAATTTATTGTAAAGAAAAAAGAAGAGCCTTCACCTTCTTTGCTTGTAACTCCGATTGTGCCGCCCATAAGTTCAACTAATTGCTTGGAAATAGAAAGCCCGAGTCCAGTTCCTCCATATAATCTCGATGTGGAAGGGTCAGCCTGAACAAATTTATCAAATATTGTATCAAGCTTATCTTCGGGAATACCAATTCCGCTATCTTTAATTTCAAAAAAAACATTAGTAAAATTATTGGTGGACGATAAGACTCTGACAGAAACCTTGATGTAGCCATCTTTTGTAAATTTGATTGAATTGCCTATAAGATTTGTCAGAATCTGACGCAATCTTCCCGGATCACTAAAAACCAGCTCGGGAAGAGTGTTGTCAATATTACAAACAAGCTGAACCTCTTTTTTGACAAGTCTTAATCCTATCGTTTTAACAGTTTCATTAATAAGGTTTTTCAGATCAAATTCAATGTTGTCAAGATGGAATTTTCCAGCCTCAATCTTGGAAAAGTCAAGAATATCATTGATGATATTTAAAAGTGAATAGGAAGAGCCTCGAAGCATTGATAGAAATTCTTTCTGTTCAGGATTAAGCTCTGTGGAAAGCAAAATTTCAGACATACCGATAATTCCATTAAGCGGCGTTCGTATTTCGTGACTTATTGCAGCAATAAAAAAGCTTTTTGATTCTGCAGCTTGTTCCGCCTGTTTTTTTGCAATTTTTAAACTATTTTCCGATTCTTTTAAAGGGGTTGCGTCAACAACAATACCTCGAACACCTATTATTTTGTTTCCAGAATAGAGCGGTAAAGCATAAGTAATAATAGGAACTATTGCGCCATCTCTTCTGATAGCAGAATATTCTACACCCTCAACCTTTACGCCATGAAGAACTTTTTCAATATTCTGCAACATTCGTTTTTTGTCTTTTTCTACAATATAATCAAGAACATTTACATCGCTATAATTATCGTAAGGAGGAAATCCAAACAATTCAAGACCTCCTTTATTCATAAAAAGAACCTTTCCCTCATAATCAATCTCAAAAATAATTTGAGGAAGCAAGTCGGCAAAGTCTTTGAATTTATTTTCACTTTGCTGCAGAGAATTAATAATTTTCAGCCGTTCTTCTGTTGCAAGATTAGCCGTTTTTGCAATTTCTTTTAGTTCGGTAAAGTGAATATTTGAGTCTTCAATTTTAGAATAGCCTTCAACCGATTTTTTTAAGAATAAAATATTTATATCAATCTGGTGTCCCAGCCTTTTCAAAACAAAATAAGTAACGCCAACAATAATAAAAAATACAAAAATGTAAAACAACATAAACTTTGCAATTCTTGTTAAAAGCGCTTTCGCCAACAGCTCTTTTTTATCACTAATTCCTGCATCTACATCGCCTGTTGAAAAAGTGCTGCTTAAAATCCAGTTCCATCGGAAAAAAGGCTTTGCAAAAGTGATTGAATTCTGCAAGTCATTTAAACTATTGTTTTTTTCGTAATGAGTAATAAAAGTTCCTGTTGGTTTTTTTGCCGCTTTTTGAAGATTTTCAATAAAAGAAAACCCTTTTATGTCATTTTTGTCAGACATCTGGAGATAGCTAAATCCCAGACTGTTTTTGTTTTTTATGTCGCCATCAAAACTTCTTATAATAATCTTTGATTCATTATAGATTTTGGTTTCACCAGAAACATCAACCTGCTCGATGACACTTTTTCTAAGATCGTTTTCAACATTATCAAGATATTCGCCTGTTCCAATATACCAGTTAAGTGGTTTGAATAATTTAACAAAAGAGATTTTGGGATAGACCATTCCTTCTGAAGCATAAGGCTTTTTCCAGAAATGTTTTACAAAACCCTCATTGTTGTTTTTAACAATATTCAGTTCGTCAACAATAACCCTTGAGCCGTTCTGGTCTGTAAGGTTTGCAACATTTTTCCCCTCTGTTTCAGGAGAAACTGGATACAAAATCTGAAAACCATCTAAATCGGCAATAAAAAAATAACCTCTTCCGCCATCAAATCTTATTGGTCTAAGAGCTTCTCTTATAACCTTTTTTATATTGGCAGGATTTGTTCCTGCATAGTTTTTATAAAGATTTTCTGCTACAGAGTAAGCGGAGTAAACCCTTAACTTTAAAGTGTTTTTTAGATTTTCTTCTGTTTTATCAATGCCATATTTCATCATGTTTTCAAGTCTTTCAACATCTCTTTGGATAATGTTTTTGTGAGATTCTATGTA
>CAZISX010000070.1:15059-17784 GCA_964542005.1 uncultured Spirochaetales bacterium
GAATTTTTAAGCTTTTCCGATTCTTCGTGGAAATTTGAGTATTCATCATAAATAAAAAAAAGTGCAGAGATTGCAAGACTTCCAAAAGAAATTCCAACAATGGCAAAAAATACTATTTTAATTAAACTTCTTTTTGGCATACTCATCTTTTCTAATTTTCTAAATTATCTGACGAAATCATAATAATTTCGCTCAATCAGTCAACAAATAAGACAATCTTTACTTGATTTTTTATCTTTAAAAGTAAAATAGAGGCAAATGGAGGTGAATCATGCCTGTTTTCAGACTGCCGGACAAAGAAAATATTTTTCCAGACCCGAAATTTGCAGAGCCAGATGGTCTTCTTGCTGTTGGTGGAGACTTATCTCCAGAGAGATTGCTGACCGCATATTCAAACGGTATTTTTCCCTGGTTTTCGGAAAATGACCCAATCTTATGGTGGTCGCCTAACCCTAGATTTGTTCTTTTTCCGGAAAAAATTCATACAGCTGCCTCATTAAAAAAAGTTATAAAAAAAGATTTGTTCAGAATTAGACTCAACACCAATTTTGACCTTGTTATTGATTCGTGCTCTTCAGTGCCACGAGGCGCTCAAAATGGAACATGGATTACAGTAGAAATGAAAGAGGCTTATAAAAAGCTTCATAAACTTGGGTTTGCGGTTTCAGTCGAAGCAGAGATAGACAATGAGATTGTCGGCGGACTCTACGGAATACTTATCGGTAAAGTTTTTTTTGGAGAATCTATGTTTTCAAAAGTTCCCAACGCTTCCAAAGTAGCGTTTACAGCCTTTGTCAAACACCTTGAAAAAGAAAATGTTGGATTAATTGATTGCCAGATGCACACAGACTATCTTGAAAGTCTTGGTGCTGAGATGATTCCTCTAAAAAAATTCCTTTCAATTATTTATAAAGAAACACGAAAAAAACAAATAGAACTTCCTTCCGAGATATATTTCTAGAAAAAAAATTAGGATTGATTGTTTTTCATAATAGAATCAGCTGTTTCAAGATTCAAAAACCCCTCAGACATCGCAGTTTTAAGATCTGTGATAACTTTATTTAATTCATGTGGATTTTCGGGAATTTCTTTACTTCCTTCTGTAAGAAAAACAGCCTGATTTCTGCCATGTTCTTTTGCATAGTAAAGCCCTAAATCTGTTATGGAAATTACCTGTTCAAGTGTCACTCTATCTGGATATTCAAAAGAAAAAGGGAAGGTTGCAAAACCAATACTGCAGGTTTTTCTAATTGTCTCTCCTGTTGCAACCTTGAATTCAAAAGATTCGACAGCTTTTCTTAATTTTTCAGCAAATTCAATAATATAAAAAGGTTTTGTGTTTCTTAAAATTATCAGAAACTCTTCTCCTCCCCAGCGGGTTACAACATCATCGGTTCTGACACTTGTTCTAAAAACCTCAGCAAGCTGTTTTAAAACCATGTCTCCGCTGTCGTGACCATATCCGTCATTAACTTTTTTAAAAAAATCAAGGTCAACAAGATAGATTCCATAAATATTTTCAGGCGTTACATTTCTTTTATTGCCATGTTTTATTGCAAAGCTTTTATTTGTTGCATAGGTTGTGGTTTCTTCTTTAATAATTTCAGTAACATATCTTCTGTTCCAAAGACAGGTAAGAGCATCTTTTAGAGACATTTCCTTTAACTCTTTGTTGGCATCGGTAAGAGCTTTTGTTTTTTCAGTTACAAGTCTTTCAAGCTCACGGTTTTTTTCAGTAATCCGCCAGGTTCTAAATCTAATATAGCCAATAAGAATTATTGCAAAGCCGCCAAAAACAATAATTATAAACCACGGCGTTTCATAGAAAAACGGTTTGACAATTATTTTTATAGAACTTTTCTGAATACTTAAAACTCCATCTTCATTTTTAGCAGTTACTTCAAATTCATAATTTCCGCCTGTAACATTTGTAAAATAGGCAATTCTTCTTGTTTCAGCATCACTCCATTTATCGTCCAAACCGGTAAGTCTATATTTAAAGGTTACTTTTTCGGGATTAGTGTATGAAAGTCCTGTATAATAAACCTCTATTTTATGTTTTCCAGGCTTTAGTGTAAGCTCTTTTTGAGTATAAATCTGGTATTCTTTTTCATCAACAACAATTTTTTCAATTCTTACAACAGGCGGGTTTGTGTTGCGGGGAATTTTCCGCGGATCAACCATAACAAGCCCTTTGATTGTAGGAAACCATATTTTTCCATCATTTGTTCGCCAGCCATTGTATTGTGTTCCGCCAACACATTCTGCAGATAAAAAACCGTCGCTGAGTCCGAATTTTTCTGTAGTTAGCGATTTTATTTTTCCGTCAACAAAAAGAGTAATCTCTTGTGATTTTATTTTTTCAATTCCTTTGTTGGAGCTTAGCCAGATGTTCTTGTCAAAATCTTCAATAATTTCAAAGTAAGAGTCGGTTGAAAGACCATTAGATGCTCTAATCGAAACTATTTTTCCATCTTTTATTCTGTTAATTCCGCCACCGTTTGTGGCAACCCAGATAGATCTGTCGGATGATTCGTAAATTGAGAAAACCTTATTGTTTGAAAGACCATTTTTTTCTGAAATGTGTCTGACAATACCTTTTCCATATTGGTAAACATAAATTCCAAGCTCTTCGGAGCCTATCCAGATTTCACCGTTTTTTGTTTCTATAAAACGCCGTATTGACTTGTCTTCAATTCCCTCTTCTTTCCCAAGCTGAGTAAAA
>CAZISX010000070.1:17794-20287 GCA_964542005.1 uncultured Spirochaetales bacterium
GTTTTTCTGCTGTCTTCAAAAATCGAGCCGATTGTACCTCCGGGGAAACCATTTTTTTGAGTGTAAAAAGTTGTTTTCCCGTTAAAGAAACTTACCAGACCAGTGCCATAAACTCCAAGCCATAAGTAGCCATATTTTGAAGCAAAAACAGAATAATAAAAACTGTTTTTTGGAATATTTTCGGGAAAAATCGAAGTTATTTTATTGTTTTCAATAGCTGAAATACCTGCACCCAGCGTTCCTACCCATAATTTTGAACCATCTGCAGAATGAAGCGAAGCAACAGTGTCACCGTTAAGTCCATTCTCTTTAGTAAAAACAGTAACTTTTCCGTTTTTAAACCTGTTCAAACCATTATATAAAGTGCCAACCCAAAGACTTCCTTCCAAATCTTCAAGAAAAGAGAATACCTTTAAATTTGATTCGCCTTTTTCATCAAAACTGGAAAATTTCCCATTTACAAAACGGCTTAAACCGCCATCATGTGCCCCAATCCAGATTGCACCATCTCTGTCCTGGTAAATAGCATTAATTACACGACCTTTTAAACCATCTTTTTCTGTAAAATTTTTTTCCACACCATCTTTTAAATAAATAATTCCATGACCTTCTGTTCCAATCCAGATTCCACCTGACGAGTCCATCAACATACCGCGAAGACCAAAAGCAAAATCTTTTATCTTTCTGATACTATTGGCATTTTTACACATCACTGTTTTGTAGCCTGAAACAAAGCATATCTCTTCTTTAAATTTAGTCAGCATAAGGACATTGTTTGATACAAGTCCGTCATCTGTAGTAAAATTTAGAATTTTATCCTTGAAAAGTGCAAAAAGTCCGTCTTTTTGAGTACCTATCCATATTGTTCCAGATTTATCTTTAACAGCGGAGCGAACCATTGCTTGCTTCAGTTTAGGATGTTTATCAAATTTTGTAACTACCCCATTTTTTAAGAGATAAAGACCTCCAAAACCTCCAAAAAGAATGCCGCCATCAAAATCATCAATAACAAGGATGTTGTTGTTTGTAATTACTGGATAATTCTTTGAATTAAAAACCGTAAATTTAATGCCGTCAAACCTTACAAGCCCTTCCTCAGTTCCAATCCACAGATAGCGATCTTTTGACTGATAGATAATTTGGGCTGAATTTTGTGGCAACCCCTTGTCTTCATTCCATATTTCATGGATAAACTGACTTATCTCTTTTTCAAGAGGCAAGGCAAAAGAAAATATTGGGAAAAAGAAAATTAGAAAAATAAATAATTTTTTCATACAGCACCAATCTGTTTAAGATTAAATAGTCGAGAAGATTATTCTTTGATTTAAGAAAAAATCAAGAAGTCGTTGTGAAAAATTAAATTTGTTCGGTAAAAAGTACTTTTGCGTGACCTCCAAAAGCTCCATAAAAGTACTTCTTACCTTTGTGCCAGGCAGGAAAAAGAAAAAATCATTAATGCTATTAGCAAACTGTGTTCCGAACTTTTTTTGCTAACAATTTTAAGGGCTTATGAGAGCGTGTTTTGATTGCTCATAATTACTGTAGTTTTTTGCAAAACTTTTTTCATTAATATTATTAAGTTGTTGAGTGATTTACTCTATTATGTAAGTTTTGCCTGATTCAATCACCAGAGCTTGTTTTGGCCCGTCAAAATAAGATGACATTCCTGTGTCAATCAGAAAAAGTTTGTCGCCGCATTCAGATTTAATTTTTGACTGAACAGTATGTCCGACAATCATCCTTTTTGCATTAAGAAGATTTAGTGTTGTCTCCAGCAATTTGCAGTCTAAATTCTCGGAATAAACTCTTGTCAAAACAGTTTCCATTAATGTTTCCGATGGTTTCTTTTCGGTACCTTTAAGCCAGTTGCTGAATTTGTCGTTTATAATATCAAATCCCATTCCAACATGTTCGGGAAGAACGCCGCCATGTAGAAATATATTTCCGGAAATATTTAAAACAACAGGAAAATCAGCCAATTTGAGAGCATAAATGCCGCCTGGGGCGTATGCTGCTTCTCTTGTAATGTTGAGCTTTTCTTCGTATGAGATAATTGCTTTTTCCGATGTTGACGAAAAATCACCCGTCACAGCATAAACTTCATGGTTGCCAAGAAGTGTAATAACCTGGCCGCCTTCAGCCTTCGCCTCGATTTTAAGATTTTCAAAAAATGCAATTATCTCAATCTCATCATCTTTCCGATCAAGCAGATCTCCTGTCTGGACAAGGATTGTTTTACCTCCTTTCCAGTGATCTTTTTTGCTGATTAGACCAGTTTCCTGAAGTATGTCACGAAGTGCTCCAATATCTCCGTGAATATCGCCGATTGCCACAATTTTTGGCAAAGAAATAGTATCGGAGTCACCCTCAGGCAAATCATTTTTTGTAGAAGTTTCACTACAAGATGGAAGACTTACTAAAAAAAGAATCAGGAAAAGAGAAAATAAAAATTTAAATTTCATATCAATACTCATCAGTTTTAACTATAACTAA
>CAZISX010000071.1:0-1852 GCA_964542005.1 uncultured Spirochaetales bacterium
CCGGAGAACAATTCGACCCAGAAACCGGAGATTATTATCTGCGTATTATCTTAGAGCAATATATTACAGCCCTGAAACAGGGATTAACGAACAGACAATAAGGAAATGGATAAAAGATAGCAAATCTGGTTAGTGTTAGATGATGTTGCAGAAGAAAGAAGTGTCCAAAATCTGAATATTGGCCAAATTCCCTGGCAAGAACCGTTTTTTTTCACCAGCAGCGGCTCTTCTCTGAATTTATTCCTCTTTCTGCCATTTATGGATTAAAGCTCTTCCAATTTTTGCAAAAATAAAATATCTGATATTATTAACTTGCTAAAAGAGTTTAATCGGATAAGATGTAGCTCCAGAATTATTTTAGAGAGTTTATTTATGCAGCGCGATTTAATCAATGTTTTAGAGCAAAATCTTGAAAAAGATGAAATCAATATTGTTATAGGCGCAAGACAGACAGGAAAAACAACAGTAATTAGACAGCTTGAAAAAATGCTTAAGAGCTTAAATAAACAGACTTTTTTTCTTAATCTGGAGGATCCCGATTATTTAAAGATGCTCAATGATTCACCTAAAAATCTGTTTACAATTTTTCCGATAAGCAAAACAGCAAAGTCATTTCTGTTTATTGATGAAATCCAATATCTGCAAAATCCGACAAATTTTCTCAAATATTTTTATGATGAATACAAAGGAATTATCAAGATTATAGCATCAGGCTCTTCAGCTTTTTATATTGACACAAAGTTTAAAGATTCACTGGCCGGAAGGAAAAAGATATTTAATCTGCCGACACTTTCTTTTAAGGAATTTCTGAAATTCAAAGGATTTCCAGAGCTTTATGCTGCTGATTTTAATTATCTTTCACTCTCTGAAAAAGAAAAAATTGCCCCTCTTTTTTATGAGTATATGATTTACGGTGGCTATCCGAAGGTTATTCTTGCTGAATCGCTGGAGGAAAAAATTGATATATTACAGGATATTGCATATTCCTACATTAAAAAAGATGTTTTTGAATCAGGAATAAGGCAGGATGATGTTTTTTTTCGCTTGTTGAAAATACTTGCTTCTCAAATTGGCTCTCTTCTTAACGCAAATGAGCTTGGAGCAACACTTGGAATTTCAAAAACAGCGATAGATAACTATTTGTTAATAATGCAAAAATCATTTCATATATCGCTACTAAGACCATTTTTTACAAATATCAGAAAAGAGCTTTCAAAAATGCCTAAAATCTATTTTAATGACACAGGACTCAGGAACTTTTTCAAGAATGATTACAGGCAGTTTATTGATAGAGACGACCGAGGCGAACTGCTTGAAAACATGTTTTTCAGAAAACTGCTTGACAGCTATGATCTGGAGCAGATTAAATTCTGGCGGACAGCAGATCAGAAAGAAGTTGATTTTGTTGTTAATGGCAAAAATGCTTATGAAATTAAAACTCAGATGAGCAGTGTAAAAAAATCAAAATATCAGCTCTTTATTGATTCCTACCCTGAGATTAATTTTAAGTTTGTTTCGCTTGATATCATTGATGCAGAGAGCGTGAAACCTTGGGAAAATGTTTGAAAAACTTTTTTATGAGGTTGAAAGGAACACTATAATCCCTAAAATGTTTAGAGCTCTTCTCGCTGAAATGATGAGTGTTGACGAATAAAAGAGGTAGCTGTGAAAAATCTCAAAAATGGAATGATTTTGGCCGCGAATATGCTGGACAACATTTTCACACTTGGATTCTCCGCAATAATTTTAAAGCTATCCGCTCTTTTTGTTGTAAAAATAAGAAAATGCCATATTATACAAAGGTTTTAGTATTTTTTAATTATTCCAGCGAAAAGGAGTCTCTCATGGATAT
>CAZISX010000071.1:1862-2354 GCA_964542005.1 uncultured Spirochaetales bacterium
CGTTACAAAGAATTGCGATATGGCTTGTTCCTGTTTTGTTTTCGATTATTGTTCATGAGGTTGCGCACGGCTGGATGGCTAGCAAGCTTGGAGATAATACGGCAAGAGCAATGGGGCGAATTACTTTAAATCCGATTCCTCACATTGATCCGATTGGAACTCTGGTTTTGCCGATTATGCTTCTTCTTTTTAATGGACCTGTTTTTGGGTGGGCAAAGCCTGTTCCATTTAATCCATACAACTTTTATAATCACATAAATGTTAGAAAAGGAACGCTTCTAGTTGCTCTGGCTGGCCCTGTTTCCAATTTTATTCTTGCATTTTTTGGAGCTTTTTTCCTTGTTATAAATCAGAAATTTATCCAAAATGATGTTCTTTTTCTTTTTGCGCAGATCCGCACAAGCTGAAGCGGCATCGGGAAACGCCTGGACGATGCCATGGTCGGTGATGGCGACCGCCGGTTGCCCGAAGGCCGCAGCCAGCCGGACCAGG
>CAZISX010000071.1:2364-6995 GCA_964542005.1 uncultured Spirochaetales bacterium
TTGCTCAAGCTTTTGTTTTTATTAATCTTTTTCTTGGAATGTTTAACCTGATACCAATCCCTCCGCTTGACGGAAGCAAAATTTTGATGGGGCTTTTACCGCCGAAGTATGATTACTATTTTCTTTCAATGGAAAGATATGGATTTATTATTCTTATGATTCTGGTTGTTACTGATATTATTCATTTTTTCCTTATTCCTGTTCAGTGGCTCTATAAACTTTTTATGATTTTACCATCCCTTATCTTTTTCGGAACCGATTCTGTAAAAATGATGTTTTTTTAGGGGGTTATATGTTCGGTGCCGATTTTTTCTTTAATATTAGCGAAACAGATTTTTCAGAAATTTTTGAAAACAAGCTATACCCCTGGGAAATTCTTCCTGAAATTGGCGATTTTATTAAGAAAAAAACAAATCTTTCAGAGCTTGGCTATAAAGAGATTTCAGAAGGTGTTTTTGTTGGGAAAAATACAACGATTGCTCCAACTGCATCAATTCAGGCTCCGGCCATAATTGGTCACAACTGCGAAATCCGTCACTGCGCATTTATTAGGGGCAACGCAATTGTTGGAAATAATTGCGTAATTGGTAATTCCTGCGAAATCAAGAACAGCTTTATCTTTAACAATGTTCAGATTCCTCACTTTAATTATGTAGGAGATGCTGTGATGGGTTACAAATCTCATATTGGTGCAGGTGTAATCTGTTCAAATGTGAAATCAATTCCAGGGAGTGTCAAAGCAGATACGCCTGAGGGACGAATTGATACAAAACTTAAAAAATTCTCCGCAATTATTGGTGATTTTGTTGAAGTAGGATGTAATTCTGTTTTAAATCCAGGGACTTTAATCGGGAAAAACAGTGTGGTTTATCCACTTTCAAATGTGAGGGGCTATATTCCGCCTGACCATATTTTTAAGTCAAAACAAGAAGTTATTAAAAAGTTGAAGGAGTAGGGTAGTGACCGATTATGGTGCATTATCAAAGGAATCCCTGATTGAGCTTTTGATTAATAAAGATAACGAGCTTAGAGAAGTTCTCTCAGAAAATACAGCTCTTTGTTTTAGTGAAAAATACTTTAGAAATCTTATTATTGATTCAGCTATAGGAATTTACAGAACAACTCCCTCCGGCGAGATACTTTTTGCAAACAATGCACTTATCAATTTGATGGGATTCAACTCTTTTGAAGAGCTTGCTTCCCGCAATGTTGAGCACGCTGGTTATGAAAATCAGGATTATCGCGACCGTTTTAAAGAAATGATGGAGCAGTTTGATTGTGTCAAAGGCTTTGAATCTGCCTGGCGGAAAAAAGATGGAACTCTGATTTATATTCGTGAATATGCAAGAGCGGTAAGGGGTTTGGACGGGGAGATAAAATTTTATGAAGGTACAATTGAAGATATAACCGAGAAGAAGAAAATTGAGAAAGTTCTTAAGGAAAGTCTTCGTAAGCTTGTAAAAACATTTGAAGAAACGGTCATGGCTCTTTCTGCTACTGTCGAAAAAAGAGATCCCTATACTGCGGGTCACCAAAGAAGAGTTGCTGAGCTTGCTGTTGCTATTGCTGCGGAAATGGGGCTTGCGGAGGATTTTGTTAATGTGATTAGAACTGCCTCAATTCTTCACGATATTGGTAAAATTTATGTTCCGGCAGAGATTTTATCAAGACCTGGGAAAATTAAAAAAGAAGAGTTTGAGATGATAAAAATCCATCCAGAGGTTGGTTATGAAATTTTAAAAGGCATCTCTTTTGACCAGCCCATTGCTGAAATTGTTTATCAGCACCACGAAAAACTTGATGGCACAGGCTATCCAAGAGGTTTGAAAGACAAAGAAATACTGATGGAAGCAAAAATTATATCAGTCGCAGATATTATGGAAGCTCTCTCTTCTCATCGTCCATACAGACCTTCTTTTGGGGTTGGACCATCACTTGAAGAGATTATTAAGCTTAGGGATAACGGGGTGCTTTTTGCTTCTGCAGTTGATGCATGTGTAAGACTTTTTAGAGAAAAAAATTTTAAATTCAGTGAGTAACGGGGGTTTTGTGACTGTAAATATATTGGTTGTTGATGATGAACTGAGTATGCGTCAGTTTCTGGAGATCCTTTTGAAAAAAGAAGGTTATCTTGTTGAAACAGCTTCAAATGGTGAAAAAGCTCTTGAAAAGCTAAAGCTCAAACATTATCAGGTTGTTCTTATGGATTATAATATGCCTGAAAGTATTGACGGATTGCAGCTTTTAAATGAAATCCGTAAAAGTTCGAAGCATTCTCAGGTAGTTATAATTACAGCTTATGCCTCAACTGAGCAGGCAATAAAAGCGATTGAACTCGGTGCTATTGATTATGTTTCAAAGCCGTTCAATGTTGCTGAGATTAAAGATATTGTTAAAAAATCTCTTGCAGAATACAAAATGAAGTCACCTGAAATCAAATCAGAGCTCCACTCGATTGCGCCAAGTAAGTCGGTGCTTGTTTTTGAAAGCAGGCAGATGAAGCGGATTATTGATTTTTCGGAGACTGTTGCTCCGACAGATTCAACAGTTCTTATTACTGGAGAGAGCGGTGCAGGAAAAGAGGTTATTGCAAGATATATCCATCAGAAAAGCAGGCGGGCAAACGGGCCGTGGTATCCTATAAACTGTGGCGCAATTCCGGAAAATCTTCAGGAAAGCCTTTTTTTTGGACATGAAAAAGGTTCGTTTACAGGTGCGACAGAGACCAAGAAAGGTTATTTTGAGGTTGCAAACAAAGGGACACTTTTTCTTGATGAAGTTGGCGAACTATCTGAAAATATGCAGGTAAAACTGCTTCGGGTTCTGCAGGAAAAAAAGTTTATGAGAGTTGGCGGAACAGAGTCTTATTCCACCGATGTCAGACTTATTGCTGCAACAAATAAAGATCTGAAAAAAGAGATAGAAAAAGGATTTTTTAGAGAAGATTTATTTTTCAGGCTTAATGTTTTAGAGATTCATGTTCCTCCGCTTCGAGAGCGGAAAGAAGATATAATGCCTTTAACCAATGTTTTTGTTGAGCAATTCAATTGCGAACTTAATAAAAACATCAAGTTGTCGGAATCACTGGAAAAATATCTGCTTGAATATAATTTTCCGGGAAATGTAAGAGAGCTTCACAACATGATTGAACGAGGCGCAGTTCTTTCAAAAAACAATGAAATGGCAGTTGAAGATATTAAAGCCAGAGAGCATAGAATAAATGAATATGAGGTTCAGAATATTGATGATAAGCCTCAGATTTTATTTGATAATCCCATAAATCTTGATGAAATTCTTGCTTCAGTCGAACGGAAATATATTAATGCAGCACTTGAAAAAACAGGGTGGAACAAGCATAAAACCGCGCTTTTACTTGGTATGACAGAGCGTTCGCTCCGCTACAGAATGGATAAGCTTGGATTAAAGGAATTAGGCCATGAGTGAGATTATATATAACGAACAATTTTTGAAAATTTCAGCAGTTTTTTTCATAGCAATCGGCCTTTGCTGGGGCAGCTTTTTAAATGTCTGTATCTACAGAATTCCAATAGGAAAATCAATAGTTTATCCTCCTAGTGCGTGCCCCTCATGCGGCAGAATGATAAAATGGTATGAGAATATTCCTGTTTTAAGCTGGCTGTTGCTTCGTGGAAAATGTGCAGGCTGCAAAGGCAAAATATCGATAGTTTATCCGGCAGTTGAAATGCTGACAGGTTTACTTTTTTTATTCTCTTTTATGACAGCAGGCTACTCAATAGATTTGCCTTTTTATCTCTATTTTGTCTCTGCAATGATTGTAATTTCAGGCGTTGACATAACTCACCAGATAATTCCTCCCTCAATTTCAATCCCTGGAATCGGCTTTGGACTTCTTTATGGCTGGCTTTCGCCCAATACACTTTTTCTCGACTCTCTCTTTGGTATGTTGCTGGGCGGCGGAGTGCTTCTTTTAGTTATCGGAGTATTTTATCTTGTCACAAAAAAAATTGGAATGGGCGGCGGAGATGTCGCTCTTTTGGCCATGATTGGAGCATTTTTAGGACCTATGAAACTGCCTGCAGTTTTGTTTGCAGCATCAATCTCAGGTATCCTTTTTTTCTTTGCAATGAAGCTTTTTTTTAAGAAGAAAATTATAGCTGAAAACATCTCAAAAGAAGACTTGAACTCTCAAAATGATTCGGATTTAGGTCATGTTATCTACTTTGGCCCTTTTCTTGCTTTTTCTGGAGTTTGTTTTCTTTTTATAGATGCTGGATTGATTTATGGATTTATGATTTAGGAGGCTGCGATGAAGTTTTTTATGACAGCGATTATGGTTATTGTGTTTTCCTCACCGCTTTTTGCCGGAGCTGCATTTTCAGAAGCGAGAGACAAAGATGACAACACCGTAACTTGGACTATTTACAATGAGGAAAAACTGGCACCGGCCAAATGTGCTGAAATTGCCAAAAAAGCCCTTAAAAAAGAAGGACATGCAGTTGTTTTAAGCAATTCAAGTACAAAGCTTGATCACGGATTCTGGACAGTTGTTTTTGCTTATTATGAAGCAGATGGCAAAATCAGATTCAGATACGGATTCGGATTTAGCAAAGTTTCTGTTGAAGATGCTGAAAAAGATGCAGTCGCAAATC
>CAZISX010000071.1:7005-8638 GCA_964542005.1 uncultured Spirochaetales bacterium
CGGAAGTTTTTAGTTCAAGAATTTTTAGATTAAGATTTGATTAGTCTTTAGGGCAAACACTCTTATCATCAACAAGAAGACCTGCTTTTGCAAAATAAGCATCTATATCGCAAGGAATATCTTTGTCATAAGGATGCCACATTCTTACACTGTAAGGTGTCGGATAGTCAGGGTCATTACCCCATTTTGTAGGCTCTGATTTGAATTCAAGTTTTCCGCCTTCAGATGCGGTAAGATTTAGTGCTTTTTTTACTGTCATTGTATCTCCGCAAGCTATTGCAAGAATACAGTTGCTGTTTTCGCGATCATAAGCAAAAATCTGAGCATCACCATTTTCTGAGCCGAGATTAATTGGCCCTTCCTGAATTGAGTCTTGGAAATAACCGGTAATCCAAATCCTATAAGGATCGCCTGTTGTTTTGTGATATGATTCCTGATTAAAAATAAGAAGTTTTGATTGTGCGTCATGCATTACATAAGCTTGAGCTCTGTAATCTGTATCTCCAATAGCATAAACAAATCGGAAAAGACCTTGTCCTCCAAAAACAGAATAAGATCCAATATTTAATCCACCATTTACAGGTGATAGAGCTAATAAATTTTCAGACCAGATGCCGTCTGTATGTTTTTCAAATTCTGTTTTGCTGAACTGACCGTTTGGATATAGCTTTGCATAGTCAAAGATATAGCCGCGGTAGGTTGATTGAGGGAAAACCTCACCTGTATTAGGATCAATTACAGGTCCAAAATTTGTTCTGATAAGTCCGTAAGCATTCGGAATTCCTGGATCGCAATTGCCCCAGCCGCCATTTCCGTTATCGCAAACACACTGAAAACCATTATTCTCTTTTAATGCTTCAGCATCTCCATCAAGAATCAGGTTCCCGGAAAAACCTATTGAATCAGGCGGAAAGTTTGCCCATGTATAATTCGTATCACACATGTAGTAACCGCCGGAGTGAGAAATTTCCATCGGAACAGCTGCTTCAAGGCAAAGTTTGGTTATATAACCTTCACTATCAATTTTTCCGCTGTAAAGCTTGACCTCTGAACCGTATATTGCTGTTGACATCCAGACAATATTAGGATTGCTGCAATCAAGTTTGTCATCAGGATATTGTTTGTTGTATTCAAGGCAGTTTTCAGTGTTTGCGGTAGTTCCGTCATCTTCATTATAAAAAACATCATCAAGGTTGAGTGTAACCTGGGCATAATTTATGATTCCCTGCGCTGCATCAGCTATGCCTATTGTTTTCAGTACAACGCCATATCCGCGAGTTGATGGGTATGCAAGAATTGAGCCGGATTCCACATTAATATTTTCACCTCTGAGTTTTGCCTGAAACTGACCTTTTCCTTCAATACTTTCACCTTTTTTGTTTACATGACCTGCAAAGGAAAATTTAAGAAAAGAAGGTGCATCAAATTCCTTCATAAAATCAGTTGGAACTTCACAACCTGAAGTGCCAGGATCTACATCAACAATATAGTCCTCATCAACCGGAGGAATTGCATTGTCTTCATCTGGAGAAATATCTGTTTTTTTGCAATCCGTTAAGTTATAGCCTGAGCAATCATTTTTACAGAGAGCATCACCTTCATCGTAATTACCCAGAGTTGAGCATTTTGCCAT
>CAZISX010000071.1:8648-13876 GCA_964542005.1 uncultured Spirochaetales bacterium
ATCAATTACTATGTCAGAGTCATCTTCTGGAGATGTGCAATTTAAAATGCTGTAGGTTGCGCAGTCAGATGAACACTCTGCATCTCCGCCCGTAAAACTGCTGTTAATCTCTTTGCAGGCTTTTTTGCCGCCATCGCAGGTTTCTCCATCTTCAACAGTGCCATTCCCGCAAACTGGTTTTGGTGAATTGTCCACATCTGGAGGAGTTGTTGTGTCATCATCTGTTTTTGAGATATTATCAATATCGTTTAAGTCGTCAGAATCACCAATAGAAGGTGTATCTGAATCTGTTTTGTCATTGTTGCTGCTGGAGCTTCCGCCGCACGCAACCATGAAAAGAGCTGCTGAGATAGCAGCAGTTAAAATCAAAGAAAACTTCATTTTTTTCTCCAGATATTGTGTTTAAATTAATTTTGTGGTTCCCAAACAACAACACCTTGCTGGTTGATAAATCCATAAAGTGTTTTGTCTCCTTTTACAATAATTTGAGCCAGTTCTCCAAAAAAAGGCGTAGCTAAATCATAGGTTAAAGGAATCGCAATTTCGCCTTTCATGTTAATAAAACCATACATTCCAGTTGTTGAATCGGCTACAGTTGCAAATCCATTTTGAAAATAAGAAAAGAAAACCAAAGAAACAGAGGATGGGGGAGAAACAACAACTTTACCCTCTATATCAATATAGCTCCATTTGTTGACTTCTCTTACACCAGCAAGTCCTTCAGAAAACATAACTGCTCCATCAAATTCCTTGCCAGCAAAAAGAAGATTGCCATTTACATCAATATACTGATATTTATAAACTGGCTGACCATCCTGAGAGCCAACTTTTTTTGCCACAATAGCAACTCCTTCATTGAACTCTTTTGCCATATCCCATTCTTTACCAAAAAGTTTGTTGTCTTTACTATCAATATAAAACCATTTAGAAGTAGATGGATCTTTAACCGGACAAATTCCTCCAACAAAAGAAAGTGCCTCTTTATATTTATAATTAATTACCATCTCGCCTTTCGTGTTCATAAATCCTACAAGATCATTTTTCGTTACAGCTGCCAGCCCCTCATAAAAAGGATCTGCCATATCATAACTCTTTCCACCTAAAACACTTTCACTGCCGGTTTTGTCAATATATGTCCAATAGTCATCTTCAATTGTATTTGGGTCTCCCATATCTCCTACATTGCAAAAACCGTCAGGAGTAAATCCTCCAACCATATCGTATTTAGAATCAATAACATAATTTCCCTGAGAATCTATAAATCCCCATTTATATTCAGTGTTTTGAACAGGAGCAAGACCTCCATGGTAGTAAAGAGCGGCTCTGTTAAAATCGTGAGTAGCAGGATCTATAATTACATTGCCACTCGGATCAATGTATCCCCATTTTCCGCCAACTTTTACTGGATAAAGTTTTACACTTTCAGAAAGTTTGCATGAAGAGGCGTTCCACCCAAGACAGGTAACCATGCAAGTAGCTGTTCCAGATGTAAAATTGCCTAATTCCGTGCAAGGTTTTGTGTCATCTTTTTCACAGGTTTCTCCGCTATCAAGATTTCCGTTTCCGCAAAGAGTTGGTTTAGCATCTTCATCTGGTTTAATTTGAGCATCATCATCGGTTTCAGCAACAACTTTTTTGCAGTCAGTCATTATGTAATCAGAGCAATCTTTTTTGCAAACTGCGTTTCCTTCAGTGTAATCACCAAGAGTTGAGCAGGCAACAGCAGTTCCATCACATTTTTCGCCAGCATCAAGAGTGCTGTTACCGCATTTTTCAGGAATAACAATATCTTTGTCATCTTCAGGTGAAGTGCAATTTAGTGTTGAAAAACTTTTGCAGTCAGTTGCGCAGGTAGCTTCGCCGCCAGTGTAAACAGAGCTGATTTCGCTGCAAGCCATTTTTCCGCCGTCACAGGTTTCTCCGGTTTCAACTTTTCCATTGCCGCAAACAACATTTGAGGCTGTATCTTCATCAGTCAGTGAAGGAGTGTCGCCATCAGGCTGACCTTCTGTATCGCCATCAGGCTGAATCTGATTATCAGGATTTGTCTGATTTGAATCATTGTCAGTGCTGTTGTTGTTGTCGCTGGAACTTCCGCCACACGCAACAAACAAAAACGCTGCTAAAAATGCAGCAAGAAACATTTTTTTCATAATAACCTCCGAACAGTTAAAAAATAGTCAACAATACATTATAAAAATCATTTTTTCTGATACAACACAATTCTTGGCAACTATTGTTATAATTTGTTAGTAATTCAAAATCAAACTTAATTGAAAAAATATTTATTTTATGGGTTGGTCATAGATTTTCGATATTTCCAATCATAAGAGATATAATGTTTTTTTTCTGCTTAAGCGTCTGTTCAAGCTTTTCAATTTTTTTGATATCGCTACCTTTGACTGTCATATAAAGAAGTCCCGATTTTTCTGTTGTATCCTTCGGGTCTATGTGCATTGAATTTATGTTTAAATCATAGTTTACAATTTCCTGAATAACCTCCAGTATTGCGCCTTTGTTGTTTTTGATTTCTATAATAAATTCAATGAGATACATGTTATAAGCGTACCAGTAGACATTTCGCTCTATCCGCTCAGGCTCAAGTGTCTCTATTGTCTGGCACTTGCTGTTGTGGATAATATAGCCTCTGTTCGGTGAAATGTAGGCAGCGATAGGATCGCCTTCTTCAGGGTTGCAGCATTTTGCAATATGATAATCTTTTATTTCACCAAGACTTTGGATAAAAATCGAATGATTTCCAGGCTTTGATTCTGCTTCATCTTTTTCTTTTTCTTTTCTTCTTTCGGGGAAAAGAGGGGCAATTCTGTTGGGGAAAAGAGCTATCAGTTTCTCAATTTCAGAATCAGAGAAAAAAGTCTGTATAAGCTTTCGCAGTTTTATTTCGCCTGTTGCAATTTTAAGGAAAAAAACCTCTTCAGTTTTAACTTTTGGCAGAGAATATTTGTCCTCAATTTCAGAAAAAAGATGGAGTGATGTAATATTTTCAAAATCTTTTTGTCTGTGCAAAGCATCAAAAAGAGGTTTCAGCTTTTCTTTTCCCTTCGCAATATAAACACTTTTTTCCTGTTTTTTGAGATGACGGTTTATATAGTGTTTTGCTTTGTGGGTAACAACAAAATTTAGCCAGTCAGACCTTGGCACCTGTTTTTTAGAGCTCTCGACACTAGCCTCATCTTTGTTGTTAAGTTTGTAATAAATAGGCACTTTTTTACCATTAACAGTTCCGCCAATACAGGTGTTGCCCAGCATTCCATGAATTGCGTAAGCAAAATCAAGTAAAGTAGCACCTTCAGGCAGCGTTACGAGCTCTCCTTTTGGTGTGAAAATTGAAATTTTTTCAAGAGGTAACGCTGTTTCTATATCCCGCATAAAACTCAGAGGATTGTTTGAATCCGTAAAGTCTGAGAGAACTTCTTTAAGCCATTTTGTGGTTTTATCTTTGTGTGATTCATCATTTTTATAAGCCCAGTGGGACGCGTCTCCCTCTTCCGCAATGTGGTGCATTCCGATAGTTCTTATCTGGATTTCCATGAAATATTCTTTGTATCTAACGCCGGTATGGATTGACATATAGCGGTTTGCTTTTGGTGTTGCAATGTAATCTTTAAACCGTTCGCTGATAACTGTAAAGTCAGGACTTGAGTGAATTGCCCCCATAACAGCGTAGCAGTCATCAAGATTGTCGCTCTCAATAATAACCCTTATTCCGATAATATCGTATAGTGAAGAGATTGATCTTTCCTGTTTTATTGTTTTTTTGTAAATACTGCAATACGACTTTATCCTGCCGTAAATACTAGAGATTTTGTTGCACATAATCGGTGATTTGAAGTTTATCGCATCACGAACCTTGTCCTGAAGCAAGTTCAGAATAAGCTCAGGATTTTCATATTTTTGATCAATATAATTGTTAATAACATTCCAATCGTCATTGTTGGTATAGAAAAAACTGAGAGCTTCAAGCTCTTCTTTAAGCCAGTAAATTCCAAGTCTGTGGGCAAGCGGCGCATAAAATCGGATTGTTTCGTCCGCAATAGCTTTCTGCCTTTCCGGCGGCATAGAATCAAGCGTCATCATATTATGAAGTCGATCAAGCAGCTTTATAAAAATAACGCGAATATCATCAGCCGCAAAAGTTATCAGCTTTTTGAATGCGTGAGCCTGTTTTTCCGCTTTATTTATATTTAAATTGGTAAGTTTTGTAACCCCGTCAACAAGTTTTGAGGCTTTTGTTCCAAAAAGGTTTTCAATTTCTAAGAGCGTTGTTGTTGTATCTTCAACCGTGTCATGCAAAAGTCCCGAAATAACACATTCCAGATCAAGTCCCATTTTTGCGAGAAAATAGGCAACAGAGTAAGGGTGAACAATATACGGTTCACCACTTTTGCGTAAAATTCCCTGATGTGCGGAAGTTGCAAGAATAATTGCTGCATTAATTTTTTCTTTAGCGTTTTTCCTTTCTTCCTCACTATATTCGGGGTGATTTTCGTAAACTGCATTAATAATATCATTTGGACGAAGAAAACGGCTTATTTCAATATGAGGTTTTCTCTTTAAAACATTACATAACTCATTAAAATCCATAGGGAAACTCTCTTTCTTGTTAAAATGCAGCCAATTATAGCACCAATTGAAGTGTTAGGCAAAAAGAAATTCAGGAAAATGCGTTGTTTATAAATAGCAAAACATCTTTTTCTGTAACATTTTTAAAAGAGTCATGATTAATAGGTCATGATAATCGCAGTTAAAATAAGCTCTTCACTATCACTATTTCTTATGCTGTGAACACCGCCATTTCCAGTTAAAACAGAGTCTCCAACAGAAACAGGATATTCTTTTCCATTTTCAGTAACAATACCTGAGCCTTTTGTAATTATATAAATCTCATCTTCGCCGATATGTTCATGTGTGCCAATTCCTGAGCCAGCCGGAATTGTAATTTCTGCGCAAAGTCTGCATTTTGCTTTAATTTCTTCAGGCTTGAAAAAATGTTTAATTGTAATTTCGCCTGAGCCGCCCATCATATTTGGTCTGATTTCTCTGAATCTGTCATGAAATTTTCGCAACATTTAAACACCTCTAAAAATTATTGCTTAAAAGTGATAAAGCTAATCGTCATTTTGACGGGTAACTAAGTCGGAATATGTTTTTTGAAGAGTATCAAGTTTTGTTTCAATACTCTGTAATCTGTCAAGCTCAAAATTTCC
>CAZISX010000071.1:13886-20270 GCA_964542005.1 uncultured Spirochaetales bacterium
TATGATTTTGTTCCCTGAATAAGCTTTTCCATCTTGTCAAGCTGTTCCTGTCCAATCTCGGAAGAGGAAAAAATATGGTAAATTTTTGGCTTTAATTTCTCGAGCTCATAAATATAATTCTCAATGTTTCCAATAACTTCTTCTATTATTGTCTTTTCAGCAAGTTCAAGATAGTAATCGCTGTTTTCTTCTATTTTTCTGTTTAGCTCATCTGCAGAAAGATTGCTTGAAGATGCGACAGTAATTTTTTGTTTCTGATTTGTGTCTGTATCTACCGCCTCAACTGTTACAATTCCGTTTATGTCAATTTCATAAGTGATTTTAATTTTAACATCACCTCTTTTGCCTTTTCGCAGATTTGTAAGCTGGAATTCTCCGAGCAGTTCGTTTTCTGATGCGTGGGTTTTGTCGCCCTGAAGAAGAAGAATTTTTATTTTATCCTGCTGATCTTTTGATGTTACAAAAATATCATCGACAGAGGTTGGAACTGTTGAGTTTTTTGGAATAAGTGTGTAAAACATATCGCCGCCGACAGCAACACCAAGGTTGTGAGGTGTAACATCGAGAAGTAGCATGTCTGTCTGAATTTTATCTGTAGAGTCTTCATCAAGGAGATTTGCCTGAATAGCTGCACCGATTGCAACTGTTTCATCTGGATTTATGTTCTTTAAAATTGATGTTTCTGGAAAATATTTTTCAATCTGTTTTTGCATGTAAGGCATACGGGTTTGGCCGCCGATAAGAATAATGCCATCAAGATTAGAGGCTGTGAGATCGACCTCTTTTAGTGTTTTTGCAAAAGTGGTTATTGCTTTTGAAACAAAAGGAGCAGCAAGATCTTCGAGCTGCGCTCTTGTGATTTCTGTTTTAAAGTGGATAAAATCACCATTTATTTCTTTGAGATAAGGAATTTCAATCTCGACAGATTCCTGTATAGTAAGGTTTTTCTTAGCAGATTCAGCATATTCGCGGAGTCTCTGGAGGAGAAGTTTGTCTTCAATATCTGAAATATTATAGTTTTCTGCAAGTTCAGAAAGAAGATGTTCAAATAAAGTATTTGTTATGTCTTCTCCGCCAAGAAATGTATTTCCGGCAGTTGCAATAACATTAAAAGCACCATGACTAACTTCCATTATTGTAATATCAAAAGTGCCACCGCCAAAATCAAAAACAGCAAGCAGTTTTTCTCCGCTCATTCCCTGCGAAAATCCGTAAGCAAGAGCTGCTGCAGTTGGTTCGTTTATGATTCGGACAACATCAAGTCCAGCAATAAGAGCAGCATCCCTTGTTGCCTGTCTCTGCTTGTTGTTAAAATATGCAGGAACAGTAACAACAGCTTTAGAAACTGGCTGTCCCAGATGTTTTTCTGCAAGACTTCTAAGTTCTGTTAAAATATAGCTTGAAATTTCTTCAGGAGTGTAACTTTTGTTTGCTGCTGGGATAAAAATTTCGACACCATCATTTTCTTTGCTTGCTACAAGCTGGTATGAAATCATGGGCGAAAGTTGTTTTATAACAGGGCTTTTGAAGCTATGCCCAATTAGTCTTTTGACGCAATAAACAGTATTTTCTGTGTTTATAAGGAGCTGATGATAAGCGTTGTGTCCACATGTTTTATCAATTTGTCCAGTATCTTCATTGCGGAAAAAACTGACAATTGAAGGAATTGTGTTTCTGCCGCCAAGGTCGCTTATTACTTCAGGTTTTCCGTTGCGGACAACAGCAACGCAGGAGTTTGTTGTTCCAAGATCAATGCCAATAATGGTCACTTTTGGTTCCTCATAATTTCAATAAGTTCTAATAACTCTCCAGCCTTTTGAGACAGAGTATTATCTTTTTCTTTTGCGGTAACTGCAAGTTTTTTTGCAAAGTTAAGGTATTTTTTCTGAAAAAGAATTTCAGCAAGTTGAAGATTAAGAGATCCAGAGTGATCTCCCATCTCAAGAATTATGTCAATTTTATCTTTTATAGCGTTGCTTTCGGAAAATGCTAAATCTGAACGAATAAATTCATTTAAAAGATGATTTAACCGTTCTTTTTTCTGTAATTTCAAACATGTTGCAAGAAATTCGTTGTATTCTTCATTAGTTGGATCAAATACAACTGCGATTTTAATTTCCCTGAGAGCTGATGTGAAATTGTTTTGACTCGAATAAAGAAGAGCTGATGAATAGTGATGAGCAGCCTTGTTTCTGTGATTTTTTTCATTATCGCCTTCTGCATGTATTCCAATAAGCAGATGATCATATTTTTTCCTTTTTTCAGGGTCTAAAAGAATTTCTGTGCCTTTAAGAATATGTCTTATATTTTCAATCTTTTTTTTCATAGTTCCAAGCTTGAACTGTAAAATTCGATTTTCGCTGATTGTTTCAATCATATTTTCAAGCGTTTCTTTTATCTCTGTTTCGGAGGCACTGTATTTTAAGTTGAGGATTTTATACAAGTTAGTGTTTGGGCCATAGTGGTATAAAAACAAAAGTTCATTTTTGAGTTCATTAGCAATTTCAATAACTTCAGCTGTCTCATGTTCATTAAATGATATTTTGGAAAAATCTCTTAAATGAGGTGGTTTTCTGATGAAATCAAGCTCTTTTCCCTTAACCTCAATAACGCCTGATTCAACAAAGCAACTGAGCAAATCATCAAGCTCGTCTGTTTCAAAAAGATGATTTAAAAGAGCTCGCAATTCAGATACTTTTATTGCTCCATTTAAAAGGTTGGAGAAAAAATAGGCAGTTCTGGAATCTCTTATAAAGGAGCTTGGATCAATGTTTTGTTTGAGTTGCAATATTGTATTAGGATCTTTTATCATGGTGTTTTTTTGTTGGTTTTTGGGTTTTTATCATGGTTCACCTGTTTTTGTTGCCCGGGTGGGCGCGATTATAAACATTTTTAATTTCCTGAATCGAAAGATGGGTGTATATCTCTGTTGTTGAAAGATTGCTATGTCCGAGCATGTGCTGTAAGTACCTGAGATTCATCCCGTTTTCGAGAAAATGGCTTGCAAAACTGTGACGAAGCATGTGCGGGGTAAGCTTTCGGTAAATACCTGCAAACTTGGCAAGCTGCTCCAGAATATACTGCACTCCGCGGCTTGTCAGCCTATCGCCTCTTGCGTTTACAAATAAAGGCATATCAGCCATTTTAGCATTGCGCACCAGAAGATAGTTGTAAACCGCTTCTTTGGCTTCCGGCGTAACAGGAATAAGCCTCTCTTTTTTTCCCTTTCCAAAAACTCGAATAATCAGACTTTCCATGTCAAGGTTGCGTAAATCAAGAGAGGTCAGCTCACTTACACGAATTCCTGAAGAGTAAAAAAGTTCAACAATCGCACGGTCACGCAGTCCAAGAATATTCTCCTGATAAGGATAGCTTAAAAGCTTTTCCATCTCTTCTTTTGAAAGCATTCCGGGAAGATATTTTTCCTGTTTTGGAGAGACAATATTTACAGCAGGATTTGAGGTTACAAGTTCTCTTTTTAAAAGAAAATTATAAAAACTTCTGATTGATGAAATTTTCCGGTGAAGAGAAGAGCCTTTTACTGTTTCAAAAAGTTCTCCGAGATATTCCTTCAGATCATCTTTTGAAAGCTCTCTGATATTAATTTTTTTTTCAAGACACCACCGCATAAGAAGCTCAACATCAAGACCATAAGATGAAACTGTATGTTTCGTATATCTTTTTTCAAAAGCAAGATAGTCAGTGAAAAGTTTCAATTCTTCCATAATATACCAAAAAAAAGTATGTTGGATTATATTTTCTTTTTAGAAACAAAACAAGATTTTATTTAAAACAAATATTTAGAAGAAATCTATTTCAGATTTTCAGGATTTAATCCCATAAGTTCAGGAAGAACAAAGAGTCCGTCTTTTCTTACCAGAACGCCGTCAAAATAGATTTCGCCACCGCCAAATTCTGGAGTCTGAATCATAACTAAATCCCAGTGAATAGATGATTTGTTGCCGTTGTTGCATTCATCATAGCAGGTTCCTGGTGTAAAGTGAATTGAGCCCGCGATTTTCTCATCAAAAAGTATGTCAACCATTGGTTTTGTTACGAAAGGATTTACACCAATTGCAAATTCGCCAACAAATCTAGCACCTTCATCTGTGTTGAAAATATTTTCAAGTTTATCAACATTGTCACCTTCAATATTTACAATTTTTCCTTCTTTAAAAGTAAGGATAATTTTGTCAAATTTTATGCCGTGGTAAACACTTGGAGTATTGTATTCAATTACGCCGTTTACAGAATTTTTTACAGGAGCTGTGAAAACTTCGCCGTCAGGAATATTCATCTCGCCAGAACATTTGATTGCAGGCAGATCTTTGATTGAAAATGTGAGGTCTGTTCTTCCTGGACCTTTAAGATGAACTTTGTCAGTTTTCTGAATAAGTTGAACAAGCGGCTCCATCGCTGTATTCATTTTTGCATAATCAAGTGTGCAGACATTGAAGTAAAAATTTTCAAAAGCCTCGGTTGACATTGAAGAAGCCTGAGCATAAGAAGCGTTGGGGTAGGCAAGGATGCACCATTTTGTGTTTTTTACTCTTTCCTCAAAATGAACAGGTTTTACATAACCTTCCATGTAATTTTTCATTTTTTCGCCAGGAACATCTGAAAATTCGTAGCTGTTCATTCTCGCGTTGATACCAATAAAAGCATCCATTTTTTTCATTCTGAGAAGATCAACATCTTTCTGGATTTCAAGCCAGTTTTCATTAGCGTTTGTTACAAGTTTGCGCATTATTTCCTGATCATTTATCTGAACAAAAGGGGTTCCGCCAGCTGCGGTTATTTCTTCAATTAATTCAATAATAAGCGGTTTTGAGCCTAAATCTTTTGCCTCAATAAAAACTCTGTCCCCCTTTTTTACTTTGCAGGAAAAGTTCACAAGATTTTTCGCAATTTTGTTTACGCGCGGGTCTTTCATAAAATAACCTCCATTTGAGTTAAAAAAACATCTCTATGCCAAGACAACTGTAGGAGAATTTATATCATAACAGTTCTAAAAAACAATTTAAAACCAAGTTAGTTTTTAAAATTTTTTGAAAATTTGTGTTAGTATGATACTATACTTGGCGTTGCTCGGACAAACAATTTTTGCATTGTTTTAATTTTGACTCTGGAGGGTTCTATGAAGCTGGTTCTTGTAAAAAACGGAGATTCTTATACAGCTTTTGCTGCTGACGAAATTAAGCTTATAAATAAAGAGGTTATGACTATTCCCAAAGAAATCAAAATGGGAGATTCTATTATTCCAGTTGTCGATCTCAGCGAAATAGATAGGCCTGCAAAAATTTCCACAGAATTGATTATTGCCCATATAAAAGAGATTATGAATTCCGGCGATGGTTCGGAAATGGCCAAAATCAATGAATTTATGGGTGAAATTAATTCAAAAAACAGCGAAAGTCCAAATGAGATTTCTGAAGGAATCTACAAAGGACTCAAGGAAATTCTTGAATCTATTAATGATTTTAAGAAAACCACCGTGGCAAAACTTGACTCAAACCTTAGTGAGATTACGACAAGTGCGCTTCCCGAAACAAGCGATCAGCTTCAGGCTATTGTCAATGCGACAGAATCTGCAACAAACACTATTATTGACACAACAGAAAAGATTCAGGAAAACAGCCGCGAAATCAATAGTCAGATGCAAAAAATAAAGGAGCTGAAGGATCAGCTTGAACGCGGACTTGTTGGCGTTATAAATGTTATGGACAGCATGGAAAAAATACGATTCCAAAACGATGCTCATCTTATGCGTATTCTGGAGTCACTCTCATTTCAGGATATTACAGGTCAGAGAATTTATAAAATTGTTGAAATTGTTTCCAAAATGGACAAAAACATCAAGGAAATTGTTCTGGATTTAGGTCTTAAACTTAAGAAGAAAACAAAAGATGCAGATCCTGCAACTATCAAAAAAGGGGAGGAGCTCCTTGCTCTGATGAAAGGTCCTCAGGAAAATGGCATAAACCAGAATGAGATTGACGATATTATTTCAAAATTTCTCTGAGAAAATCCTATAAAAATCCATAACATATTGATTTGTCTAGTTTTCCCTGCACTTTCTTTCTTTCAAATTGTTCTGGAAAATCAGCACAAATAAGATGCAAAATCAAGAAGTGAAATTCGTCTCCACCTTCCAGCTCCTAATCTCGCCGGTTTTACTCGTGAAACTTACGCCAATCAGCACAACTTTCCTACCATCAAGAAGATATCTTTCGTAATAATCTCTTTTTTTGATTTGTTCCAACGCTTTTGACGCTGGCTTGTCAAGCTTGAATTCCAGAATATAAATATGAGAATCTGTCTTAATAACAGCGTCCATCCTACCTTTATTTGTGTTGACTTCAGCCTTAATCCGGTAGCCTAAAA
>CAZISX010000072.1:0-5950 GCA_964542005.1 uncultured Spirochaetales bacterium
GCACTTTTCCGATAACTGAACAGGCAAAAAAAGGGGAATGGGATTACAATTTGAAGGCAGTTTACACGATTGGAATCTTAGATTTTGAATTTGACAAAGAAGATGGCGACGAGCCGAACCAGATAATGCACAAAGCAAAACTTGTTGATATTATTAGAAATAAAGTCTTTTATGACAAGCTGACCTATATCTATCTCGAAATGCCGAAATTCAAAAAAACCGAGGAAGAGCTTGAAACAAACTTTGATAAATGGCTTTTCGTCCTGAAAAATCTTCCAAATCTGATGAACCGCCCCGAAAGATTGCAGGAAAAAGTATTCAAAAAACTCTTTGAAATCGCTGAGATAGCCAACTTTACAAAAGAACAGCTCGACGATTACGAAGAATCTCTGAAAGTTTACCGCGACATGAAAGGAGTCATTGAAACTGCCAAAGATGAAGGAATCGAGCTTGGAAAAGCTGAGGGAATTGAGATTGGGAGAGTTGAAGGAAGAGTTGAAGGTAGAGCTGAAGGGAGAGTTGAAGGCGAGCATCTTGCAAAAATCGAGATTGCGAAAGAAATGCTTTCAGAGAATATTCCTATTGAAAAAATTGTGAAATTTACCGGACTTTCCGCAGAAGAAGTCAAAAAACTGAGATAAAAATTATCAGGCGACAGAGTAGCCGACATTCAGAAAAATTTTGTAAAATGATCCTAAAACATTATTTTTTATCACTCCAGATCCGGTAAAGAAGTTTTCCGTGCCGTAGAATCTTTTTCTTTGGCATGGTAAAGAGATTTCCGTGCCGCAGGAAATTTGCTTTTGGCACTTTACTCAAGTTTGTATGCTGGTTGAGATTTGCTCTTTGAATGTGAAAATTCCGGGTTTATTAAAGAAAAAGAGGTGTGCAACAAAAAAAGAGTTGACAGGAAAGCTTATGGTATTGTAATATTCTCCGTTTTTAGTTCTTCTAAAAAAGATAAGATTTACAAATTTATAGATATGGAGGCGATTATGTTTGATGTGGCAAAAATTCCTGACATTTACTTTTTTGTAGCTGGTGCGAGCGAAGGCAACACCGAGCTTACTTCTTTTGATGGTGCTCTTTTGGCTGCAAGTGTCGGCGATACAAACCTTATAAAAATGAGTTCGATTCTTCCTCCAAAATGTGAAGAGGTTAAGCCTGTTAAACTTCCTGCAGGAAGCTTTGTTCCTCTGGCTTACGCTAGCATCACTTCAACAGAGCCTGGTGAAACTATCTCTTCTGCTGTTGCTATCGCGATTCCTAATGACCGTTCAATAAACGGTGTAATTATGGAACATCACAATCACGCACCGCTTGAATTTGTTGAGAAAAAAGTTCGTGAAATGGCTGAGGAAGCTATGAAAATGAGAGGAATCAAGGATTACACTGTGCAGAGCAAGGGTGTCGAGGCAAAGGTTGTTCACACGGCTACTGCTTTTGCGGCTGTTGTTTTATGGTACAAAGAACTTGTAAAATAGGAGATGAAATATATGTGGTTTGTAGAAAATTATGATGATAGAGCAAGTCTTGGTCTTAAATGTTCAGAAAAAATTCACGAGGAACAGAGCGAGTTCCAGAAGATAGAAGTTTTCAAAACCGATTTTTTTGGCAATCTTCTGACTCTTGACGGGCTTGTTATGCTCTCAGAAAAAGATGAATTTGTTTACCACGAAATGATTACCCACATGCCTATGTGCACACACAAAAACCCGAAAAGAGTTCTTGTTGTTGGCGGCGGCGATGGCGGCGCAATCAGAGAAATCCTGAAACATCCTTCAGTTGAAGAGGCTGTTTTGTGCGAAATAGATGAAAGGGTTGTTCGCGTTTGCCAGAAATATTTTCCGTCAACAGCATCCAAACTTGAAGAAGATTCCAGGGTTAAGCTCTCTTTTGAGGATGGCTTCAAATTCATGGAACGGCATGAGAACTACTTTGATGTAATTATTACAGATTCTTCAGATCCGATAGGTCCAGGCGTTGAGCTTTTTAAAGAGAATTATTACAGACTTGTGAAGAAGGCTCTTAGAAAAGGCGGTATCATGGTTTCCCAGAGTGAATCTCCGTGGTTCTACGAAGATACTATGAATTCAATGACTTCCGCGATGTGCAGTGTTTTTGAGCATGTTGAAACCTATATTGCGATGATTCCTCTTTATCCGAGCGGTTTCTGGACAATTTCTTTTGCTTCAGATGAACATACTCTCAAAGAATTTGACATGGTTCGCAGTATGAAGATAGCTGAAACATCCAAATATTACAATCCCGATATTCACAGAGGCGCGCTTGCACTTCCAAACTTTGTAAAAAAGATTGTCAACAACAAGTAGCAGGCTCAAATATCATGAAATTTTTCTTTCTTATTTTTTTCATAACCTTCTTTGGAAATATTCTCTCTGCCGGAGAAACAGCTGATAGCGATGCTGCTCAAGTTGCAGAAATGCCAAAAACTGCAAATCAATATAATAACGCAGGTGTTTTGCTGACTCAGGAAGGAAAATATGACGAGGCGACAGAGTTGTTTCAGAAGGCGATAATGCTTAATGAGCGGTACACAAAAGCCTGGTTTAATCTTGGAACAGCCTATTTTAATTCGGAAAAATACAGCTGGGCTATTCCTGCTTTTGAGTCTGCTGCAAACTATTCTGATGAGAAAAATAATTACAAGGATAAGTCGTACTATTATCTTGCAAAAATATATATGAAGCAGAATAACAACAAAAAAGCTAGAGAATATGCGAATATGTCGAATCTTCCTGAAGCTAGGGAGCTTCTTAAGAGCATTGCGTTTTTTAGCGAAGAGGAGTACGCCGAATATAAAAGGTTGAAAGAAAACGCTGGAAAGGAGGAAAAAAATCTAAAATCTGCAAAAGAGAGCGATTTGACAATTGAAACGCAGAAGAAAGATGATTCTCTAAAAAAAGATGAAAATTTGCCTCAGATTCAAAATAAAACAGAAAATAATATTAAAAAAATTCCAAAGCCTCCACTTTCCACATCAAGAATTGTAGTGGAATCTGTTGCAGGTACTGCTGTCTGGCTTTTGGGCTTATTGCTTGTGATAGAAGGTTTTGGAGAAAAAGACACTTGTGAATCCAATTTGATGAAGGATAATTCGGAAGATAGCGAACTTTTTGAATGTAAAAGGGATAATAACTATTTATTAGTTCTGGCTGGTTTGGGGGTAATGTTTTTTGGGACACCAACAGCAATCAAAATTGTTGGCACAACAGAAAACGAGACTGGCTCTTACTGGGCTGCTTTTGGCGGAAATGCAATTGCCCCTGTTGCTGGCGGTGTTGTTTTGTTTAACCTTACAAGAAAGTACAAAAAGCCTCCGGTTGAAGCATCTATTACTCCGCCAAAAATCTATACCAGAATAAATTATGATCTGAAAAAGAAAGATACTGTTGTCGAATTTTTCAAGTTGTCGCTGAAATTCTGATTTAATCAGAAACTGAAGTTACATATCTGCTTTTATTCTGGGTATCAAGAAAAAAAGTTTTTTCATACTCAACACTTTCAAGAAGAGCGGCAGTGTATTCCTCTCCATCTTTTTTAAATTTTTCAGCAATATCAAAAGGTGGAACAAGAAGTCTTTCATAAGCAAATTTCAGCGGGTCAACAGGTTCATCATTCTGGTAAACTGTAAAATGGAGGTGTGTTCCGGTTGATCTGCCGCTGCTTCCTGCGCCGCCAACAACATCACCCATTCTGACAACCATTTTCGGTTTTACAGAGATGCTGCCGAGATGGCCGTAAAGTGTTTTAATCCCGAATCCGTGATCTATTATGACTGTTCTGCCAAGTCCGCCTTTCCAGCCTGCATGGGTCACAACTCCGTCTCTGGCTGCATGAACCGGAGTAAGATATTTGGCAACAACATCAATACCTTTGTGCATTTTATGATTGCCATTAAAAGGATCTGAGCGGTAGCCGTACTGTGAAGTCACTCTGGCGTAATCAATCGGAACCCTGAAAAATCCCTGCGGCGAAAAGATTGCACTTCCATCAGGTGTAAAAAAATTGCCGTAATATTTGTCGCGGTAGGCAACAAGTGTGAATGAACCTAAATCTCTGCTTTTTACGCTGAAACCCTGAATTCCCAGATCGTGAGTGAGGATATCTTTATCAAATATACCTTTAATAATAAAAGAAACCGAGTCGCCTGGCTTAAGCATTTCGAGAATATACCAGTCCCAGCTCATGTACTTTTTAGCTGTAGCATAAAATTCGGGAAAATCATCTGAGAAGGTTGTTTTTACCTGAAAATTTTTGACAACTGAGGAGACAGAAATAGAGAGATTTTCCTCCTTTTTTTCAAAAATATCGCCTTTTCTGATAAAAGTTATTTTCCTGCCTGATCCATCTTTTTCATAATGATGAAGTGTGTACTCTGTCAGATTTCCATCGCTGCCGGTTACAGAAAAAATATCTCCTTCCGAGAATTTTTTCAAGCCCTCTTTATTAAAAAGTTTTTTCGCTTCAGCCCATTCCTTGTAGCCTATTTCTTCGCTGAAAAGCTGATCATAATCAAAATCAGGAACAGAATAAAAACGGATATCTGAAACTATTTTAGGAGTCTCCGGCATAACAACAGTAAAACGGACATCAATATTATCCTTATTAATATAGCCCCAGACAAGTGCAGGAATTATTCCTACCAGAGCCGCTATAACAAAAAAAATCAATTTTCTCAATAGAGTTCCTTTGCCAAAATAGAGGAAAATATCTTATCTACAAATAAATTGTTGTCAAATATGCCCGAGCTGACCACAGGCTGCAAGCGACTCTTCTCCTCTGGATTTACGAATCAAAACAGTGATATAGCTATCGGCCAGAATCTGCTGAAAAGACTCAATATCACCCATCTTTGTTGAGACAAATCCGCACCCTTCAAACGAATTAAAAGGAATGAGATTGACTTTTGCATTAAGAAATTTTGCTATTTTTATCAGTCTTCTTGCATCATCTTTTGAATCATTAATTCCCTTCAACATAATATATTCTATCAGTACCCGCTTTCTATGATGATTGGGATAATTTTTGACAGCCTCAATCAACTGCTCAAGTGGAAATCTTTTAGCCACAGGCATAATTGTCTCTCTGATTTTCTGATTTGGCGAATGGAGAGAAAGAGCAAAATTCACCCCTGTTTTTTCGCCAAGTTCAACAATCAGATCTGTGATTCCGGCTGTCGAAACAGTGATGCGGCGGGATGAAAAGTTAAGTCCGACGCCATCTTTTAAAATCATTATAGATTTTATGGTGTTATCAAAATTAAGCAGTGGTTCGCCCATTCCCATATAGACAATATTTGTAATTCTCATCTCTTTTTCGTGGAGATACTTCTGGGCAAAAAGAACCTGCGCAACAATCTCGCGAACAGTAAGATTCCGTTTAAAACCTAGATGACCTGTTCTACAGAATTTACAATCGAGCGGGCAGCCTACCTGCGTTGAAACACAGAGTGTTACTCGATCTTTGTCGGGAATTATTACACTTTCAACAGAGCTTGAATCATCAAGTGTTAATCTTATTTTTTCAGTGCCGTCAGCAGAGGAAAACATCTCAACATTGTTAAGCATATTTATCGAAAAATAGTTTTTGAGCGACTCTCTTTTTTCCTTTGAAATATTTGTCATAAGAGAAAAATCAAACACAAATTTGTCGTATATCCACTGAAAAATCTGAGCTGCACGATATTTTTCAAAACCTTTTTCAATTAGCGCATCGAGAAGCTCTTCTCTCGTTAAATCAAGAATTTCCATTATTTACCCCTAAAAAAAATGCAAGTGGAATATAAACGAAAGAGGGGAATCTGTCAAGGATGAAAAATGATTAGAAACAAAATGATGGCAAAAGATTGACACAAAAACTAAATTTAGGTATAAACTTTTGCATTTATAAAATTTGGAGGTGTTTGAAATGTATGGAGTTTTTAAGA
>CAZISX010000072.1:5960-20267 GCA_964542005.1 uncultured Spirochaetales bacterium
CATAGAGATACCCTTGCCTGGCCGTAATATATCTGGGATATTGATTAACAACCATTGATCATTCACCTTGTGCATAGAAATTTCAGCATCGCTTTGTTGGTTGGCTATGGTTATTGACGTCTGTATCTTTGTTATGCCGTTTGTGGATGTCTGAGGACCCAGCTTATATGTCATTTTTTTAAGATTATCCTTTATGCTGTTTTTGTATTAATACTGCTTTCATCATGCAATCCTGTTTATACTCCAAATGCTTTAAGCATTCCTCTTCTATCGCGGGAAGGCAATCTTAAAGGAGATGCTTATATAGGAACTCAAAGCGGTTTTAACGCATCTTACGCTATTTTTGAAAATATGGCTGTCTCATCAGGATATATGTATTCATCAGAAACAAAATCAACAAATTGTTCATCAGATGATAGTTTTGATGATGACGGCGAAGTAGAGTGTGATGAGAAAGAGAAAAGCAAAACTAATTTTGCAGAAGTAGGTGCGGGCTATTATTATGCAAAAAATCGCTTCAGATTTGAAACTTTTGCTGGATATGGATTCGGAAAAACAACAACTTATATACTTGAATACATTGATTCAGAGGATATAAATGTTAATCTCACAGACAAATACTTTCGTATTTACATTCAGCCTGGCGTTGGCCTTGTAAGAGATCACTTTGAGCTTGGCGGAGCAATTAGACTTGCCTATGTAAATTTTCCAAATCCAAAAGCTTTTTCAGGCGATAATGATGGTATTTTTGCAGAACCTGCTGGAGTTATCAGAGCTGGATTTGAAAGTGTGAAATTTTTTGCAGAAATAGGACTTTCTCTGAGGCTTGATCAAGACGAGAGTGATAATAATGAAGATTTGACTAAAACATTTGATTACAATCCTTTTATATGTGCAATAGGTCTCTCATTCAACTTTGATCTATAAAATACAACACCTGAAACCGACAGTTTCAAGCTGAGCTTCAGGATTTATCTGAAATCCTGGTGCTGACTCCGGCCTGCATTTCAAATCAGAATTGTTTGATTCTCCATCAGAATAACTTCCTCCGCGCAAAACACCTTCCTCAAATGTACCATCAATATTCTGGTATGAAATCCATTCCATCAGATTTCCAATAATGTTGTCAATTTGAAAAACAGAATGACAAAACGGGAAGTTTCCGCCTCTAAATGTGTTGTTGTATTCATCCAAAGCTTCAGTGAGACAAGTTGTTAAATTTGTTTGACAAACTGCGTCCAAATCTGTGCAGTATTTGTAGTTGAGATTGCACTGATATTTTGCTTTATCATAACTTGCCTCCGCTTCTGCATGATTTGTTTTGAGATGACACAAACTTTCATCAAACGAATAGCAGCCGCTTCCAGCAAGTCCGTAAAAACATGGCGATTCTGCCGGATTATGAGGATTGTATGCACCTTCGCACGCAACCTGCCACTCCAAATCGCCGCAAAGCTCTTTGCCTGAATTCTGGCACAGCTGTTTTGCCTGATAAAAACTTACCGAACGGAGCGGGATTTCGCCGGGTGCAGAGGTTACAAGTGCAGTTGCTGCGGTTGTCTGATCCGCATTTCCAGTAGTTCCGCTTCCAGTAACAAGCGATGCCTCAAATCTATCCATGCACGAATCAATTGTTACAATCTGATGATTTTTATTGTAGACAATCTCTGAATAAATATTTCTTGTCTGCTGCTCAATATCGTCATCTCCAGGACAAACCGCACTTCCTCTGGGAGCAGTCGAAAAAACAATCGGAAAAGAGATATCTGCCGATGCGAAATCCTCTTCAAAACCGCTTCTATTGAGTCGAATAGAAAGATTATCTCGAATAGAAACAAGAACTTGTTCTTCATCAATCTTTAAAAATGGGGGAGCAAAAATTCCAACGCGCAAAGGTTTTAAAAACCGCTCAGGCGGATCAATAAATTCATATAGATTTCCCTTTTCAAGCTCCCTTATTCCGATTAATAAGCTGGTGTTATTCCAGTTTTCAGGAAAAAGAATACGCACTCTATTCTCAAAAAAGAAGACCTCGCCACCAGCTTTTGGAACTTGATGCCACTCCTCGTTTTTTGGAGTCAATACATCGGAATCATTATCAATATCAGCCACTTCATCATTGTCATCAGCTGTTTCAGCATCAACAAATGAGTCATTATCTTTATCAAAACCATCAGAATCCAAATCATCATCAAAAATCTCAAAATCGCTAACCTGGTCAGAATCATTAATTAAATCATCTGCGTCGCTCATTACCTCATTGTCTGAATCACTTTTTTCAGAATTATCAGAAATCACTTCATCGTTGTCAGAATTATGACTTGGTTCTTCATTATTCTCAGGCAAAACTACTACTTCATCATCCAGAGCAAAAATCTCGCTATCGCCTTTAATTTCCTCATTTTTTTTAGACTTTTCATCAGAGCACGCAACAAGAAAAAGAACCGCAATAGAAAAAATTATATATTTCATCAAAAACCTCCACAATCAGTTATCCTTTTTTTTGCAAATAGCATACCTATCTGTTAATATCGACCGTTTTTATAATAGGAGCAAACATGCAGGAAACAAAATCTTTTTCATTTGCCGGTTTTATGAAAGAGCTGGTGCAGCCTTTTGTAGATTTAACACGAACATCAAGAGCACTTTTCGGAATCAATCTTGTAAGTATGCTGGAAGGTCTTGCCTACTTTGGCATTCTTACGCTTTTGTCATTATTCTTCAATGAATACGCTGGGCTGGACGATTTGACCGCGGGAAGGACAATCGGAATATTAACAGGCGGCATCACCCTTGCCATGATGGTTTTTGGCGCAACTGTTGACTGGATTGGAATCAGAAAAGCAATAATCCTATCTCTTGCCCTCATGTTTGTCGGAAGAACAATACTTACCCTTTCGCCATCACTTGGAGCTCCCGGTGCGTGGCAAAGTGCACATCTGATTTCTCTAATCGGTATTTTTGCAATCATGCTTGGTTCAGGTATTTTTCAGCCTGCCTGCTATGCCGGAGTCAGAGTTTTTACCAACTCAAAAACCTCAGCAATGGGTTATGCCATGCTTTACGGCATCATGAATCTTGGCGGATTTTTACCTGGAATCATCTCGCCGGCTATAAGAAAATCGTTTGAAATTAAAGGTGTTTTCTGGTTTTATGTCGGAATAACCTTTATCGAGATAATCCTTATGGCACTAATACTTTCAAAAAAAGCAGTAGCAAGGGCAATGAAAGAGGCTGAAGAGAATGAACCAAACAAAAAAGATGGAGAAACCCAGGAGCATGACGAGCTTGCCGGATTAAGTGCTAAACAAAAATTCATCTATTATATCAAGCACTTCCCTTTTACAGACGCAAGATTCATGTTCTTTATCTTTATACTTATTCCTGTTCAGACACTTTTTGCCCACAACTGGCTCACAATTCCGCAGTACACAAGCCGCGCCTTTAACGGCGTTGTTCAGGAAAACTTTGAGTTTTTCAGCAACCTTAACCCTATTTTGATATTTGTTTTAACCCCGATAGTTGCAGCATTTACAGCAAAGAAAAACACCTACACAATGATGATTCTCGGAACTTTTGTCATGGCATCACCAACATTTATTCTGGCACTTGGCCCGAGCATTGAGACACTTATGACCTACCTTGTAATAATGAGCCTCGGCGAAGCAATGTGGCAGCCAAGATTTTTACAGTGGGTCGCAGAAATTGCGCCAAAAAATATGGTTGGAATTTATATGGGAATCGGACAGTTCCCCTGGTTTCTCACAAAAGTTATAACCTCAATGTATTCAGGCTGGTTCCTGATGAACTACTGCCCGGCTGACACTCAAATATCAGGATTAAACACAGAATCAATGTGGTTTATCTATGGATTAATTGCAATTATTTCACCAATCGGACTTATTCTCGCCAGAAAATGGATGATGAAAGGTTTCGCAGGATAGCAAAATCTTTAATTTGATGGATTTTTCTTCTGGGAAACAAAAACACTTTCTTTCCCGCCAACTTGACAAAAAATCACCTCTCTATATAATAAACGCGCAATTACGAAGTTTGTGTTAAAACAGAGAGTTTCTCAAACTTCCGGTTTTTTTAATGCGAAAATATGGAGAAAAGCATGGATTACAGCAAAACGCTCAATCTTCCGGTTACTGAATTTCCAATGAAGGCGAATCTTCCAGTTAAAGAGCTGGAAATATTAGGAAAATGGAATAGCATCAATTTATATAAGCAAATTATTGAGAAAAATATTAACAAGCCTTCTTTTGTTCTCCACGACGGCCCTCCTTATGCGAACGGTCATCTGCACGACGGTCATATTCTGAACAAAATCCTTAAAGATATCACAGTAAAATACAAAAATATGTCGGGGAAACTTTCTACTTTTGTTCCTGGCTGGGACTGCCACGGTCTTCCGATTGAGCTTAAGGTTGCTGAAAAACTTGGTGACAAAAAGAACTCTATGTCAAAAACCGAGCTTTTAAAAGAGTGCAGAAAATATGCTTATGAAGCTATTGATATCCAGCGAGATGAATTCAAAAGACTTGGCGTTCTGGCTGACTGGGAAAATCCTTATCTTACTTTAAGCCCTGAATATGAAGGTGCGATTGCTCATCAGTTTGCGAATATTGTTGAATCAGGTGCGCTTCTTAAAGCAAAAAAACCTGTTTACTGGTGCTCAAAGTGTGAAACAGCACTTGCTGACGCCGAGGTTGAATACCACGACCATAAATCACCTTCTATTTTTGTAAAATTTCCGGTTGAGGGCGGCCTAACCGAACTCCCCGGCGAAAAGGTGAATTTTGTAATCTGGACAACAACTCCGTGGACAATTCCTGCAAATCTTGGAATCTGCCTGAACGAACTTTTTGAATACTCAGCTGTAAAATTCAGAGACGAGGTTTTCATAGTTGCTACAGATTTGAAAAATAATTTCCTCAAAGCTGTTGGTGAAGAGAACGCGCCAACCGTTGCATCATTTGAAGCGACAAGATTTAAAGGAATGAAAGCAAGACATCCTTTTATTGACCGCGATTCTATTATACTTTTTGGCTCACATGTTACTTTGGAAGCTGGTACAGGCTGCGTTCACACAGCTCCAGGACACGGTGCGGATGATTATATTGTTGGTTTAGCTGCTGGTTTAGAGCCTTACGCGCCGGTTGATGCGAAGGGAAGATTCACAGAAGAAGTTCCAAACTGGGCTGGCGAAAATGTTCATAAAGCAAACAAAAAAATTGTTGAATTCCTTTTTGAAACCGGATACTTACTCAACAAGCCAGGCGAAGATGTTTCCCACAGTTATCCGTGCTGCTGGAGATGCAACAGCCCGATTATTTTTAGAGCAACTGAACAGTGGTTTATCTCGATGGATGACACAGGTCTTAGAGAAAATTCACTTAATGAACTCAAAAAAGTTGAATTTATTCCGAAATGGGGTGTAAACCGTATAACAAGCATGATTGAAAACGCGCCAAACTGGTGTATTTCAAGACAGAGACTCTGGGGCGTGCCAATTATTGCATTCCGCTGCAAAGATTGCGAAGAAAAAATCGCAGATGCTGAAATTGCTCACAAAGTTGCAGATATGTTCTCGAAAGAGACTTTTGATGTCTGGCATCAGCACGACACAAGCTCTTTCCTCCCTGCCGGGTACAAGTGTCCAAAATGCGGCAGCACAAATATAGAGAAAGAATCTGATATTTTAGATGTCTGGTTTGATTCAGGCGTGAGCTGGGCTGCTGTCTTAAACGGCACAAAAGGTCTTGAATTTCCTGCAGATTTGTATCTTGAAGGAAGCGATCAGCACCGAGGCTGGTTTCAGTCATCGCTCAAACTTTCCGTATTAATCAAAAAACAGGCTCCTTACAAAAAAGTCCTTACACACGGTTTTGTTGTTGACGGAAAAGGGGAAAAACTTTCAAAAAGCAAAGGAAACTTCACCCCGCCTGATAAGAGAATCAAAACTCTCGGCGCAGAAATACTTAGGCTTTGGGTAAGTGCTGAAGATTACCGCGATGATATAAGAATTTCAGACGACATTATCAGCACATTTGTCACTGCATACAGAAAAATCAGAAACACAATCCGCTTTATGTTTGGATTTATTAATGATTTTGAGCCTTCAAAACATCTTGTAAACGAGAACGAACTTACATCGCTTGATAAATGGGCACTTGCAAAATGGAAAAAGAAACTCTCCACAATTCTTGAAAAATATGAAGCGTACGAATATCACAGGTTCTACCACGAACTTCTTGATTTTTTCACTGTTGACATGTCCTCAATCTACCTCGATGTTATCAAAGACCGTTATGTTATGAAAGCAGACGACAAAAGAAGAAGAATGTCGCAGAGTGCGGTTTACATGATTTTATCAGACATTATAAAAGTTATGGCACCAGTTCTCTCTTTCACCGCGGAAGAGGCTTACAGCTACATGCCTGGCGAGAAGAAAGAGTCTGTTTTCTTTGAAGAAATGCCTCAAAGAACACTCACAAAAGAGGACGAGTCTTACCTTGAAAAATGGGAAACTATACTCAAAGTTCGTGAAGGTATTCAAAAACAGCTTGAAGTATTAAGAGCTGAAAAAACTATCGGCCATTCACTTGACGCGAAAGTTACTCTTTTCTGGAACAACATGCCAGCACTTGATGAAGAATTCACAAACCTTGAATCTTTATTTATAGTGTCAAAAGTTGAAAAAGCTCTTTCATCAGAAGGAGTTGCAAAACTCTGCGAAGAACTCGAAGTTTATGGCAAAGTTGAAACTGCAACAGGCGAAAAATGTGAAAGATGCTGGAAAAAACGGGAACTTAAAAACTGGACAGAAGAAATCACAGGAATATGCGAAGAGTGCTATGAGGCTGTAAAATGAAATTCGCACCTAAAAACGCAATCTACCTGCTTTTAATAACTTTTCCAGTCATCCTTATTGACCAGATAACAAAAATCTGGGCAATATCACTAAAAGGGGGACTATCCGTTACTGTTTTTGAATCGTGGTTTCATCTAATTTACGCAGAAAATAGAGGCGCGCTCTTTTCTCTCGGAAGCCAATTTTCTGAAGCAATGAGAAAAGCTGTTTTTCTTGGTTTTTCAACAGTTGTTACACTTTTTGTTCTTGGACTTCTCATGGTCAAAAGCGAATCAAAAATACTTACCGCAGTTTACGCACTTGTAATCGGCGGTGCAGTCGGCAATCTGATTGACCGCTACAGGCTTGGATTTGTTATTGATTTCATTGACTGGCATGTAAAAGACGCTTATCACTGGCCAACATTTAATATAGCTGATGCCGCGATTGTTGCAGCTGTCACACTTGTTGCAATTGAGCTTCTCTTTTTCCAGAAAAAGAAAAATCCTGAAAACTAAGTCTGTATCAAATCTCTTTTTTCTGCCTTATTATAAAGACCAATATTTTTTTCAGCGTGTTTATTTATTCCTGTGTACTTAAATAATTGTCAAATATTCTGATAAAATTCAGATATATATCTTTTTAAAAACAACAACAACAAACTGGTTTTCAGTAATTAATTGAAAAATCAAAAGGGTTAGTGAATGTTAAACTCTCCAAAAAAGAAGTATTTTAACCTGCTTATCACAATCTAATGAATTAATTGATTTATTCCTTTAATTTTTTATAATATCGGGACTGCAAAGCGTGCTCTTAAAAGAGTTGTATTGTTCAAATTATTGCAAAATGCTAGGATTTTTAAGCAGATAGCTATGTGTGAGTTCTTAACTGATTTAGGAGGAGACTTATGACTAAGAAGTATGTTTATTTCTTTGGACCTGAGGGTTCTGAAGGAAATGCCAAGATGAAGGAAACCCTTGGCGGCAAAGGTGCAAATCTTGCTGAAATGAGTAATCTGGGAATTCCTGTTCCTGCCGGTTTTACAATTTCTACAGATATGTGTGCTGTTTACTACAAAAACGACAGACACTACCCTATGGAACTTAATGAGCAGGTTATTGAAAATCTTAAAAAAATAGAAGCAGTTATGGGTAAAAAATTTGGTGACAAGGAGAATCCTCTTCTTGTTTCTGTCCGTTCAGGTGCAAGAGCTTCGATGCCAGGCATGATGGATACAATTTTGAACCTGGGTCTTAATGATGATACAGTTCAGGGTCTTATCAAACTTTCCGGCAATGAAAGATTTGCATGGGACAGCTACCGCAGATTTATCTCCATGTACGGCGATGTTGTTATGGAACTTAAACCTGAAAACAAAGACGAAGAAGATCCTTTTGAAGTTGTTATGCACGAGCTTAAACATGAAGTTGGCGCAAAGGCTGATTTAGACCTCACAACAGAGCACCTTAAAGAACTTGTTAAGAGATTTAAGGCACTTGTTAAAGAGAGAAAGGGTGTTGACTTCCCGACTGATCCTATTCAGCAGCTTTGGGGCGCGATAAACGCTGTTTTCGGCTCATGGATGAATGACAGAGCAATCAGATACAGAAAAATGAACAATATTCCTGAAGAATGGGGCACTGCTGTTAATATTCAGGCTATGGTTTTTGGAAATATGGGCGAAGACTGCGCTACAGGCGTTGCTTTCACAAGAAACCCTGCAACTGGCGAAGGACTTTTTTACGGCGAATATCTTATCAACGCTCAGGGCGAAGATGTTGTTGCAGGTATCAGAACTCCTCAGCAGGTTACTGTTACAGGTTCAAGAAAATGGTCTTCTGAAAATGGCGTTTCCGAAGATGAAAGAAAAAATAATTTTCCTTCACTTGAAGAATATATGCCTGAAGTTTATGACCAGCTTGTTACAATTTACCACAATCTTGAACATCACTACCGTGACATGCAGGATATTGAATTTACTATCGAAAACAAAAAACTTTATATGCTTCAGACAAGAAACGGCAAAAGAACTGCTGCTGCATCTGTAAGAATTGCGGTTGAAATGGTAAAAGAAGGTCTTATCACAAAAGATGAAGCTCTTTTAAGACTTGACCCTGCTCAGATTGACCAGCTTCTTCATCCTCAATTCATAAAAGAAGAGAAGAAAAAAGGCGTTCAGCTTGCAAAAGGTCTTCCAGCTTCTCCAGGCGCTGCAACCGGACAGATTGTTTTCAATGCTGAAGATGCTGAAAAATGGAAAGCTGAAGGCAAATCAGTTATTCTTGTTAGAATCGAGACTTCTCCTGAAGATCTCGGCGGTATGGATGCTGCAAAAGGTATTCTTACAGCTAGAGGCGGTATGACTTCTCATGCTGCTGTTGTTGCAAGAGGTATGGGAAAATGCTGTGTTTCAGGCTGCGGCTCACTTGATATTAACTACAAAGCAAGAACTCTTAAAGTTGCCGGCAAAGTAATAGAAGAAGGCGGCTGGGTTTCTATTGACGGTTCAACAGGCGAAGTTTTTGAAGGCAAAATCGCAACAGAAGAACCAAAATTTGAAGGTGAATTCGGAACACTCATGGAATGGGCTGATGAAAGAAGAGTTCTTAAAATCAGAACAAATTCAGATACTCCTAAAGATACAAAAGTAGCAAGAGACTTTGGCGCGGAAGGTATTGGTCTTTGCAGAACAGAACACATGTTCTTTGAAGGCGACAGAATTATTGCAGTTCGCGAAATGATTCTTGCAAACGATGAAGCAGGAAGAAGAGCAGCATTAGCTAAACTCATCAAACACCAGAGAGATGATTTTTACGGAATTTTCAAGGCTATGGAAGGTTTCCCTGTAACTATCCGTCTTCTTGATCCTCCGCTGCACGAATTCCTTCCTCACGAAGAGGAAAACCAGCTCGAAATGGCAAAAACTATGGGAATTACTGTTGAAGAAATCAAAAAGAAAGTTGACGATCTTCACGAATTTAACCCGATGCTTGGACACCGTGGCTGCCGTCTCGGCATAACCTATCCTGAAATAACCGAAATGCAGGCAAGAGCTATTTTTGAAGCAGCTTGCGACCTTGCAAAAGAAGGCGTAAAAGTTCTTCCTGAAGTAATGGTTCCTCTTGTTGGTAAAAAAGAAGAATTTGCAAACCAGAAGAAAATCATTATCGATATGGCAGAAAAAGTTTTCAAAGAAAAGGGAATGACTATTGAATATATGGTGGGAACAATGATTGAAGTTCCAAGAGGAGCTCTCACAGCTGACGAAATAGCTGAAGATGCAGAGTTTTTCTCATTTGGAACAAACGATCTTACCCAGATGACTTTCGGCTACAGCCGTGATGATGCTGGCAAATTCCTTAAAGTTTACGAAGACAACAAGATTTTAAAAGGCGATCCTTTTGCATCTATTGACGAAGAAGGCGTTGGCCAGCTTGTTGAAATAGCTTGCAAAAAAGGGAGAAAAACAAGACCAATGATTAAACTCGGCGTTTGCGGCGAGCACGGTGGAGATCCTGCTTCTATTGATTTCTTCCATAGAGCTGGTCTTAACTATGTTTCATGCTCACCATACAGAGTTCCAATCGCAAGACTTGCTGCGGCTCAGTCTGCAATTAATAACGATGTTGTAAGAGAAATCAAGGGCAAACTTGAAGATGCTTACGGCGCAATCGAGCACGGAATCAAGCAGATTTACAAAGAAATCGCAAAGCTTAAAAAAAAGTAATTTGATTAAGTTCTAAACTTTTGACCTCTCCTTCGGGAGAGGTTTTTTTATATATATTTCTTAAATTTTTGCCCGATGTTTCAAATTCATAGATTAATGTAGGGAAAAAGTTGACTTAATTGAACTGTTTTGGTTAAACTACGCAGAATTTTTGAACCATTCATTGAATAATATAAAAAAGGAGAAGTTAAAATGAATTTTCGGAAAGTTGCTGTTTGTTCTGCTCTGCTTATTTCGTTAAGCGCGATGGCGGGTGAAAAAGTTGCCCTTTTTCCAGTTGTTACAAAGAAAAAAGCAGATTCAAAGTTTGCGGGTAAAATTGATAAGGAGCTGTCAAAACAGCTTGCTTCAATGAAAGCCTATGAGGTTGCGGCTGCTGCAAAAAAATTTGAAAAATGTGAAGATGATATTGACTGCATAAAAGATGAGGCAAAAAAACTCGCCAAAGGTGATTATTTTGTCCTTTCAGCTCTCAAGATGAAAGATGAAGAACCTGCTCCAAAAATAAGTGAAGAAAAAAAAGCTGATGTTAAAGAGCTTCTTGCACCTGCTTTCGAGAGTTACCTTAAAGGAGATCTCGAAAGAGCTGAAGAGCTGTTTAAAGATGCTTCAAAGCAGAATGTTAAAATTAAAAAACTCTACGAATCTACTCAGGAAATTCGCGGCGAAATGGCAAAGGTTAAGAAACTTATTGCTGAGAAAGAGTATGCTGAAGCTCTTTCCGCGATAGAAAGAGTTGAGAAAATGGATAAAGAAATTAGAGAGATGGGTAAAAAAGCTGATTCTTATAAGGTTGAAAAGGTTGACAGACTTCTTTTTACTCAGGCCACAACAAAAGACGAAGAAGTTGTTGAGAAGATTCATAAAAAATATGAAGGCAAATTTGATGCTGCAAGAAAGGAAAAATCTAAAAAATATGAAGAGACTGATAAGTGGATAAATGAGAGAATTGCAGAAAGAGAAAAAATACTTGTAAAACTGAAAGAAACAGAAAAAGGTCAGGCTGGTGTTGAGAAAAAAGCTGAAGGCGAACTTAAGAAAACTGTAAAAGACCTCAAAGTGAAATGGGAAAATGATGATAGCGCACTTGAGCAGGAGATTGTTTCTCTTGAAAGCAAAATCACAATGATTGAACAGCAGGAAAAGGGTGTTGTGAAGGTTTCTACAAAAGCTGTTGATGATGCAAAACAGAAAGAGCTTGATGCTGTTGAGAAAAAATATAGTGAAGATGTGAAATTGCACGGCACCGAAAAAGAGACTTTTTATGGTAAGGTAAAAGGTTCTTCAGAAAAAGATCAGAAATATTATGATGAACAGATGGCTAAGCTTGGTCAGGAAAAAAAGGATAAAGAGGCTAAAATTGTTGAAATAGATAAAAAAATAGAGACTATGCGCGCTGAATTTGATAAGGGCGAAAAAGGACAGTCCTCAGATCAGGAAAAAACCCGTATGGGCAATGAGGATGAAGACAGAAAATTCAATGTTGAAGTAGAAAAAGAGTATCAGAAAAAGTTTGACGATCTTAACAAGAAACTTGCTGAATTTGACTCAAAAGAGGCTGTGAAAAAGAAAGAGGTTGAAGTTTTTGATAAGGAAATTGAAGATTATATGATGAAACAGACTGAAATTATGGGTAAATTTCAGTCTGATATCGAAAAAGAGAGAGAGAAAATAACTGCAGACTATCAGAAAAAGAAAACTGAGGGTGCGGCTGCTTTTGAAAAAGATTTCAACACAAAATTTGAAGAAAAGAAAAAGAAAAAAGTTGAGCTTGAGGCAAAACTTCAAAAACTTGGAGAACAGGTAGCTCAGTCAACAAAGAAAGCAGAAGAGGATTTCGCAAAAAAAGAGGCTGATTTAAATAAGAAAAAATCTGATATTGATGCTGAAATCGCAAAATACAATCAGGAAACAGCAGCTTTAAAGACTAAAAAAGAGGGCGAACTTACTGCTGCAGGAAAACAGGCTGATGCGCCAAAAGCTCTTGAAACTATTGAAAAAGATAGAGCAAAAGCTCTTGCTGATTTTGACAAAAAGGTTAAGTCTGCATCAAAAGATATTGAAACTCTTCAGAAATCTAAAGATAAAGAGATCAAAAAACTTATTGCTGATGCTGAAAAATCAGGCAAGAAAGATAGTGATGCAACCAAAAAAGAGATAGCTGCTATTGATAAAGAAATCGCTAAAATGGAAAAAAATAAGGCTGCAACAATTCAGGAAGAAATGATGAAGCTTGATGAAAATTTTGGTATGCAAAGCGATGCGCTTGATATGAAGCTTGCTGCGGAAAACCAGAGACTTCAGGGCGAGATTGAAAAGTATAAAAAAGAGAAACTTGCTCAGAAAAAAGCAAAAGAGGCTGAGTTTAAAAAATTCTTGAAAGAGAAAGAGACTTTCCAGAAAGATATCGACAAAATGAGACAGAAAGCTCAGCAGGATAGAGATAAAAGAATTGCAGACAGAAAAGAGAGTCGCGAAAAAATGGGCAAAGGCTGGGACAGCGAAAAGAAAAGAAGAGAAGCTGGCTTTGAAAACAAGGTTGCTCCAGACAGAAGGCTGAAGGAGAGAACTCTTGCTGAAATTGAAGATGTTGCTAAAAAAATTGAGAAAGTAACGCTTGATTTTTCAACTAAAAGAGAGTCGAGCAAAGAAAAAACAGAGCAGGAATCTATTGATTTTGATAAGAGATGGACTGAAAAAGCTGCTAAAACAAGAGAGATTTATGAAGATTCAAAGAAGAAAATTGTTGAAAAATATGACAAAATGGAACTTGATACCAAAAAAGCAAGAGAAGACCAGAAAAAATCTCTTGAAGATAAGAGAGAGGGTTTGATTGCTGAAAAAGATAAGAGAAAAGCGGAAAGACAGAAAGTTCTTGATCAGGAAAAAAATAAATGGGAAAAACAGCAGCTAATGTGGAAACAGGAAAAAGCTGACAGAGTTGCGAAAATAAAAGAGCTTGAGGAGAAAAATAAACTTCAGGCTAAAAATGACAAAGAAACAGCTGCTGATAAGAAAAAAGATGCTGAAAATGCTTATGAATCAGCTATAAAAGAGTCTCAGGAAAAGGAAATTATTGATATTCAGTCAAACTTTAGAGAAGATTCCAAGACTGTTTCCAAAACAGAGATTGAACGCTCAAAAGTTACAACAGAACTTGAAAAATACAAATCTACACTTCTCGCAAAAATGGGACTTAAGGATCTTGAACATAACGACCTTATTTCTGCAAGAGAAAGATTCTCTCAGTCTCTTTTCCTTGACAGCGAAAATGCAACAGCAAGAGAAGGGATGAAAGCTCTTGTTTTACAGGCAAAAACTCTTTATCTCCAGGCTTATGGACTTAAAAATTCAAATAAGGCTGAAGCTATAAAGATTTATCAGAAACTTCTTAAAGTTCTTACTCCAAACAACGAATACTACATCAAATCAAAGATTGATCTTTTCGGTCTTAAATAACTTTTTAAAAACAATCTTCTGAAATAATTCTCCTCTAAACCTTTGATTTCTGCAAAACTCTTTTTTTCTCAGTTTTATAAATAGGATTTTAATCCAAAAACTTTACACAGATTAAGCTCTTTTGTATATTCAATCGTCTGTTAAAATTAATTTTCTGAGAGGATTGTAAGATGATAAAGAGAGTTTTTGAAGTTATTTGTTTAATTTCATTCTTGTTTTTGATAATTTCATGACATGAATAATTTGTGGTTTCATATGACATGCA